>JABUUA010000129.1 GCA_021443405.1 Bacteroidaceae bacterium
GGAAATCTGGTTGGCGCGCTTGCCGATGATGGCTACGCTCTCGTAGATGTTGCCGGTTTCTTCGCACAGATCCATGATGTTGCGTGATACCGTATTGGTAGGCGCATTAGTCTTTTTATAGTCCATATATTATATAATGTATGTTTTAATCTTCGTCTGTCAGGTCGATTTTCTTTTTCTTCACGATGTTCTCCGCCTTGCGGAACATGTTCTTGGCCTCGACCATGTGCTTCGATTCGGGGAAGTCGTTCTCGAAAGCATAGTACTCGTCGATGGCGTCGCGGAAGCGTTCGATGCGCTTTTCCTCCACGCTTTCCATGGCCAGATGGTATTTTGCCTTGAGCGTGATGAATGAAAGTTGCTCGCGCTTCTGCGTGCTGGCATAGGGGTAGTCGCGCAACGCGTTCTGTGCCGTCACCACGCAGGCCTGGTAATTACTGCCGCCGTAGAGACAGTTGCCCGTATAAGTGCCTAAGTCGTAATAGAGCTTGGCCGACAGCCACTCTTTCTCCACCAGCTTGTCTTGCAGTACCATCAGCATGTCCTGACACTGTGGCTTGAGTTGTGTGTTAGGATATTTGTCCAGGAAGTTCTGGATTTCCAGCATGGCCTGGTCCGTATTTTGTTGGTCGAGACGCGGGTCGGGTGTCTGGTGGTAGAGCGAAAGACCGGTGTAGTAGAAGCTTTGCTCTACGTAGGTTCCCTTGGGATAAGACTGGCAGTACTTCTTGAAATAGTTGCCGGCCGTCTCGTAGTCTTTGGCCTTGAACTCGCTCATCGCGGTCAGGAAGAGGGATTCTTCGCCGTAAGCCGTGCCCTTCATGGTGCCGAGTAAATCGCCCATCAAGGTAGCTGCCTTGCGGTACTTACCCTCCATATAATATTGCTTGGCGGCCTCGTAGCGGTACTCGTAGTCCGTGGTCTTCTGCAAGGCCGCGTACTCGCCACACGATGTGAGTGCTATCGCCATCAAGAGGCACAACCAAATTGTATTCTTCATCGTAGAGCACATTTTAGGGCGCAAAGATACGAATTTTTTGTGGACTTTGCAAAAAAATGGTTATCTTTGTATGTTAAATGAAAGAAGTATTTGAACTCACATCGGCGTATCTGCCCACGGGCGACCAGCCGCAGGCCATCGAACAACTCTCCGCGGGAGTGGAGCGGGGCGAGCCTGCGCAGGTGTTGCTGGGCGTGACGGGCAGCGGTAAAACGTTCACCATGGCGAACGTCATTGCCCGTGCGGGCAAGCCCACCCTTATCCTGAGCCACAACAAGACGCTGGCTGCCCAGCTCTACAGTGAGATGAAGGCGTTCTTCCCCAAGAATGCTGTGGAATACTACGTTTCATATTACGACTATTACCAGCCCGAGGCTTACCTGCCACAAACCGACACGTACATCGAGAAGGACTTGATGATTAACGACGAGATAGATAAATTGCGTCTCGCCGCCACGAGTGCTCTGCTGTCGGGGCGCAAGGATGTGATTGTGGTGAGCTCTGTCAGTTGCATCTATGGCATGGGAAATCCCTCGGCTTTCTACGAGAGCGTCATCAATTTGAAGGTAGGCATGCGACTGAACCGCAACGAGTTGTTGCGCCGACTGCTGGACTCGCTCTACGTTCGCAACGACGTGTCGATGGGGCGGGGCGAGTGCCGGGTAAAGGGCGACACGGTGGATGTGGCGTTGGCCTACAGCGACAACCTGTTGCGCATCACGTATTGGGACGACGAAATCGAGTCGCTGGAGGAGGTGGACCCCGTCAGCATGCATCGCGTGGCTGGGTTCGACGAGTACAACGTCTATCCGGCAAATCTTTTCATGACGAGCAAGGAGACACAGGAACGGGCCATCCGTCAGATAGAACACGACCTCGACGCGCAGGTCGCCTACTTCGAGGAAATCGGTAAACCCGTGGAGGCCAAACGTTTGTTTGAACGTGTGAAGTACGACATGGAGATGATTCGGGAACTGGGTCACTGTTCGGGCATCGAGAACTACAGTCGTTACTTCGACGGTCGCGAGGCGGGGACGCGCCCGTTCTGCCTGCTCGATTTCTTCCCGAAAGACTTTCTGATGATTATCGACGAGAGCCACGTCAGCGTTCCCCAGATTGGCGGCATGTACGGAGGCGACCGGGCACGCAAGAAGAACCTGGTGGAGTACGGCTTTCGTCTGCCTGCCGCGATGGACAACCGCCCGTTGAAGTTCGAGGAGTTCAAGGAGTTGACGCCCCAGACTATCTATGTTTCGGCCACGCCGGCCGACTACGAACTGGCCGAGAGCGGGGGCGTGGTGGTGGAGCAAATCATCCGTCCGACCGGTTTGCTCGACCCCGTGATTGAGGTGCGCCCGCGCGAGCATCAGGCCGACGACTTGGTGGAGGAGATTCTGCAGCGTGTGGAGGTGGGCGAGCGCGTACTTGTGACCACGGTGAGCAAGCGACAGGCCGAGGAATTCTCGGAATACCTCCTGCGCCGGCGGATAAAATCGTGCTACATCCACTGTGACGTGGACACACTGGAGCGCGTGCAGATTATGGACGGACTGCGCGGCGGCACTTATGATGTGCTGGTGGGTGTCAACCTGTTACGTGAGGGACTCGACCTCCCCGAGGTGTCGTTGGTGGGTATTCTCGACGCCGACCAGGAAGGTTTCCTGCGCAGCAAGACCAGCATCACCCAGACGGTGGGGCGCGCCGCCCGCCACGTGAACGGCAAGGCCATCCTTTATGCCGACCGCGTGACGCGCAGCATGGCCGACTGTATCGAGGAGACGAACCGAAGACGCGAGGTACAGTTGCGCTACAACGCCGAGCACGGCATCACGCCGCAAGCCATCAAGAAGGAACGAAACTTGGCGAGTCTGGCTGCACAGGCAGGGCAGAAGGACCAGCGCGCCTACGTGGAACCCACGCGTCCCGAGCTGACCGCCGTGGCCGACCCCGTAACCGAATACATGACGCCCCAGCAACTGAAGAAGGCCATCGACCACACACGACGTCAGATGCAAGAGGCCGCCAAGCAACTCGACTTCATGCAGGCGGCGCAACTCCGCGACGAGATGCTGCGTCTCATGACGCTGCTCGACGAGAAAGAGGCAGCTGCCGATTAAGATTTCTGCTTATAGGAAAACGAAAACGAGGAGTCACTTGCGGTGATTCCTCGTTTTGCGTGAGCTGCTTCCGAGAGTTGAACTCGGGACCTCATCCTTACCAAGGATGCGCTCTACCACTGAGCTAAAGCAGCAACTTTTATGTTTTGCGAGTGCAAAGGTAGGTGTTTTTTCTTGAAACGCCAAATAAATCGTGGGAAAACTATTGCTGGACGCTGGTTTTTGTGCTGGGAACGGTCGGCGCGACGGGCCGTTGGACCGGTCTTCATTCCTGGCCCAGGAACGCACAAATCTTGGGCAATAGGACCTCGCCCTTCTGTCGTCCCATCTGATACACCGCGCGCAGTTGGCGTGCATCCGAGGCCGTGCGACTGATGGTGATGGGTTCTTCGGGGTAGATGAGCAGGGTGTCGCCCAGTGCTTCCTGCTCCGAAATGTACTGCAACTCCGCGTTGTACATCTCGTGACGGCGCGCCATGGCCTGAACGACGGCGGGGTAGCGGCGGCAGAACACGTGGAAGAGCGGCATCAGCTTTGTCTTGCTTTTGAAGAATCCGCGTGGCTGCGTGAGGATGACAATGTTGCGACGGTAGCCTTTTTCCTGGAAGAAACGGAGGGGGATGCTGTCCACGATGCCTCCGTCGAGCAGACGAAGTCCGTCGATTTCCACGGCTGTTGACACGATGGGCATGGAGGCCGAAGCCCGAATCCAGTCGAGCGCGCGTTCGTTGAACTGCGTGAGTTGGTGATAGACGGGCATGCCGCGGTCAACGTCGGTGCACACGAGGTGGAACTCCATGGGGTCGGCCTCGAAGGTCGCCTCGTCGAACTTGTCCAGTTCCAAGGGCACCGTGCGATAGGCAAAGTCGGCGTTCACCAGGTTTCCCGTGGTCAGCAGCGACCGAAGGCCCATATAACGCGGGTCGGCTCCGTACTGGCAGTTGTAACGCAGGGCGCGTCCAATCTGCCGCGACTTGTAGTTGACGCCGAAGGCGGCACCCGCCGAAACACCCACGGCACCATCGACGCGGAGTCCGTGCTCCAGCATGACGTCGAGGATGCCGCAGGTGAACATGCCGCGCATGCCGCCGCCTTCGAGCACGAGACCGTGCTTGACACGCCCGGTCTTCGCGGTGGAGTGGGGGAGCGTGTCAGCGGAACGGGGTTCGGTGGGCTGCGAGGCGGGCATGGGAGCGGGTGGTGTGTGCTTCAAAGTATGGGGTCGGGAAGGGGCTTAGTCCAGCTTCGTCCAATAGACGCTCTTGCCGATGGGACCGAACGAGCCGCGTACTTTCAGCGTCTTCTCGTCTTTGAAGGAGATGGTCACCGTCCATGTCTTTCCGCTGGTGGGCTCGTAAATCTTGCCGTTGTCCCATTGGTTCTTCTTCTCGTTGTAGGTCACCTTCTCCACGAGCACTATTTTGTTGGCTGGTGTCGAGCGCTTGGCGGCGTCGGGATTCTTCTCGTCGGTGCGGATGCTACCGTCCTCTTTCTTCAGATTGTCCACCCAAATCACCTGGGCGCGGTAGGCGTTGCCCACCTTGCTAATCTTCACTTTTGAACTGACACCGTCGTGAACGGTGGCATACGTGCCCACGATGCGGTCGGCCTGGGCAAAGGCTGCGACGCTCATCACGAGGAGCGTCACGAATGACATCAAAAACTTTTTCATATTCTTTCTTTTTACCTTGGTTTGTTCGACTTAGAAAATGGAGAAGGAGTCCCACGGATACGTTTGCTGTTCGGCCGAGAACGCAGCCAAGGCGCTCTCCAGTTTGGTGCGTATCAGAGGGATGTGGGCGATGCGCGCCCAAGGTTTCACGGTCAGATACTTGCGGAACTTCTGCGGCAGCCACGACCAGTAGGCCTGTATGGTGCTCTCGTCCACGGTCTCCAGACCGGCGTAGGCAAGGATGACGGGCAGGTGGAAGCGGTTGATGGCGCGCGAGATTTGCCAGTTGAGAATAGGGCTCTCCGTGTTGAGCACGGGCGAGGCCACCACCAAAAGATTCTCGGCCTGCGCCATTTGCTGCAGCATGTGGTGCTTCAGCGTCGTTTCGGTTTGGTCGTCGTGCTCCGCTGCGAAGTTGATGGCGTCCATGTTAATGAAGTTGAATCGGCTCGGATAGTTGCGCTGCCATTCGGCCAACTGCTGGAAAGTGTGCCGGTTACTGCATATCGGGTCTACCATCCCCGCTGCGTCAAAGGCTATATAAGTTCCTTTTCTTGCCATGGTCTTATCCTTTATTCACGCTGCAAAGTTACTGAATATTGCGCAAAGTTGCAAATTTTGTGCAAGTATTATTTACCCTTTATTCCCATTGGAGTGGACGGCGACAGCGTGGTAAGTTTCGACGGTCGTTCGGGCGTCGGATGCTTTTCTTCCTGTCGATACCCCAAGAACGCCAAGTGACAAAATGTCAAATCGTTGGTCGCTTCAATGGACCGTACACTAAAATTTTGTACGGACGTCTGCGTCTGCGCGACGTTGGGATTAATTGTCAGTTGCTTGATAGCGAGGCAACTGAAAATATTTGACGAGAAAAATCGACGAAAATACGCAGGAAAATCGGCAAAAACGTCCCGTCGACTCCGCAAATTCGTCTGGACGTGTGGGCATTTTTTCTTAGAAGAATCGACCCACTCGTCCGTATGTCTGCTGTCGGGTCACCGCGGAACCTTGCTTTTGTCCTCCCGACGACTCCGTTCTGTCGTCTGCTCGCTCTATTTCACTCGAAATTTCGTCAGAAATTCGTTGGCAAAAAGAAAGCGGAGATTCGATATGGTGTGCAGTGTGTAAGCAAAAGGGATGTTTGACTTATCATTTGGCTATCGTCGCAGAGAAATGGGGTACCCAAGGGGCTGTCCTACTTGTGAATCAAGTCAAGGCCCGGCAAAAAAATCTGAAGACAAAGGCATGCAAACTGCTTGTTCTTCCGTAAAATTTTCCTAATTTTGTAACAGAGTTAAACTTAAAACCATGAAGAAACTATTCTTTTTTGCTTTGGTGGGGCTGCTGCCCGCAGCAGTGTGCGCCCAACGTCTGGTGGATTCGGTGGACCCCACTATAGGAACGGGCGACCACGGTCACGTGTTTGTGGGGGCCAATGTGCCGCATGGCATGGTGAACGCCGGCCCCACCCAGTTGAAGACAGGCTGGGACTGGTGCTCCGGTTACCACGCGAGCGGCGACAGCATCGTGGGATTTGCGCAGATGCACCTCTCGGGAACGGGGTGCTCCGACCTCGGCGACATAGCCCTTATGCCCTCGATGGGCGACGTGGAGACCTCGCGACAGGGGTTGGCTTCCGCCTTCTCCCACGACCGGGAGGAGGTTCGTCCAGGCTATTACGCCGTGGTGCTCGACCGCGATAATATAAAGTGCGAGATCACCGCCACCCAGCGTGTCGCCCTGCACCGCTATACCTTTCCGCGCGGCAATAACAATGCCCGCATCACCATCGACCTTGAGAACGGAGTGGGCGACAGCCGACAGGAGTCGCGCATCTACCAGGTGGATGAGTTCACGCTTTCGGGCTTTCGCATCAGTCGAGGCTGGGCGCGCGAGCAGCACGTCTATTTCCAGATACAGTTCTCCAAGCCCATCCATTACTTCCTGTCGGCATCTCCCTCGTCGCCCTACGCGCAGGCCACCTTCGAGGTGCTGCCCGGCGAGGCTGTGATGGCCAAGGTTTCGCTCTCGCCCACCAGCGAGATGGCGGCCCGCAACAATAGGATGGCCGAAATGCCGACGTGGGACTTCAAGGCCATCCGCCAGCAGGCGGAGGACGCTTGGGAGAAGGAACTCGGCCGCATACGCGCCACCTTCCGCACGGAGCGCGAGCGCCGCATCTTCTACACGGCCATGTATCACCTGATGGTGGCGCCGTCGGTGTGGAACGACGTATGCGGCGATTACAGGGGCTCCGACGGTCGTGTGCACCACGATGCCCCTCATCAGAACTACACCACTTGGTCGTTGTGGGATACCTACCGTAGTGCCCACCCGCTGGCAACGCTCATTCTGCACGACCGCATGGCGGACTATGCCGAGACGATGATGCGCATCTGGGAGGAACAAGGCGAGCTGCCCGTCTGGCATTTAATGTCGAACGAGACGTATTGCATGGTCGGCTGTCCCGCTGTGCCCGTGCTCGCCGACATGTTGCTTAAGGGATTCATCCCCGAGAAAGACCAGCTGCGCGCTTTCACGGCCATGAAAGAAAGCCTGATGAAGCAGAACCGTCAGCTCGACTGGATGCAGCGCCTCGGCTACGTGCCCTACGACCACGCCGACGAGTCGGTGGCAAAGTCGCTGGAATACTTCCTTGCCGACTGGAGCGCGGCGCAGGCCGCCGGCAGGGTGGGGCTGAAGGACGACAGTCTCTACTTCGCCCAGCGCAGTCAGGGCTACCGCCGTCTGTTCGACCCCGCCGCGCAGTGCATGCGTGCGTTGGGCAGCGACGGCAAGTTCCGCGACGAGCCCAACTTCAATCCTTGTCACCAGACCCGCGACTACACCGAGGGCAATCCTTGGCAATATACTTGGCTGGTGCCGCACGATGTGCACGGTCTGGTGAGTTGCTTCCCGTCGGAGCAGGCCTTCATCAATCGCCTCGACGCTCTCTTCGAAGCCGATAGCGACCTGGGCGAGTATGCCAATCCCGACATCACGGGCCTGATAGGTCAGTATGCCCACGGCAACGAACCCAGTCACCATACCTTATATATATATAATTATGTAGGGCAGCCGTGGAAGACGGCCCGGCGTGTGCGGCAGGTGATGAGCGAACTCTACGATGACAAGCCCGCCGGTCTCTGCGGCAACGAGGACGTGGGGCAGATGTCGGCTTGGTACATTCTTTCGGCCATGGGACTCTATCAAGTGAAGCCCTGCGGCGGGGAGTATGTGCTGGGAAGTCCCATTGTGGAGCAGGCAGAACTGCGCGTCGGCGAGAACGCCACCTTCGTGATTCGCACGCACAACAACAGTGACGAGAACATGTATGTCAAGAGCGTGAAGCTCAACGGAAAGCCGTATCCCTACAGTTATCTGCGCTACGCCGATATGGCGCGCGGCGGCACGCTCGATTTCTACATGACCAACAAGCCCTCGAAGTGGGGCACCGAACCTAAATACCGTCCGTAAGATGAAACGTATCTGTGGTCTTGCCGCCTGCCTTTGGCTGTGTGGCGCAGGAACCTTGGCGGCCAGCGAAGGTTCCCTCATCCCGTTGTCGGAGCTGGCTCCCGTGGTGCAAGACACCTTCACGTCGCGTCGTCCCGCACCCGAGAAGCGTTTGTTCCGCAGCAAGGCAGTGGAGAAAAAGATTGCGGAGATGAAGAAGCGTCTGCGGGCCGTCACGCCCAAACTGTGGTGGATGTTCCAGAATTGTTTTCCCAACACCCTCGACACCACCACCCAGTACACGTGGGTAGACGGAGACGACGACACGTTTGTGATTACGGGCGACATCGAGGCGATGTGGCTGCGCGACTCAGCTGCGCAGGTGTGGCCGTACTTGCCCTTCATGAAGGACGACGAGGCGCTACGCCACTTGATTCGGGGTGTGGTGCGCCGTCAGATGGCGTGTATCTGCATCGACCCTTACGCCAATGCTTTCAATCGCACGGCGACGGGCGGCCAGTGGCAGAGTGACAACACGGACATGAAATTGGAACTGCACGAGCGGAAGTACGAGATAGACTCGCTGTGTTATCCCATTCGTCTGGCCTATGCCTATTGGAAACTGACGGGCGACGCCTCGGTCTTCGACGAGCGCTGGCTGGAGGCGGTGGAGAAAATACTGGGTGTGTTCCACGAACAGCAGCGCAAGGCGGGCAAGGTGACATCGTATCATTTCACCCGCGAAACGGCGGCCATGCACGACACCATGTCCAATTACGGCAAGGGCCATCCCGTGAAGCCCGTCGGAATGATTGCTTCGGCCTTCCGTCCGAGTGACGATTGTTGCTTGTTCCCCTTCCTGGTGCCGAGCAACTTTTTTGCCGTCAGCGTACTGCATAAGGCAGCGGAAATACTGACGGACGTCAATAAAAATGCGGCGCTGGCGCAGCAGTGTGCTGACCTTGCCAACGAGGTGGACGCGGCTTTGCAGAAATATGCCGTGGTGCTGCATCCCGAGTTCGGTCCCGTTTACGCCTTCGAGGTGGACGGGTTT
>JABUUA010000012.1:0-19784 GCA_021443405.1 Bacteroidaceae bacterium
AGGCAGTTGATGGTTTTGGCGAAAATGCGTGCGCAGGTCGTTTTCCCCACACCGCGCGGTCCGCAGAAAAGGTAGGCGTGCGCCAGTTTTCCGGTGCGGATGGCGTTGAGGAGCGTGGTCGTAAGCGCGCGTTGCCCCACGACCGTGTCGAAGGTGGAGGGCCGATATTTACGGGCGGATACAATGTATTCTTCCATTGACGAATCGGTTTTGTTCTTTCATTTGCAAAATTAACAAAAATAAACGATAAAATTCTATGCTTCGACCACTTTTTTTAATATCTTTGTCTGCACAAACACATAGGCTATGTCCAAGGTAAATATTAACTCCGTATTGAATTGCTTGTGGCGTTACCGATACATTATTATTATATGTATTGGTTTGCTCACGACGTTAGTGCTTTCCAGCGACAGCGTGTGGAATAACTTTATGCGCTACACGGAGAATGCCCGTCTGCAGGCGGAAGTGGATTCTTTCAAGGCGGAATACGACGCCTACACCAGGGAGTTACAACTGCTGGACACCGATGTGGAGGAGGTGGAACGCATCGCCCGCGAGAAACACCACATGAAGCGGGCGGACGAGGATCTCTTCCTTTATATCAAGGAAGCCAATCGATAAGAGATGATGAACAACTCCTCCGTATTGCATAAGGTCACGCTGCAGCTGGGCGCCATCCTGATGATTGTGGGTTTGGTGGTCCGCTTCTTTGTGCCCGTGTGGGCGTGCGGACTGTTTGCGTGCGGCGTGGTTATTTTTGCCGTCATGCTTTTCCTACAGCGATACGAGGGTGACAGCGTAGTGTTGCGACGCTTGCGCAGTCAGCAGTTCATTGCCGTCGGCTTCTTGGTGGCGTCGGCCGTGCTGATGTCGATGCAAGACCTGCATTGGGGGCGGTTCCACCACAATCAGTGGGTGGCCTGTCTGGCGGGCGGTTCCTTCATCTTGCTTTATACGTCGTTCCGCATCGCGCAGGAATCGAAGAAAGAAAACGGAAAATGAAGAAACATTCTCAGTATATATATATAGGTGTTGCGGCGCTGGCAGGACTGTTGCTGACGGCTTGTGCGGAGACGTATAAGGTGTTGGGCGCCACGAATGTCCATGAGATGGAGGGCAAGATGCTCTATCTCAAGGTGTATGACAACGACGAACTGCGCAACATGGATTCGTGCCGCGTCACCCATGGTAAGTTCGAGTTCCGCGGCGTTGCCGACAGTGTTGTGATGGCCAACCTGTTTGTGGGCGAGCAGAGTGTGCTGCCCGTGGTGTTGGAGGGCAGTAACATCAGCCTCACCATCGAGGAACAAGTGCAAAGTGTTTCGGGCAGTCCGCTCAACGACACGCTTTATTCCTTTATTCGCCACAAGCTCCGTTTGGACGAACAACTGGCGGCTCTGCCCAGCAAGGAAGGACGCATGGTGATGGACGGCATGGACCACTTCGAGGTGGTAAGGATTCTCAATCGCGAAGCCGACAGTCTTGCCGTGGAGAGCGACCGCCTGACCACGAGCTTTATCAAGCGGAACATCAACAATGTGCTCGGCCCCGGCGTCTTTATGATAATGACGAGCACCTATCCTTATCCAGTTCTCACCCCTCTGATTGAGGAATTGTTCACCATCGGTACTCCGTATTTCCTCAATCATCCCTACGTGAAAGCCTACAGAGAGGCCGCCACGGAGAACATGGAGAAAATGCACGAACAATAATCACCGTGTCATCGTATGGACGAAGCTGTACGCATATCCCAGCTCCGAGCTGAGCTCCACCAACACAATTGCCGCTATTATGTGCTGTCGCAGCCAACAATCAGTGACTTCGAGTTCGATGCACTTCTGCGCGAACTTCAGGAATTGGAGGCTCGACATCCCGAGCTCTTCGACCCGAACAGCCCCACGCAACGCGTCGGCAGCGACCTGAATCATGAGTTCACACAAGTGGCGCATGTGCGGCCGATGCTCTCGTTGTCCAACACCTATAACAAGGAGGAAGTGGCAGAATTCTACCGTCGTGTGGAGGAAGGTCTGCAGGGACAGCCGTTCCAGATATGCTGTGAAATGAAGTTCGACGGCCTTAGCATTTCCCTCCATTACGAGCACGGCCAGTTGGTTCGCGCCGTAACTCGCGGCGACGGCACAGTGGGCGATGATGTCACGGATAACATCCGCACGATTCGGTCCATCCCTCTCCGCTTGCCCGACGATGCGGGGTATCCCGACGAATTTGAGATTCGCGGCGAAGTGCTGATGCCTTGGGAGAGTTTTGAACGCCTGAATGCCGAGCGCGAAAGTCGGGAGGAAGCGTTGTTCGCCAATCCACGAAACGCTGCAAGCGGCACGTTGAAAAGCAAAAATTCCGCCACCGTGGCCAGTCGTGGTCTCGACGCCTACCTCTATTATCTATTGGGCGAAGGGATTAGCGGCCGCGGTCATTACGAGAATCTTCAGCAGGCGGCGCAGTGGGGATTTAAGATTGGACCCCAGATGCGCTTGGTAGGTTCGTTAGCGGAAATCTATGACTATATCGATTATTGGGATGAAGAACGGCGCCATCTGCCCGTAGCTACAGACGGCATCGTGCTGAAGGTGAACTCCCTGACTCAGCAGCAAAGCTTAGGCCTGACCGCAAAAAGTCCCCGATGGGCCATTGCCTACAAGTTCCAGGCTGAGCAGCAGGAGACCATTCTGCGCGAAGTCACGTTTCAGGTCGGCCGCACGGGAGCGGTGACTCCCGTGGCCAACATGGACCCCATCACCTTAGCTGGAACCGTCGTCCGCCGGGCCACGCTCAACAACGAAGATTTCATCCGCTCCTTTGATTTGCACATCGGCGACCGCGTGCAAGTAATCAAGGGCGGAGAGATTATACCGAAAATCGTGGGCGTTAACCTCGAAGCACGCGACGAGACCTTAGGTCCGTGCGTGGAGTTCGTGAAGTGTTGCCCGGAGTGTGGCGCACAGTTGGTTCGATACGAAGGCGAGGCAGCGCATTATTGTCCTAACGAGTTGGCCTGTCCTCCGCAGATAAAGGGAAAGATAGAACACTTCATCTCGCGCAAGGCGATGAATATCGACTCCTTGGGTCCTGAGACCATCGACGACTATTTCCGCCGTGGTCTGGTGCGGGATGTCGCGGATTTGTACGACATTCGTGTGGCACAAATCGCCGGAGCCAACCGCACGCGTGAGTTGTCGGCCCGTAAGATTGTGCAGGGGATAGCCGATAGTGTCAAGGTTCCTTTCGAGCGGGTGTTGTTTGCCTTGGGCATTCGTTTTGTGGGCGAAGTGGCTGCAAAAGCCTTGGCTCGCAGTTTCAAGAACATCGATGCACTGGCCGCCGCCACGCTCGACGACCTGTTGCAAATCAACGGCATCGGCGTGGTCATTGCCCAAAGCCTCCTTCGCTGGTTTGCCGATGCGCAGAATCGCTGGCTCATAGAACGGCTGAAGATGGCCGGACTGCAGTTTGCGCTGAGCGAAGAAGAACTGGCGTCGCACAGCGACCGACTGGCCGGGCAGAGCATCGTCATCAGTGGTGTGTTTGAGCAACACAGCCGCGATGAGTACAAAGCGCTGATTGAACGTCACGGCGGCAAGAATGTCGGCAGCATCTCCGCCAAGACAAGTTTCATCCTGGCCGGCGCCAACATGGGCCCTTCGAAACTGGAAAAGGCCCAGAAACTGGGCATCCGTATTCTCACGGAACAGGACTTCTTGGCGATGATAGAGTAATTTGGGGTGTTTTTGTTGCGTAGCAAAGAAAATTGTAGTACCTTTGTAATCGGAAAACTACACACCCATGATACGAAATAAATTCAGAGGCCTCGGCATTGCCCTCATTACTCCCTTCAAAGCTGACGGAAGTATTGATTACGAAGCCTTGTATCGTCTCGTCGAATACCAAATAGCGAATGGTGCCGATTTTCTTTGTATTATGGGCACAACAGCCGAAACTCCCTGTCTTACCGCGGAAGAGCGTCACCACCTGAAAAACGTTCTTGTGGAGCGCGTGGCGGGTCGTGTGCCCCTCATGATGGGATGCGGCGGTAACTGCACTATGCAGATTGTGGAAGACTTGAAGAGTTACGACTGGACGGGCATCGACGGAGTCTTGTCGGTTTGTCCTATGTACAACAAGCCCTCGCAAGAAGGTCTTTACCAGCATTTCGCCGCCATTGCCAAGGCAAGTCCCGTCCCCGTCATCCTTTACAACGTTCCCGGTCGCACGGGCGTCAATATGAGTGCGGAGACCACATTACGTTTGGCGCGCGACTTCGAGAATATTGTCGCTATCAAAGAAGCCAGCGGCAATATCACGCAGATGGACGACATCATCAAGAACAAGCCGGCGCATTTCGATGTGATTAGTGGCGACGACGGGATAACATTCCCGCTCATCACTCTCGGCGCCGTGGGAGTTATCAGTGTGATTGGTAATGCTTTGCCCGCCGAGTTCAGTCGTATGGTGCGCTTGGCGCTCAAGGGCGAGTACGCTCCGGCGCTGGTCATCCATCATAAGTTTGCGGAACTCTTCAAACTCCTCTTTGTGGATGGCAACCCGGCTGGCGTGAAGGCCATGCTGCATGCTATGGGAATGATAGAGAATCAATTGCGCCTTCCCCTTGTGCCGACGCGACTGAAAACCATGGAGAGTATCTCGAAGATACTGAACGATTTGCACATCCGTTAAAAGTTAATACACTATCGGCCCCTCGTTCTCTGCGAAGGGCCGAAGCTTTTTTAGGTTCCTTTCAGTCCGACGTAACCGTCAGATGATGGTGAAGCAATAACAATAGTAGTCGTTCAACTCGCCGTGCGGCGTCTGCTTTAGGTTCACGAAGATGTATTCGCCGGGAGTCAATCGCTGTTGCGGGCGCACTTGGAACGACTCGTCGTCGCGAAGTTCAATGGTGAATCCGATGAGGTCGATGACCCGATATTCGTTGTCCATCAGCATGGGCTCGGGAAGAAAGCGATAGGTCTTCTTTTGGTAGAGACGGATGATGGCAAAGTCGGAGAGCTGCGCGTCGTGAGGATTGATGACGAACGTAGGCATGGGATTGTCCACAAACTGCCGACTGTGCGTCCCCCAGATATAACGGATGGCGCCCCCGCCAAAGGAAAATCGGCCGAATTCCAGCCCACGTTTGATTTCCGTCTGCGTGGAGACGCGCTCCAAACTGCATAACGAATCGGCAATCAAAACCTTCACTTCGCTCTGTGCCTCGCTCATCTGTGCCGAAGCGCTCAAGGAGCTCAGGAGGCAAACAAACAATAATATCTTTTTCATCATGACCACAAAATTACACAATTATTTGGTCACTTGAAGAAAATTCATTTATTTTGTATCTTAAATAATGCTAATGAGATGACTATCGCAATCGTAATACTCGCAATGCTTGGCTATCTGTTGATTGCCACAGAGCATATCACCCACATCAACAAGTCCACGGTCGCCATGTTCCTTGGCGTATTGGGTTGGATTCTGTATATGTGCGTGGGCACGGACTTTGTCTATCGTATGCACGGTCAAGAGTTTACGGATTTCTTGGCAGGAGCGCCTTACTCGGTCACGGCGGCCAAGCAATTCATTGCTCGTCACGTATTCATCCATCACGCAGCCTTCCTCTGCAGCATTGTTTTGTACTTACTCGGGTCGATGGCCATCGTGGACGTCCTGAGCGACAATGGTTGTTTCGACTACATCACCACCTTTCTTCGCGTCCGCAGCACCAATAGGATTTTGACGGGAACCGTGTGCGTCACCTTCCTGCTGTCGGCCAATTTCGACAATCTCACCACCGCGGTGCTCATGCTGACTATCCTCCACCGCCTCGTGGCCAACGAACGTCAGCGCCTTTACTTAGGTGCGTGTGTGGTGATTGCCGCTTGCTGTGGCGGTTGTTTCACCGTAATCGGCGACGCCACCTCCCTGATGGTTTGGACCAAAGGTGCGGTCACGGCCACGGCGTTCTCCACGAAATTGATTTTGCCCGCCGTAGTGGCCACGGCCATTCCCGCTTATCTCATTCGCCAGGCGTTGCCGGAGACCATCGACATCCAGCGCAGAACCGTCGTCTTTCGTGGTGACGACAGCCACATGCCCTTATGGCAACAACTGGTCATGCTTTTCGTCGGCATCGGCGGTTTGTGGTTTGTTCCGTCGTTCCACCGCATTACGTTGCTGCCGCCGTTCCTCGGCACGCTGTGCGTGCTGGGCGTACTTTGGGTGCTGAACGAACTGTTCAACCGTACTTCCATCCGCACGGAACAACCCCTGCAAGTGCCGGGGACCGACCGCCGACTTCACTACGAGGTGCTGCAAGTCATCCTGTTCTTCATCGGCGTTTCACTGGTGGTGAGCGTGTTGGTGGAGATAGGAGCGATGGACGCCGCCAGCCGTTGGCTCAACGAATATATCCACGACGCCTACGTCTTGTCCGTTGCTCTGGGCCTTATCTCCGCGGTGCTCGACAACGTTTGTCTGGTGATGTCGGCCATCAACATCTTCGACGTGGCGCCCGCGACGGAAGGAATGAGCCTCTACGAGCAGATGTTCGTGCAGAATGGTTCTTACTGGAATCTGGTCATCCTCTCGGGAGCCATCGGCGGTTGCCTGTTGCCCATCGGCAATACCGCCGGCCTTGCGTTCCTGAGAAGCGAAGAAACCACCATCTGGTGGTACATCCGTCACATCACGGGTAAGGTCGTCATGGGGTGGATAGCCGGCATGCTGGTGTATTTCTTTATCGACATGGTGCTTTGAACCTATGGAGAAGTTTACGAAATGGGTTGCATGCTGGGGCAATGCCACGTCGATAACCGACCGCAGGGAAGGTGTCTATGCCCGCGACATCACACTGCGTTATCCCATACGCGTGTGCTTCTCGGGCAGTCATTTGCGCTTTCGTTTCAGCAATCTCACGGGCACAGAACCTATAACTATTACGCGCGCGTGTGTGGCGTTGTGCGGTCGGGAACAGTATGTCCCCGAGTGGATTCGCTTTGGCGACGACGAACTTGGCGTGACCATCCAGCCCGGAACCGAGGTGGAGAGTAAGCCCGTGGAACTGAGCGTGCGGGCGGGAGAGACGGTGGACGTCAGCATGTATTTCGCCAATTTCACGCAGATGAATGCCGGGACGCTGATAACCGGGCCCTTGTCCAAAGGGAAGTATGCCTACGGAAATTACTGCGAGAGTGAACAGTTGCCGCTTGATTTGACCCGAAACACCAATTGGTTTTATTTCCTCAATACCATCGACATCCTCACCGAGGAGCGCAACCATGCGCTGGTTTGTTACGGCGACTCCATCACCGCCCAAAGTTGGCCCGACTATCTCGCGCTCCGCTGTGCCGAGGAAGGTAGGAACCATGTGTCCGTCATCCGCCGAGCCGTGAGCGGCACCCGCATATTGAGGCAGTACGATTGCATTACTTATCAGGCCTATGGCCTCAAGGGAGCGACGCGCTTTCCCGTGGAGATGAACGTGGCGGGAGCTTCGGACGTGATTATCCAGCACGGCATCAACGACATCATTCATCCGGTGGGGACGGACGTCAACCCCTTCCGTCCGTGGAGCGACCTGCCCACGGTGGAGGAGATGGAACAGGGCGTGGAGGAACTTTACATCCGCTATGCCCGCGCGCTTGGTCTGAAGGTGTGGGCGGGAACACTGCTCCCCATCTACGGGTGGCGCACGTACACGGAGCAGCGCGAAAGCATGCGCGAGCAGTTTAATGCTTGGCTGCGCGCGAGTTCGTTATTTGACGGGTGCGTCGATTTCGATAAGGCGGTGCGCGACCCCGCTAACCCCGTCGCCTTTGCGCCGGGATTCGACTCGGGGGACCATCTGCATCCCAGCGAGGCCGCCTATAAGGCCATGGCCGACTGCGTCCCCGCGGAATTGCTGTGACAACGGGGTGGGGCAGGCTTGACTATTCGGGCAAGCCGTGCTCGTCCATCAACACCCAACCGTTGCCGCCCACTTCCAGGCGGATGAGCCTCCAGGAGAGTCCGGTGTGGATATTGGTCAGTATGCAATCCTTGATATTATGTCCGCCAATGAATATCTGGTAGTTGATGGCGTTAGGTTTCTTCGTATCTTTTTCGATGGCGTATTGCCGGGGCAGTTCATACCAGTTCAGGGCCTCCTGATTGTTGGCGGCTGCGGCCATCCACACCGTGCCGGTTTGCTTGTCGAGTTTGAGCGTCAGCTGCCGGTCGATAGGAGACTGGATGACTTCGAAGCGCCCGCCGGTGGTGGAGGTCTTCTCACAACAAACGCCATTGCTCTGCGCAAATGCTGCGGCAGACAGCGTGAACACAAGAAGGGTGATTAGTTTTCTCATCGCTTGGATAGTGTTTGATTTCTGTTCACAAAGATACAACTAATTTCTGTAATACGCCGCCGCTTTTGCATCTCTTAACGTCTGCAAGGTGAAGCGTGCGCACGTCGCCGGTCACACGTCCGCACGTGTGGGCCGAGACAATAGGACGTCTGGCCTCAAACATAAGGTTGTGTGAGCTCAAACATAAGGATGTCTGAGCCCACACATAAGGATGTCTGAACCGAGTCGTCGGGAGGTCTGCATAAAAAGGAGAGGGAACTGATGCGAACGTCAGCTCCCTCTCTATTGCAAATGATTGATTATAGGTAATCTTACTTGATGATGCCCAGGTTGACAAATACCTTCTTCAGTCGTTCCACGGACAGGTCAACCTGCTCCTTTGTGTGCGTGGCCATCAAGGCATAACGGACCAAAGTGTCCGACGGAGCGCAGGCTGGAGGAATCACCGGATTGATGAACACGCCCTCTTCAAAGGCCATGGCCACCACGGCGAACGTTTTCTCCATGTCGCGCACGTAGAGAGGAATGATGGGACTTTCGGTCTCGCCAATCTCGAAGCCCTCTTCGCGGAAGCGCTTCAAGGCGTAGTTCGTGATGTCCCAAAGGTTATCCAGAATCTGCGGCTCGTTTTGGATGATGTGCAGCGCCTCGCGGGCTGCAGCCGTAGCTGCGGGCGTACAACTGGCACTGAATATATAGGTGCGGGCCGTATGACGCAACGAATCGATGGTAACCTGGTCGGCGGCGATGAAGCCACCTATGGACGCGAGGCTCTTGGAGAACGTACCCATGATGAGATCCACGTCCTTGGTCAGACCGAAATGATCGCACACACCACGTCCCTGTCTGCCGAAGACTCCGAGCCCATGTGCCTCGTCCACCATGATGGTGGCGTTATATTTCTTCTTCAACTCCACGATTTCCGGCAACTTGCACAAGTCGCCCTCCATCGAGAACACGCCGTCCACCACAATCAACTTCACGCTGTCGGGGTTGCAACGTTGCAGAACGCGCTCCAGATCCGCCATATCGTTGTGCTTGTAACGTAACTGCGTGGCGAACGAAAGGCGCCGACCATCCACGATGCTTGCGTGGTCGCGGTCGTCACAGATGATATAATCATCCTTGCCCACTAATTGGGGGATGACGCCGCTGTTGACCGTAAATCCGGTGGCAAAGCAAAGGGCGTCGTCCATGCCCACATACTCAGCCAGCTCCTTCTCCAACTGGACGTGAATGTCGAGAGTTCCGTTCAGGAAACGGCTGCCGGCGCATCCCGTGCCATACTGCTGCATGGCCTTGCATCCGGCATCAATGATTCTTTGGTCGCCGGTCAGCCCAGTATAGGCGTTCGAACCGAACATCAATACCTTCTGACCTCCCATTTCCACTTCGGTGCCCTGCTTACCTTCAATCTGACGAAAGTAGGGGTAGATGCCACGTTCTTTAGCATCTATGGCCATCGAATAGAAAGGGTGTTTGGCGAGTTTTTCTTGTAATAATCCCATATTATAAATATGTGTTTGTTGTCATGACCTAATTTCAAGTTGCAAATTTACGAAAAAATATTGTTAAAAATACTATTAGAATGTCAAAAAGTGTATTTCGGACCACATATTTCGAAGGCACCTTCTTGCATTTCTGACAATATTGTTAAATTTGCACAACGTATGGACAGGAAACAGCGCATCCGTTTTATTGTGAATCCTATCTCGGGAACGCAGACGAAGCAAGCTATCGTGGAGCTGATTCCCCAACTGCTTGACGCCAGCCGTCTCGAGTGGGAAATCGAATACACTCAGTTCGCTGGCCATGCGTCGGCCTTAGCCCGCGAGGCGGTGAAACTGGGCTTCGACGTGGTGGTTGCGGTCGGCGGTGACGGGACGGTGAATGAAGTGGCGCGGGCCCTCGTTCATTCCCGCACGGCGTTAGGCATTGTTCCTTGCGGAAGCGGCAATGGTCTGGCCCGCCATCTCTTTATCCCGATGAAGCCGGAAGGCGCGCTGCGCATCCTGAACGACTGTCGCATCGAGACGCTCGACTACGGAACCATCAACGGACGTGAGTTCTTCTGCACCTGTGGCGTCGGGTTCGATGCCTTTGTAAGTGAGAAGTTTGCCCAGGCAGGAAAACGAGGTCTGCTCACCTACATCGAGAACACCCTGAAGATAGGACTGACTTACAAACCAGAGACATACGAAATAGAAATCGATGGCGAGCCGAAGACTTACAAGGCGTTTCTGATTGCCTGTGCCAACGCCTCGCAATATGGCAACAATGCCTTCATTGCGCCGTCGGCCTCGATGAGCGACGGATTGCTCAACGTGACCATAATGGAGCCCTTCAACGTGCTGCAGGCGCCGCAGATAGCTATGCAACTTTTCAACAAGTCGTTGGAAAATAACAGCCACATCAAGTCGTTCGTCTGCAAGAAAGTTCACATCCACCGGCAAGCGGAGGGCGCAGTCCACTTCGACGGCGACCCGATGGTTTGCGGGGCAGATTTGGACGTGGAATTGATTGCGGGCGGAATCCGGATGGTGGTGAATACGACACCCCAGTTGGTGGAGTCGCCACTCCTGCACGCATTCGAGGAAATGTATGATAAATTCGTTACGGACGTTGACCATATACGCAATAGCGCGACCGACACGCAACGTAAGATTCGCAAGATTAACAAGGAGCTATTGAGGAAGCTCAAAGGTTAGCGCGAAGGTCACCACAGATAGAAATCCTGGGTCAGTGCTGCGTAGTCGTTGCTTCGCGACCCATCGGGGGCGTTGAGCACCAGTTCCTCAAGCGGTCGTTTCAAGCAGCTTTCGTCATGGGTGAAAGAAAGTAATGTCCGCTTCGGTTCTTTCCGTTCCACCGTCTTCACCGAGCATTCGCGATACAGAAAAAGATTATATAATAAACAGTAAGAAACAAAGGCGTTACGATGAATAGTTGGAAGTATTACATGAAAACTCCCGTCGTCCGTCAACAAACCATCCGTCGCCTTTATCAACTCGTCGAAATGCAGGCTCTCGGTACTGCGGGCGACGGCCCGGTCGCCATCGGGCGAGAGCGTGGTTTCCGTAAAGAAAGGAGGGTTGCACACGATGCAGTCGTAAGTCCCGACGTGCGCGCGAACATCCCCGCAAATCACGTCGATTCGGTCGCGAAATACGGATGAGTCGGCGTTCTCCCGTGCTTGTTCCGCCGCTTCCTGGCTAATCTCCAAAGCGGTGACGTGGGCAGACGAAGCCCGCTGCGCCACCATGAGCGCCACGAGTCCCGTGCCCGTCCCGATGTCAAGAATCTTTCTCGCGCTCGCAACGTCGGCCCAAGCCCCCAACAAGACGCCGTCGGTGCCCACTTTCATGGCGCATCTGTCCTGCAGGATGATAAATTGTTTGAATCGGAACTCCTCTTTGCTCATAATAACTTAACTGCAAAAATAGTGAATTATCTCTAAATACACGCGGCAATTTATCTAAAATCTCAATTATTTTGCGTATATTTGCGCCCAATTATTATTTATTAGGTAATCACACGCAATATTATCAATATGCAGAAACCCCATACTCCGAGCTCTTTCACCGTTGTAGCCGACTTCGATGGCGACCCTCAGGAATTGGTCCGCACTCCCGTCCCTGAGAAGGTGCCCATACTACCTTTGCGCAATCTCACGATATTCCCTATGGTGATGTCGCCCATACATGTGGGGCGCAAGAGTTCGTTGCGACTGGTGAAACAGGCGCAAAAGACCAATGCCATCATCGGCGTGTTCTCGCAACTTCGTGGCGACGACGAGAATCCGTTGGCCGAAGGCTTGTTGCCGTACGGCGTGGCGGCACGCATTGTGAAACAGATAGAAATGCCCGATGGCGAAAAGACGGTCATCGTGCAAGCATTCGGTCGTATCCGCATGACGGACTTAGACGCTTCCGGCAGTTATCTGCAAGGAACCGTCGAACTTGTGGAAGAGAAATTCCCGACGATGGATACCGAATACATGATGATAGTGGAGAATGTGACCAAGCGTGCCATCCATCTCATCGAGACGGAAACGACCATGCCCGACGAAGCGCGATTGCCTGTCGAGAATATTTCGTACGGCCCCTTGCTGGTGAACTTTCTTTCGACTGCAATTCCCTTTACGGATAACGTCAAGCACGACTTGCTTCGGACGGATGATTTGCGGGAGCGGGCCATGAAGTTAGCTCGTTACATCGACACGATGCAGCAACTTACGGACATGAAAAACCGTATTGTGGAGCAGACGCAAGGCGACCTCAACCAGCAGCAGCGCGAATACTTCCTGCAACAACAGTTGCGCAACATTCAGGACGAACTGGGCTGCAACACGAGCGACTCGTTCACGCTCCGCCAACAAGCCGACGAGAAACGGATGCCGCAGAAGGCTCGCGAGGTGTTCGAAAAGGAGTTGGAGAAGTTGGAACGCCTCAACCCGCAGAGCCCCGACTATAACATTCAGTTCAATTATCTGCAGACCATGATTCAGATGCCGTGGGGAATTTGCAGTCATGACAATCTCAGCGTGACACACGCCCAGCGCATTCTAAACCGAGACCACTACGGCATGGAGGAAGTGAAGGAACGAATCCTCGAACATCTGGCGGTCCATAAGTTGAGAGGCGATATGAAGAGTCCCATCTTGTGCTTATACGGTCCTCCGGGAGTGGGCAAGACATCGTTGGGACGCAGTATTGCGGACGCTTTGGGCCGCAAATATGTGCGCGCTTCCTTGGGCGGATTGCACGATGAGTCGGAGATACGAGGCCACCGACGCACGTATATCGGAGCTATGCCGGGCTGTATCATCAAGAATCTGATAAAGGCAGGAACGAACAATCCCGTCTTTGTGCTGGACGAAATCGACAAGATAAGCGGGCAGACCATCAACGGCGACCCGTCGTCGGCGTTACTGGAAGTGCTCGACCCTGAGCAGAACTCCACCTTCCATGATAACTTCCTGGATATGGATTACGACTTATCTCAGGTGATGTTCATCGCCACGGCGAACGACATCAGTCAGATGCCCCGACCCTTGCTGGACCGTATGGAACTGATAGAGGTAAGCGGCTATTGCACGGAAGAAAAGGTGGAGATTGCCCGCAAGCACTTAATGCCGAAGGCTCGCAAGAACAATGGTTTGGAGGAACGTCAGGACATTACGTTGCGCAAGGCGGGTCTGGAGTATCTGATTGAACATTACACTCGCGAGAGCGGCGTGCGCGGTTTGGAGAAACAACTGAACAAATTGTTCCGTAAGACCGCACTTTCGCTGGAGATGACCGGTATTCCCCCCGCATTAGTATATGATAAAGAAACGATTGCCAAAGTATTGGGTAAGGAGCCTTATAACCGCGAAATCTATCAAGGAAACGATTTTGCCGGCGTCGTCACGGGATTGGCATGGACCAGTGTGGGCGGAGAAATCCTGTTTATCGAAACGAGCTTGAGCCGCAGTAAAGCCGGCAAACTGACGGTGACGGGCAATCTGGGCGACGTGATGAAGGAGAGCGCCATGATAGCGCTTGAGTATTTGCGGGCCCATGCCGATATGTTGAATGTCGATGAACAAGTTTTCGATTCCTGGAACATCCATATTCATGTTCCCGAAGGCGCAACGCCGAAAGACGGTCCGTCGGCAGGCATCACGATGGCGACTTCGCTGGCCTCGGCCCTGACGCAACGTAAAGTGCGCAGGAACCTGGCGATGACGGGCGAGATTACACTGCGCGGCAAGGTGTTGCCCGTGGGAGGAATTAAGGAAAAGATACTTGCGGCCAAGCGCGCAGGCATCACCGAAATCATCATCTGTCAGGATAATCGTAAGGACATCGAAGAGATACCGGCACTCTATCTTAAGGGCGTCAACTTCCATTATGTCAATACGGTTAAGGATGTTTTATCTTATGCGTTGCTCGATGAGCGCGTAGCGGATGCCATCGACATTACGGTTCCTAAGGCTGAGGACAAATGACCTTTCAATTACAGAAAACGGACGACAAGAGCCAGGCGCGTGCAGGTCTGATTACCACGGCGCACGGACAGATTGAGACTCCTATCTTTATGCCCGTGGGAACATTGGGGACGGTGAAAGGAGTGTTGCAGCGTGACCTGAAGGAGGAAGTGAAGGCCCAAATCATTTTAGGCAACACCTATCATCTGTACTTGCGTCCGGGCGTTGAGATTCTCGAGGCGGCGGGCGGCTTGCATAAGTTCAATGGTTGGGACCGCCCGATATTGACTGACAGCGGAGGCTTCCAAGTGTTCTCGCTGACGGGCATTCGCAAACTGACAGAAGAGGGCTGCACCTTCCAGAGTCATATCGATGGGTCGAAACATGTCTTTACGCCGGAACGTGTGATGGATATCGAGCGGTCTATCGGTGCCGATATCATAATGGCGCTGGACGAATGTCCTCCGGGAACAAGCGATTACCAGTATGCCAAAAAAAGTCTGGGCCTTACGCAGCGTTGGCTGGACCGTTGCTTTACGCGTTTCCGCGAGACGGAACCCAAATATGGTTACGAACAGAGTCTGTTCCCCATTGTTCAGGGCTGCACTTTCGCCGACCTCCGTCGTCAGGCTGCAGAATATGTGGCCAGTAAGGAGGCGGACGGCAACGCCATCGGCGGGTTGGCTGTCGGCGAACCGGCCGAGGTGATGTATGAGATGATAGAGGTGGTCAATGAGATTCTGCCGAAGGACAAACCGCGTTATCTGATGGGAGTGGGCACTCCTGTCAATTTGTTGGAGGGCATTGAACGGGGCGTGGATATGTTTGATTGCGTTATGCCGACGCGTAACGGACGCAATGCCATGCTCTTTACTTCCGAGGGCATTATGAACATGCGCAATAAAAAGTGGGAACTCGACTTTTCGCCCATCGACCCGAATGGGACGTCGTCGGTGGATACTTTCTATTCTCGGGCCTATCTTCATCATTTGTTCAAGGCGCAAGAACTGCTCGCGATGGAGATTGCGAGCATTCATAACCTTGCATTCTATCTCTGGTTGGTGGGAGAGGCAAGGCAACATATCTTTGCAGGCGACTTCAGGTCATGGAAAGAACGAATGGTTGTGAAACTATCCACGAGGTTGTAACGGCAAATTTTCAGTATGCGTATTCGGATTCCTTTGCTTAAACGGCTCGACACTTATATTATCGGCAAATTCTTGGGAACTTATTTCTTTAGCATTTTGCTGATAATAAGTATTGTCGTGGTATTCGATTATAACGAGCACATCGACCGCTTGACGCAGAACAACGCTCCTTGGCAGGAGATTGTTTTCGATTATTATTTGAATTTTGTGCCCTATTATGCCAACATGTTCTCGGCCTTGTTTGTGTTCATCTCTGTGATTTTCTTCACCAGCAAGTTGGCCGACAACAGCGAGATTATTGCGATGATCAGCGCCGGCGTAAGTTTCCGACGCCTGATGCGGCCCTACTTGATTTCGGCCACCCTCATTGCGATTCTTACGTTCTTTCTGGGCTCCGAAATTATTCCGCGCGGTTCGGTAAGTCGTTTGGCGTTTGAGAATCAGTACATGCGTAAGAAGAAAAATGCCACGTATGCCGATAATGTTCAGATGCAGGTCGATACGGGAGTCATCGCTTTTATCGAGCATTTCGACGGGCCGAGCAAGACGGGTTATCACTTCTCGCTTGATAAGTTTGAGAACAAAAAGTTAGTTTCCCACCTTACGGCGACGAGCATCACCTACGATTCTCTTGCGAACGAGCGGTTTCACTGGCATTTGAACAATGTCACAATACGAGATCTGAAGGGAATGCGGGAATACATCAGTCACAAGCAAAGTATCGATTCGCTCATCATCATGGAACCTCAGGACTTCCTCTTCACGAGAAATCTGCAGGAGACCATGACGAATAGCGAGTTGCTGGACTACATCGACCGCCAACGTATTCGAGGCACGGGCAATGTGAAAGCATTTTTGGTGGAATATTACAAGCGTTTTGCGAGTTGCATCGCGGCTTTTGTGATGACGATTATCGGCGCGTCGCTTTCCAGTCGCAAGCGGAAGGGGGGCATGGGCTTCGCTCTCGGCATCGGATTGGTGCTGAGTGTTGCCTACGCATTTCTGCAAGGAATTGCTGCCGGATTTGCCACCAATGCCAATGTCCCTCCGTTGTTGGCGGTCTGGTTACCGAACATACTCTATATTATAATTGCAATTTATTTGTATAAAAAAGCACCCAGATAATTATGGACTTCTATGATTTAGACTTGAACGACGATGTGCTTGACGCACTCGACGATATGAACTTTATAGAAACTACGCCCATCCAGGAGCATGCGATTCCTCCCATTTTGGAAGGTCGCGACTTGATTGGCGTTGCGCAAACGGGAACGGGAAAGACGGCCGCCTATCTCTTGCCCGTGCTCTCGAAGTTGCGTGATGGCGGTTATCCCGACGACGCGATTAACTGCATCATAATGAGCCCGACACGCGAACTTGCTCAACAGATTGATCAAGCGATGCAGGGCTTCTCTTATTATCTCGACGACATCAACAGCGTGGCGGTGTATGGCGGCAACGATGGGATTCGATACGAGCAGGAGAAACGAGGTTTTGAGCATGGCGCAAGTATCATCATCGCCACTCCCGGCCGTCTGATTTCTCATATCTCTTTGGGAAACATCGACCTTTCTCGTGTTTCTTTCTTCATTCTCGATGAGGCCGACCGTATGCTGGACATGGGTTTCTCGGAGGACATTATGCAGATAGAACGGCAGTTGCCCAAGGAACGTCAGACCATCATGTTCTCGGCCACCATGCCTGATAAGATTGTGGAACTGGCCAAGACCATCTTGCGCGACCCCGTTGAGGTGAAGTTGGCGGTCTCGAAACCGGCCGACAAGATTCATCAGAGCGCTTACATCTGTTACGAGGCGCAGAAGTTGAACATCGTAAAACACTTGTTCGCCGACAAGAAGCCGGAACGTGTGATTATCTTCGCCGGCTCGAAGTTGAAGGTGAAAGACTTGAATGTGGTGCTGAAGCGCGCGGGATTCAATGTGGGCGCCATGCACAGCGATTTGTCGCAAGACGAGCGCGACGCGGTGATGTATCAGTTTAAGAGTCAGCAAGTAGATATATTGGTGGCCACCGATATTGTCGCTCGTGGCATTGACATTGATGACATTCAGCTGGTCATCAATTTCGATGTTCCCCACGATGCTGAGGATTATGTCCATCGCATTGGTCGAACGGCTCGTGCCGGCGCCAGTGGACGAGCCATTACGCTGGTCAGCGAGAAGGACCAGCCCTTGTTCAAGCAGATTGAGCGCTTCTTGGAGAAGGAGGTGGAGAAGAACGAAATCCCCGCCGAATGTGGGGAAGGACCGGCCTACACGGGCAGAGCGAACGGAAAAGGTCGCGCCGCAGGCCGGGGAAGGGCTGGAAACCACGGAGGAAAGAAGCGCGCGTCGAAGGGCGCTCCCAAGGGGCAGGAAAAGACCAAGCGGGAAGATAAGCGCACTGATGTTGCGGCGAAAGACACTGCTCCTCATGTCAATGCAGCGGAAGGGAAACCTCAGAAAGAAGGGCAGAAGCCGTCGAAACGTCGTCGGAATCACCACCGTCGCCGTCCTTCTTCGGGAGAACAAAAGCAAGATGTGGTTGGCTAAATATAACAAAAAAATAGGAACTGCGCAAGAGCCAAAAAATAGTTTTCAAATTTTCTTCTTCTCTTACGCGAAAAACAAATAATTGTCTTACCTTTGCGGTATGGAAGGTTTTGCCACTTGTATAGAATATCAGCTCATGGTCCAGAACAGCGTTTCTGTGCCAGGATTGGGTACGTTTGTAACCCAGTTGTTACCAGCACGATATTCCGAGGAAGAGTCTCTGATGCTTCCTCCTTACAGGGGCGTGCAATTCCTTCATTCTTGGCAACCGGAGGACAGCAGCTTCTTTGCAACCTTGTCTTCGGTCTTCAACATCTCTATGGCGCAAGCCGAGCAGCAAGTCGCTATGTGGCTCTCAGAGTTCCAGCAGACGTTGGAAGTGTGCGGCGACTACGATATGGGCTCGCTTGGAATGTTCACGTTGGAAGACGACACGTTGGTCTTTACGGCCCATGACGCCGGGGTGGCAGCGCCTGCTTATTATGCGCTCGATGCTATCCTGATGCCGATGATAACCTCCGAAGAACCATCCTCGGTGGTTGCATCCGTCCCGAGTCAACACTTTACCATTCAGCTGAATCGACGGGTCGTGCACTATGTGGCGGCTGCTTGTGCCGCCCTGTTGCTCTATTTCATGTTTGGCACACCCATCGAGAACAGCGAGGTGATTCCCTTCAATCAGCAGGCAGAGCTTTTCTTCCCTGTTCACCTGGCTCCGGCCTCTGCTGCCGTTGCCGAGGAATCGTTGGTGGTCGAACAACCGAACACATCTGACGAAGTCGCCGCTCAACCCGAAGCCGTCGTCGCCGAGGCGGACGAACCCAGTCGCGTGGAGCCTACCGAAACCGCCCAGCCTTCTGTTGCCGACGTAGCGTCGCCGACACCGGAAGCGGGCTATTATCTGATAGTTGCCAGCGCCGTAAGCGAGAAGAATGCTGAGCGCTATGTGGCCGACCTCAAGCGTCGGGGCATGGATGCCCGCGTGATGCGCGGCCCCATTCGTCGTGTCGCTGTTGGTCATTACGCTCATGCGAACGAAGCTTATGCCGCCGTCCATGCGTTGCAGCAGTCGCCAGAGTTCGCCTCGGCTTGGGTGTTGCATCTCTAATTTCCTTTGTTTGTCCCCCTTATGAAAAGAGTTCGTTGTCCCAAGTGTGACCATTATCTTACGTTCGACGAGACGCAATACGCTGATGGTCAGCAACTGGTGTTCGTCTGCACAGAATGTAGCAAACAGTTTGCCATCCGCATCGGCAAGAGCAAGCTCCGCAATGTGCAGCGTGAGGAACAGTTAGACGAACAAGAGAACGCCGACCAGTGCGGCAGCATCGTCGTGGTGGAGAACGTGTTCCATTTCAAGCAGGTGATTCCACTGCACATGGGTGACAATGTGTTCGGGCGTTATGTTCGCGGAACGGACATCAACTGTCCCATCGAAACGGTGGACCCGAGTGTCGATACCAAACATTGCATCATCCGTGTGCAGCGCGACAAGCGAGGGAACTTGCAATATCTGCTGCGGGACGCTCCGAGCAACACCGGCACCTTCTTCATGAACGAGATTTTGCGTGACAAGGACCGCGTCCGTTTGGAGGAGGGAAGCATTGTCACCATAGGCGCCACCACCTTGATTCTGCGTACTGCATTAAGTGAAGATTAACCGACTTCGGCTATTAAGGGTTCGTTCAAAAGAAGGGCACTTCAAGTTTTGTTAAACGAGTTTGCTGTCTCGCATTTACTGAGACCCTTTGAGACCATT
>JABUUA010000012.1:21652-24130 GCA_021443405.1 Bacteroidaceae bacterium
AAAAATATATAATGTATTGATTTCCAACCTCAAAGTTACTGAGACCCTTTGAGACCATTTGTCACCATCTGCGACGAGGGTGTATTTTGGGGGCGCATGAAGGCAAAACATTAAGGTCGGCGGGGGCTCATTTGTGCAGACGTTTCGGCAGATTTCTGCAAAATTCTTTGTAACTTTGTTGCCGAACAGGGAGAGCGACGACGCCGACCCACAGAAAACGACAGTTATGACTACAGCGAAACACTTCCTCTTGACCGCCCTGCTGACGGCAGTCGGCAGCCTCCGTGCCTCGGCCTACGACTTCAGCGCCGACGGGCTCTGCTACAACATCCTCTCGGACGACGACGCTACTTGCGAACTGACCTACCGCAGCGACAGCTTCGCCTCTTATGCGGGCGACATCGTGGTCCCCGCCACCGTGAGCCACCAGGGTAGGCACTACACCGTGAGCGCCATCGGCAATTCGGCCTTCGACCGCTGTCCGAACCTCACCTCGGTGACGCTGCCGCCGACAGTGACGGAGATAGGCGAGTGGGCGTTCTTCCAGTGCTTCCGCCTGAAGCGCATGGACATTCCCAGTTCGGTGACGGTCATCGGCGAGTGCGCCTTCCGCCGTTGCTCGCAGCTGGCTTCGGTGCGCATCCCCGACTCGGTGACGGAGTTGCGGGGCGGCGCCTTTGAGTTGTGCTCGGCACTGCAGGCGGTGGAACTGCCGCCATCGGTGACGACGATGGGCGAATCGGTGTTCCGCAAGTGCACGGCGCTGACGTCGGTGGTGATTCCCGACTCGGTGACGGAACTGGGCGTCTGCGCCTTCGAGGGTTGCGCGGCGCTGAAGTCGGCGGTGCTGCCCAGCCGACTCTGCATGCTCAGCGAGGGCGCTTTCCGCGACTGCAGCAACCTCACGGCCATCCATGCCCGCACGGCCACCCCGCCCATCTGCGACGAGGGCGTGTTCGAGGGCGTTCCGCGCGAGCGCTGCGCGGTGTTCGTTCCCGCCGAGGCCGTGGCCGACTACCAGGCCGACGAGGCGTGGGGCGGATTCGCCGTCTCAGCAGCACAGTAAATCGCCTTCCGTGACTCCGGCATGTCGGCGACCCGGCAATTCCACCCTGCCGCTGCATGGCTGAGAAACTGAAATACTGTTTCGTCCTTTTGCAGAAAAAGCAAGAACCGATTGTATTTTTGCAAAAAAGTATCGTTCTGTTTTGGGGATTTTCTATAAATTTGCCATGGAACTAACCATAAACAGCAACGAAAACTAACGAATTCAACCTTAATTTTAGCCGAATGAAACAGTATGCTATGCTACTCGTGGCGCTCGTAATGAGCGCGGTAGCGTCTGCCCAAGTGAAGGTGACCGGCGTCGTGACCGACGACCAGGGCGAGCCTCTGATTGGAGCAGCAGTTCGTGTGGACGGCAGTAACGAGGGCGTGCTCACCGACATGAACGGCCGCTACACCATCACACTGCCGAAAGGGAAATCGCGCCTGCAAGTGTCGTATGTCGGTTTCGAGCCCAAGACCGTGACCCCCAAGGGCGGACGCGCCGACATCGTGCTCACCGACAACAACCCGATGGACGAGGTGGTGGTGGTGGGCTACGGCGTGATGAAGAAGAGCGACCTCTCGGGGTCGAGCTCCACCATCAGCGAAAAAGACCTGAAGACGAGCATCATCAGTTCGCTCGACCAAGCCCTGCAGGGCAAGGCCACGGGCGTGACGGCCGTGACCACGTCGGGCGCGCCGGGCAGCTCGTCGAGCATCCGCGTGCGCGGCATCGCCTCCATCAACGCCAATCAGGAGCCGCTCTACGTGGTGGACGGCGTCATCTTCCAAGGGTCGGACCAGAGCGGCGCAGGCCTGGGACTGGGCGACCGCCTGGGCAACGGCAAGGTGAGCACCGTGTCGCCCCTCTCGACGCTGAACCCCAGCGACATCGTGAGCATGGAAATACTGAAGGACGCCTCGGCCTGCGCCATCTACGGTGCCCAGGGCGCCAACGGCGTGGTGCTCATCACCACCAAGCGCGGACAGGCCGGCGAGGCTAAAATCAGCTACGACGGCATGGTGGCGGTGAACCGCCAGATGAAGCGCCTCGACATGATGAACCTGCGCGAGTTCGCCGAATACTACAAGGACTTCCGAACCAACGGCTTCGTGCTCGACAAGAACGCCAACTCCATCTACGCCGACCCGTCGATACTCGGCAAGGGAACGAACTGGCAGGACGCCGTGTTCCAGACGGCGCTGCAGCACCAGCACCAGGTGAGCGCCGAGGGCGGCACGGACGTCATCCGCTACTACGTGAGCGGCAACTACATGGACCAGGACGGAACCATCATCGGCAGCCACTTCGGCCGCTACGCCTTCCGCGCCAACCTCGACGCACAGGTGACACGCTGGCTGAAGCTCGGCCTCTCGGCCACTTACAGCAACACCCGTGACGACCTGAAGCGCGCCGACGGCGAGGAGGGT
>JABUUA010000012.1:24565-48242 GCA_021443405.1 Bacteroidaceae bacterium
ACGAGGTGCACAACCCCTCGCTGGGAACCGGCACGCCCACCATCACGGGCTACTTCGGCAGCGCCTCCATGGCGTCGTTCTTCACCCGCGAAACCTACAACTACGACGACCGCTACTACGCCACCTACACCTACCGCTACGACGGCAGTTCTAACTTCGGACCGAAGAACCGCTGGGCGGGTTTCCACTCGATGGCGGCCAGCTGGCGCTTCTCCAACGAGAAGTGGCTGCGCGAGGCGACGTGGCTCTCCAACGGCAAACTCCGCTTCGGCTGGGGACAGACGGGCAACGCCAACATCGGCGGCTACCGCTGGGGCGTGGCCCTCGCCACCATGGCGTCGGGACTCGGTCAGTCGTACCGCCCCGCCGGACTGGCCAACGAATCCATCAAATGGGAGACGCAGACGCAGTTCGACCTCGGCCTCGACCTCGGCTTCCTCAACAACCGTCTGCAGCTGACGCTCGACTGGTATCGCAAGGAGTCGAAGGACATGCTCATGCGCATGCAGCTCCCCTCTTACCTCGGCACGCAAGGCAACGGCTCGTCGGCCCTCTCGGCCCCGTGGGGCAACTTCGGCACCATGCGCAACACCGGTTACGAAATACAACTCCGAGCCATGCCCGTGCAGAAGAAAAACTTCTCGTGGGAGACCGACCTGCAGTTCTCGTTCAACCAAAACAAGCTCGTGGCGCTCCAGGGAACCAGCAACGCCGCCATCATCGGCTACGGACAGTGGACCGACGTGGTGGCCATGAGCAACGTGGGCGGGTCGATGTACAACTTCTACGGCTATGAAGTGGAAGGAGTCTATAAGGACTGGAACGACATCATGAACTCGCCCATCAACCTGCTCTACGGCAACGTGGGAATGGAGTTCGCCAAGGACGCCAACGGCAAGGAGACCGACCAGGTCATCGGCTACAGCCGCGACATCACGAAGTACAGCAAGCGCAACTCCGTCTGGCCCGGCGACCTGAAGTTCAAGGACGTGAACGGCGACGGAAAAATCGACGAGAACGACAAGACGAACATCGGAAGCCCGCTGCCCAAATGCACGTTCGGCTTCACCAACACCTTCCGCTGGAAAAACTTCGACCTGAACATCTTCATCAACGGCTCCATCGGCAACAAGGTGATGAACTACACCGCCATCAACCTCACCTCGATGTCCAACACATGGTTCAACCAAATCAACGGCGACATCGCCGACCGCGCCCAGCTCGCGCCCATCGACCCCACCGTCTCTTACGAGGGCAACGAGAAGATTCACAACTGGTATGACGACATCTCGAACGTCTATGTCGTGAACGCCGACACGAAGACGCCCCGCGTGGCCGAAGGTAACTCCTACAACAGCAACATCAGTTCGCGCTACATCGAGGACGGCAGCTATGTGCGGCTCAAGAACATCGCCCTGGGTTACACCTTCCCCAAGAAGCGACTGCAGAAGGCGAACATCGACAATCTGCGCATCTATGCCAACATCCAGAACCTCTACACCCTGACGGGTTACAAGGGTTACGACCCCGAAATCGGCGCATCGACCACAGACGCCAACGGCTATGTCTTCGGTCTCGACAACGGTCGCTATCCCTCACCCACCACCTTCTCGCTGGGTCTGAACCTCACACTGGGCGGCGGCCGCGTGAAGAAGGCGGCCGACAACAGCGCCTACAACGGCGAGCCCGTAGTCGTGGAGAAGGTCGTGGAGAAAATTGTCGAGAAACCCGTGGAGAAAATCGTCGTGAAAGAAGTGGTGAAGGAAGTGCCCGCGCAGAAGACCGCCGTCAGCGGCGACCAGACGCTCGACTTCGTCATCGGCCAAACCGACCTGCGTCCCGGCGAGGCATTCAAGCTCGGACAAATCTGCGAGATGCTCCGCGAGAACCCCGACACCAAGGTGGTAGTCCACGGGTCGGCCGACTCAGCCACTGGCTCGGAGGCCGTCAACAAACGACTCTCCGCCGCCCGTGCGCAGAATGTGAAGGACATGCTGGTGAAGGCAGGCATCGACGCCAGCCGCATCACCACCACGTCGGGCATCGGCGCCGACCGCGTGGCCATCTGTGTGGTAAAGTAACCTAAAACGAAAGAAACAATGAAAACAATAAAATATATAGCCGCAGCGGCGGTGCTGGGCTGGAGCCTCACTTCGTGCGAGGACTTCCTCAACCGCCCCGTCGAGGACAACTACGTGGCCTCGGGCTACTACAACACGGCCGAGCAGTGCAAGTCGGCGGTCAATTACCTCTACAACTCGCCTTGGTACGACTTCCAGCGCGGCTTCTTCAAAGTGGGAGAAGTGCTGTCGGGCAACTTCTACTGGGGCTCGAGTCCCTATCTCAACTTCTCGCTCACCTCGAACGACGAGGACCTTCGCAACATGGCCTACTCGCTGTGGTCGGTGAACTCTCACTGCAACATGGTGCGCGAGAGCATTCACAACGGCGGCGCTCCGGCCGAGGCAAAGGAAATCTACGAAGGAGAATGCCTGCTGTGGAAGGCCATGGCTTACTTCTATCTCGTGCGGACGTTCGGCGATGTGCCCATCGTCCACAGCACGCTGAGCATGCTGGAGAGCGGCGACTACAACAGCGTGAAGAAGGTCCGCAAGGCCGACGTCTATGAATACATCGTCATGACGCTGGAGAAAGCCATCGAATATCTGCCCGAAAGCTGCGAGACGGGCCGTCTCGACAAATACTGCGCCAAGGCGCTGATGGCCAAGGTCTATCTCACCAAGGCGGGACTGTCGGGACAACTCGACCCGAACGACCTGCAGAAAGCCTTCGACTACGCCCTCGACGTGAAAAACAATTCGGGCCGCCAACTGGCCGCCAACTACGCCGACTGCTTCAAGCTCACGGGCAACAACAACCCCGAGAACATGATTGCGTGGCGCTGGACCGTGAGCAAGGACTGGACGTCGCAGAACACTTTCCAGAGCGACCTCGCCATGGCGGGCATGGATGAGTTCGGCGACTGCTGGGGCGGCTACAACGGACCTTCGGTGGATTTACAGGCCGCCTTCGGTCTCACGCCGGTGGACAACCCCTCCACCCGCAGCGACATCGACACCCGACGCAAAGCTACTTACATGACGGCGGGCGACGTGGTTCCTTATCTTTGGGCCGACCACGGAGGCTTCGACTTCCTGAAGTTTGTCTATAAAGACTCGAAGTACGACCCGAAGGGATTCGGTCCCGGTGAACTGCAGAGCGCCACGGGCGCCAACTGCGTCAAGCATCTCTACGGCAACAACGCCGACCACGAGGCCGCCGGACTCGGTAGCGCCGGCCGCATGTCAAGTTCGCTCTGCACCCCCATCCTGCGTCTCGCCGACGTCTATCTCGTGCTGGCCGAGGCCAAGGTGCTGCTGGGTCAGGGAACCGACAGCGAGGCTCTGGCCGCCTTCAACGCCGTGCATCAGCGCGCTGTGCCCACGGCCGCAGCCAAGACGTCGCTGACCTTCGACGACGTCTGGAAGGAACGCCGTCTGGAACTTGCCCTCGAAGGCGACCGCTGGTATGACTTCGTCCGCCGCGCCTACTACAACCCCGAGGCGTGTGTGGCAGAAATCACCGCCCAGAAGCGCAATATGTGGTGGGAACTCAACAGCGTGTTCGGTAATTATTACAAAACCAACATCTGGAGCAAAGTCATCGACGATGCCGGTCACACTGCAGAATACGATACGGAGACTCCCGTTCCCAACGTCAACATCACCAGCTTCACCATCCCCTTCCCGCAGGAGGACCTCACCTTCAATCCCAATCTGGCGAACGACGTGGAGCCCATCAGTGTGGATGTGCGCGCAACCTATCAGTATTAATTCCTAATTCATCAGCTCAATTATGAAACTAAATATCTTCAAATGGATGCCGGCGCTGTGCATCATCGGAGTAGTCGCACTGACCGCTTCGTGTGCCGACGAACCCGACAAGTACAAGATAGCCGATGGTTCGCCCACGGTGCGTTACGTGCGTCCGCTTGCCCCCGAGAGCGCCGACTCACTGCTCACGGGAGCTTATCTCGACGAGCAAATCTGCCTCGTGGGCAGCAATCTGCGCAGCATCGTGGAGATGTACTTCAACGACCAGAAGGCCATCCTCAACACGGCACTGATTACCGATAACACACTCATCGTGTCGGTGCCCGGCGATATCCCCGTTACCGTGACCGACAAAATCTACATGGTGAACAAAGACAAGGACACCATCGCCTATGACTTCAAGGCCATCATCCCCGCGCCGCTCGTGGCCGGCATGAAGAACGAGTGGGTGCGCCCCGGCGAACACGGCGTCATCACGGGCAACTACTTTGTCAACGACGAGAACGTTCCCTTGAGTCTTCGCATCAACGGAGTGCCCGTGCAAATCGACAGCTATGACCAATACTCGATTCACTTCACTATGCCGCAGGGCATTACCGAAGGTCCCGTGCAAGTGACGTCGTTGTACGGAACTACAAAATCTAAGTTCAACTACCACGACACCCGCAACACGTTGTTCAACGACTGGGGAACGGGCGACGCCGGCAGCAAATCAACAGGCCTCACCAACCACGGATGGCACACGATGAAGCTCATGAGCGACGACACTTCACTGGACGGCACTTATCTTTATCTTGGAGGTCCCGACAAGACCATGAGCCCCGACGGTGCTTGGGACGACAGTGCCTACTCGTTTGAGTACTGGCCCGGCGACTGGAACGGCGGTTACAACGGCACGGACAAGTGTTTGTCCGACCTCTTCCCCGCCAACGACTGGGAGCGCATGGCCATCAAATTCGAGATGTGCATTCCCTCCAGCAATCCTTGGCAGGCAGGCGCCATGCAGATTATCTTCTCAAGCCTGGCCCAGGTATCGTGCAACGGAGGCAGCAGCAACCAGTCGCCCGACCCAAACAACCTGTTCTTCAACAGCACGAACGCGGACTGCAAGTTCCCCGAACTGCCCCGCGCCCTGTATCGTCCTTGGGTGACCGCCGACAATCAAAGTTACGACACGGCCGACGAATGGATAACCGTGACCGTCCCCTTCACGGACTTCAAGTACCGGAGCGACGGCACCGAGGCCAAGGGAACACTGAACCCCAACCATTTCACGGGCCTCACCATCTTCGTTTGGTCGGGCGGCATCAATGGTGCAGAGTGTCATCCTATCTTTAAGATTGACAACATTCGCTGTGCATACGTCAACTAATAAAACAGAACAACCATGAAACTAATCAATAAGTTTACGGCCATTGCACTGGCGAGCATGGCTCTCGCAACCGGTTTCACCAGTTGCTCTGACGATTTTTCCACGGATCAGTATAACAAGGACGGCGTCAACATCCTTGCGTTCGGCCCCATGCCCCTCACCCGCGGCGCGTCGATGCGCGTCACCGGCACGCACTTCGAACAAGTGCGCGAGGTGCTGTTCCCCGAAGGCAACCAGAAAATCACGGAGGCAACCACCTACATCCAGGGCGATTTCCTGCGTGACGGCTCGGAAGAGTTGACCGTCACCATCCCCGACAGGTGCGTGCCCGGTCATTTCCGACTGGTGACCGCATCGGGCGACACCATTGTTTCCAAATCGCTCATCACGTTCGCCGAGGAAGTGAAGGGCGTCGTCTGCACGCCCACGGCTGTGCATGCCGGCGACACCATCACGCTCTCGGGAGAATTTGTCTGGAACATTGCCAAGGTTACCTTTGCTGACAACGTGAACGTGGCAGCAGAAAACTTCGTGTTGAACACGCGCGACAAGATACAAGTGGTGGTTCCCAAGGCGGCTCAGACGGGTCCCTTGAGCTATCACGACGGCAACGACGCTCACGACGCCGTGGTCTGCTGCGAGAAACTGTTAGTGGATGCAGCTGCTCTCACCAGTGTGAGCACCACGACACCCGAGTTCGGTCAGCAAATCACCATCACGGGTGAGAACCTCGACCTCATCGAAACCGTGGAGTTCCCCGTAGTCGGAGCCGTGGAGTTCACGTGCAACGAGGCTGGTACCGAGATTACCGTGACCGTGCCCACGACGGCCGTCAACGGCGCCATCACGCTGACGCAGTACAGCGGCATAGAACTGACGACCGACGCACTGACGCTGCCGCTGGCCACTTACGTGTCGATGGAACCGAGAAAGGACGTGAAAGTAGGTGCGACCGTAGTCATCACGGGTACGCTTCTCGACCGCATCACCAAGATTATCCTGCCCAGCGGCGATGAGTTGACGAACTACACAAAGACGGCCACCACCATCACCTTCGTGGTTCCCGAGAACATGATGGACGGAAACATCGTCCTCGTGCAGCACGACAACTGGTCGGTGAAGACCGAACGTCTGTCGATGCTCAACGACGGACCCACCACCATCATCTGGCGAGGCGACAAGGCGCTGAGCTGGAGCGGCGATGGCCAGATTTATCTGGGCAGCGACGGCGGTAAGGAACTCATCGAGGCTGGGGCAAAGCCCGGCGACCAACTGCGTGTGATGTTCAGCCCGACGGCCGATGACTGGCAGGTGCAAATCTATGACGGACACTGGGAAAGTCAGTTAGACGAAATCCAGGCAAGCAACTACGATCTCGCTGGCAACAACAACTGCTACTACATAACCATCACCGAAGAACTGCTGAAAGTCTTCACCACAGCCAAGGGCTGGGGCGGTATTCTCGTGGTGCAAGGTCAAAGCATGCACGTGGTAGAGCTGGCTCTCATCCAGACAAATGCGGAGAAAGTCCTTTCGGAAAAGGAACTCGTTGCCGATAACTGGAAGGACCAACCTTACGCGCTGTCCGACGGCGGCGCCGAGTTGAAGGACGCCGGTGCCAAGCCCGGACAGAAGGTTCACTTCTATATCACGCCCATCGACGCTATGTGGAAACTGGAGATTGTCGAGGGTCACTGGGGTCCCACCTACGCGTCGTATTGCGCCGTGGGTGCCGACACCGAGCAGGGTAAGTTCACGGAGTACGACCTCGACGCCAACGGTGGCAAGGTAAGCGTCACGCTCACGCAAGCCATGCTTGACGCCGCCTACACAAGCGGCGGATGGGGCGGTGTGTTCGTCCTCAACGGCGACAAAGTGAAGTGCACCAAGATTACGCTTGAATAAGCGCACAATAGTTTCACCAAAGGCCCGCCCGTGACAACGGCGGGTGGGCCTTATATATTAAATATGTATAAGCGAAGATTCGTTGCGGTTACCATAGTCCTCTAAGGACAACGTCCGCAGCATCTTCGGAAGTAAACAGTATTTATCAACATGAAAAAGCTTATTTATACCTTCTTTTATGCGCTGGTCGCCGTGGTGGGCATGACCGCGTGTAGCGACGATGACCCCGCGAACCCCGGTGGCGGTGGCGACGACGCTGAAGAGCAAATCCTGACGCTCGACCTCAAGAACAACCTTGCCACCACTTACGACGTTGCCTTTGCGGCCAACGCCAACTGGAAGGTAACCTCCGATCAGGACTGGGCTGTGCCCGCAGTGCCCCGCGGAACGGCAGGCGCTGACAAGAAGTTGACCGTGATTATAGCGCAGAACAACACCGAGGCGACCCGCACCGCTGTGCTCAAGTGCAGTGAAATCCTGTCGGGTAACACCCTGTGGACGCTCACCATCACCCAGCCACCTTACACCTATTCCCCCGACGACGATGCTCCTGAGGCCATGAAACTCAACGCTCGCGAAACGCTGGCAGCGATGAAGGCCGGCTGGAATCTGGGAAATACCTTCGAGGCCATTCCCTGGGACTGGGCGCAAGGCAAGACTTACACCCTGAAAGAATACGAAACGGCATGGCAGACGACCGAGACGTCGCAGGCCATCATCGACGCCGTGGCCGCACAAGGCTTCAACGCCGTGCGCATCCCCGTCCGCTGGTACATCCATGCCGACCCCGACATGCAGCATATCGACAAGGCCTTCCTTGCCCGTATCAAGCAGGTGGTGGACTACTGCTACAAACACGACATGTATGTGCTCATCAACTCACACCACGATACGTGGTACGACCGTTACGACGGAACCATCTCGCAAGACGTGATTATGCAGCGCGTGACGACGATGTGGACGCAGATTGCCGAGTACTTCCGCGACTACGACGAACACTTGCTGTTCGGTGGTTTCAACGAGGTCATCACGCTGGACGCCGCCGGCAAGGAAGACTGGAACACCTATAATACGAGTAACCGTGCCTACATGACACAGCTCACGCAGACCTTCGTCAACGCGGTTCGTGCCACGGGCGGCAACAACGAGTGGCGCGTGCTGTTCGTTCAGCCTTGGGCCGCTTCGCCCGACTTCGCACTGAGCAGTCAGCTGCCTTACCTGCGTCCCGACGACGTGCACGAAGGTCGTCTGTGCCTCGAGTTCCACTACTATCAGCCCTACAACTACTGCATGCAGTCGTCAGGCGACAAGGAAGCATGGGGCAACAAGTACTTCTGGGGCCAGCCTTATGCCGCAGAGAAGTATTGCGCCACGGACGACGAGAGCAAGATGACCGAGCTCTTCGACCATCTGCAAGAGACCTTCATCCGTCAGGGACTGCCCGTGGTGATGGCCGAGTGCGGCGCCGTTCATCACGTGGAGACGGACGACAACAAGTCGTTCGGCATCGACTGGACCAAGGCCGAGGAGTCGCGTTGCTACTATCACAAGACCCTCTTCCACGAGGCAGCCTTGCGTGGCATCCCCGCTTTCCTGTGGGACAACAACGCCTGGGGCGGTGATGGCGAGAACTTCGGCTACATCGACCGTGCCAACTGCAAGCCCTATACGCAGGGCGTGCTGGACGCCGTGATGGAAGGCACCAAGAAATAATTCACTTTTTCAGGGGTGGCGAAGGCCCTGTCATCGTGGTCCTTCGCCGCCCTTTCTTAATTGATTCACCATGGCAACCCTGAAAGAGAAAATCGGTTACGCCCTTGGCGACGCTGCGGCAGGCGGCATCACGTGGAAACTGATGTCCATCGCCTTCCCCTTTTTCTTCACCAATGTGTTCGGTCTTTCGTTGGCCGACGCTGCTGTTCTCATGCTGGTGGCCCGTCTGTTCGACGTGGTCACCGACCCGATTATGGGCAGTCTGGCCGACCGCACCCAGAGCCGTTGGGGCACTTATCGCCCTTGGCTCATCTTCGGTTCGGGCATTCTGGGCTTGGTCTTCGCCCTGTTGCTCTACACACCCGACCTCGGGCCTACGGGTCGGCGCATCTATGCCTACACGCTCTACCTGCTCATGATGGCCGTTTACACGGCTGTCAATGTTCCTTACGGCTCGCTCCTAGGCGTGATGACCGAGGACGACGATGAGAAAAACCAATTCTCGTCGTATCGCATGGTGGGCGCCTATGCCATGGGCTTCGTCACCTTGCTGTCGTTCCCCTACCTCAAGCAGTGGATAGGCGGCAGCGAACAACACCAGTATGCCGTGATAGGCGCCTCGATGGGACTGCTCGCCGCCCTCATGACCTTGGCGTGCGGTCTGCTCACTCGTGAGCGTCTGAAGCCGGTGAGAGCTGAGAAATTCTCGTTCCGTCAGTTCGTCGATTTGTTCCGCAACCAGCCTTGGATATATCTCACGCTTATGGGCATCTGCACCAACTTCTACAATGGTTTCCGCTACGCCGTGGTCGCCTACTTGTTCACATACTGCCTCGGCGGCGACGTCACGCTCCTGAGCATCATCATCAACTATACGTCATTCATGGCGTTCGGCGAGGTAACGTGCATGATTTTCGGTGGTCTCTCGCCATGGTTTACGCGCTGCGTCGGTTCCAAGCGCATGGCCTTCGCCTACGCCTCCCTACTCTGTTGCGTTGCGTCGGTGGCCTTCTTCTTCATTCCCATGGAACGCTCGTGGATGTGGCTCATGCTTGCCAACGTGGTGGTGTCCAGCATCGGCATCGGTTTCTACTCGCCGTTGCTATGGTCGATGTACGCCGACGTGGCCGACTATGCCACGCAACAGAACGGCACGTCGTGCACAGGCCTCATCTTTTCTTCGGGCACCATGTCGCAGAAACTGGGCGGCGCCGTCTCGGGCTCGCTCATCGCCATGCTGCTCGGACTGGCCGGTGCGCGCATGATTACGGAGAACGGCGGCAGCACCATCGACCCCGCCTCCATCACCGACTCGGTACGCACCATGGTTTGGGCGTTGTTCTCGCTCTTCCCTGCCATCATAGCGTTGATCATGGGCGTGCTGGCCTACTTCTTCCCCATTAAGAAATAAGGCCGCACTGCCACCTCGCCGTCCCGCTGTCACCCGCAGACGTCGGTCGCGGCGACCCGAACCCTCAACATAAGATTCTAAGAAACTATCCCTACATGCAAACCTACGGACATTTTGACGACGCCGCTCGCGAATATGTAATCACCAACCCACGGACCCCTTGGCCCTGGATAAACTACCTTGGCAACGAGGACTTCTTCTCGCTCATCTCCAATACAGCCGGCGGCTATTCGTTCTACAAAGACGCCAAGTTCCGCCGTCTCACCCGCTATCGTTACAACGGTGTCCCCATGGACAACGGCGGGCGCTACTTCTACCTGCGCGAAGGCGACACGGTGTGGTCGCCCGGTTGGAAGCCCTGCAAGACGCCCCTCGACCACTACGAGTGTCGGCACGGCATGGGTTACACCCGCATCACAGGCGCGAAAAACGGACTGCGTGCCTCGGTGCTTTTCTTTGTACCCCTGCACACGTGGGCCGAAGTGCAACACATGACGCTGACCAACGAAACCGAAACAGTCAAGCGCGTGCAGTTGTTCTCGTTCGCCGAGTGGTGTCTGTGGAATGCCGCCACCGACATGGAGAACTTCCAGCGAAACTTCTCCACCGGTGAGGTGGAAATCGACGGAAGCACCCTCTACCACAAGACGGAATACAAGGAACGTCGCAACCACTACGCCTTCTACACGGTGAACGCTCCCATACAAGGTTTCGACACCGACCGCGAGACGTTCATGGGTCTCTACAACGAAATGTCCGAGCCCGAGACCGTGATGGAGGGCGCGCCACGCAACTCCGTGGCCCACGGCTGGAGCCCCATCGCCTCGCACTATCTGGAGGTGACCCTACAGCCCGGCGAAAAGCGCGACCTCGTGTTCCTGCTCGGCTACGTTGAGATGCCGCAGGACGATAAGTTCGCCACCGAGGCCACTCCCGGTCTGATTTGCTCCACCCCGGCTTCACCCGTCATCAACAAAGTGGCCGCACACGCGCTGATGTCCCGATTCGACACGGTGCCCAAGGTGACGGCCGCCTTCGACGAACTTTGTGCCTACTGGGAAAGTCTGCTCGGCAACTACACCGTCAAGACGCCCGAGGAGCGGCTTGACCGCATGGTGAACATCTGGAACCAATACCAGTGCATGGTGACCTTCTGTATGTCGCGCTCCGCCTCGTTCTTCGAGTCGGGCATCGGGCGAGGCATGGGCTTCCGCGACTCAAACCAGGATCTCGTGGGTTTCGTCCATCAGATACCCGAGCGAGCACGCCAGCGCATCCTCGACATCGCCGCCACACAGTTCCCCGACGGCGGGTGCTACCACCAGTATCAGCCGCTCACAAAGCGCGGTAACAACGACATCGGCGGCGGATTCAACGACGACCCCTGCTGGCTCATCTTCGGCACAGTGGCCTACATCAAGGAGACGGGCGACTTCACGATTCTCAAGGAAGACGTGCCGTTCGACAACGTACCCGGTAGCGAAGTGTCGCTCTTCGACCACTTGCGCGTGTCGTTCGACCACGTGGTCCGCAACCTCGGTCCGCACCAGTTGCCCCTCATCGGACGGGCCGACTGGAACGATTGCCTCAACCTCAACTGCTTCTCGTGGGACCCCGACGAGTCGTTCCAGACCACGGAAAACAACAACGCCGGCTCGAAGGCAGAGTCGCTCATGATAGCCGGTCTCTTTGTGGTGACCGGCCGCGACTACGCCGAACTCTGCCGCCACATGGGCCGAGACGACGAAGCCCAGCGCGCCGAGGCCTTGGTGGCCGACATGGTAGAGGCGGTGAAGGCGCACGGATGGGACGGCGAATGGTTCCTGCGCGCCTACGACTACTACGGTCACAAGATAGGCAGCCACGAATGCACAGAAGGTAAAATCTTCATCGAGTCGCAGGGATGGTGCACGATGGCCGGCATCGGCCTTGAGGAGGGACTGGTGAGAAAAAGTCTCGACAGCGTGAAGAAATACCTCGATTGCCCGCACGGCATCGTGCTCAACTACCCTGCCTTCTCGAAGTATTACGTGGAGATGGGCGAGATTTCCTCCTACCCCGCCGGCTATAAAGAGAACGCCGGCATCTTCTGCCACAACAATCCGTGGGTCATCATCGGCGAGACGGTGCTCGGCAGAGGCGACGAGGCATGGGAGTACTACCGCAAGATATGCCCCTCGTACACCGAGGAACACAGCGCTCTGCACAAAGTGGAGCCTTACGTCAACTGCCAGATGGTGGCCGGTCGCGACGCCGCCCGCCCCGGCGAGGGCAAGAACTCGTGGCTCACGGGCACGGCGGCATGGATGTGGTACACCGTGTCGCAGCACATTCTGGGCGTGATGCCCGCCTACAACGGACTGCTCATTCGCCCCTGCATCCCCTCGTCGTGGGACGAATACAGCGTGCAGCGCCGCTACCGTGGCGCCACCTTCCACATCCACGTCACCAACCCCCACCACGTGTGCGGCGGCGTGCAGTCGCTACGGATGGACGGTCGTCTCATCACGGGCGACGTGCTGCCCGTGACGCCCGGCCACCACGAAGTGGAAGTGGTGCTGGGCAAATAGTCCATCCGCCTGCTAATTTTCAAACCCATTCACCAGCATACCGACCACCCATCAATAACCTAACCCTCAAAAAGAGACCCTATGCCCCGTCCTAAAGTCCTGCACGAGATATCGCCCATGACGGACTCGCGCGTCCTGTTCATCGCCGAGCGGCAAAACAAGAAGTTCGACTACCCCATGCACACGCAGGAGGTGTGTGAACTGAATTTCTTAGAGAACGCTGCCGGTGCCCTGCGCCGCGTGGGCGACCACGAGGAAGTCATCGGCGACCTGGAACTGGTGCTGATTGCCAACCCCATGCTGGAGCACATCTGGGAACAGCACCACTACACGGGCACCGACGCCCGCGAAATCACCGTGATGTTCGACTTCCACACCGAGGAAGACCGGCTTTTCAATGCCCGTTCGTTCCGCCCCATCCGACGTTTGATGCAGGAGGCGCGCCGCGGACTGCTCTTTCCGCCCGAAACCGTGCGCCGTGTGCGCCCCATGCTCGACCAGCTCGTCTGCCTCAAGGACGGCTTCTATGCCGTGCAGCAGACGCTCACCATCCTCTACGAACTGGCGCTCTGCGACGAAGCCCGACAGTTGTCGTCGCCCGGAGTTGTGCGCGACAGCATGAACGAGGACGCCCGCAAGATAAACGACATACGCGAGTTTCTGCACGCCCACTACAAGCAGGAAATCAAGTTGGAAACCGTGGCCCGACGCGCCAACATGAGCATCAGTGCGTTCACGCGCTTCTTCAAGCTCCACACCGGCAAGACGTTCTCCGTCTATGTCATCGAGCTGCGTCTCAAGGACGCGCTGCGTCGACTCAACGAGACCAACGAGTCCATCGCCCAGATATGCCTGAACTGCGGCTTCAACAATCTCTCGCACTTCAACCGCCAGTTCCGCAAGTTCAACGGTTGTTCACCCAAGGAGTGGCGCACACGCTACTGCGCCCAGCAGAATCTCTACCGAGGCGTCCCCATCAAGAAGTTCTGATTCATTCACGTTTTCCCCATGTTCCTGCACCGCATCCTCCTCGTCCTCGCCTTCGCGACGCTCCCCGTCGCTCGTCCCCTTGCCCAGCAAGTTCGTGACACAGGCCGAGGCATCCTCGTCACCATACCCCACCCCATCGAAAGAGCCGCCAAGGTGGTGCGCCTCGAGGTGGTGGGCGACCGCATCATCCGTGTCACGGCATCGCCCGAGGCTTCCCTGCCCAAGAAGCAACCATCGCTCATGGTGGTGCCCGAGGCTTTCAAGCAGAAGGCCCGCTACACTGTGGAGCAAACCGACGAAACCGTCACGCTGCGCGCTGCCGAAGTCTCGGCCGAGGTGTGCCGCGCCACGGGTCGCATCACGTTCCGCGATGCCGCGGGCAAGGTGCTGCTGGAGGAAGCCAAGGACGGGCGCGGCAAGCAGTTCACGCCCTTCACCGTGCCGGAACGTGAGATTGGCTGTACGTCGTTGAAGACCAACCCCGCCACCGCCCTCACGCCGGCCCAGCGCAACGGCTGGACGTGGCACGCACGTTTCGAGAGTCCGCAGGACGAGGCCTTCTACGGACTGGGTCAACACCAGGCGGAGGACATGAACTACAAGGGTGTGGACGAGGAACTTTTCCAGTACAACACCAAGGTTTCGGTGCCCTTCGTCGTGTCGAACCGCAACTACGGCCTGCTGTGGGACTCCTATTCGTTCTGCCGCTGGGGCAACGCCGCCGACTACCTGCAACTCCATCGCGCCTTCATCCTCTACGACCGAGGCGGCAACCGCGGCCATCTCACCGGCATCTATGTGGATGCCCAGGGCCGTAAACTGGTGCGCGACGAGGACAGTCTGTATTACGAAAACGCCGAAGTCATCGGGAACCTTCCGCAGGGATTCAACCTCGACGGGGCGCGTGTGACCTACGAAGGCTACCTGCAGGCGCCCGCCACCGCCCAGTATCGATTCCTGCTTTACTACGCCGGCTACGTGCGTGTGTTCATCGACGGACGCGAGGTAGTGCCCGAGCGCTGGCGCACGGCATGGAACCCCAACAGCTATAAGTTCAGCGTGGCACTGGAGGCCGACCGCCGTGTGCCCGTCCGCATCGAGTGGCAACCCGACGGCGGCGTCTCGTACTGTGCCCTGCGTGTGGCGCAGCCGCAGCCCGAGGCAGAGCAGCAGCGACTGAGCATCTGGAGCGAGATGGCCCGCGACATGGATTATTATTTCGTGGCGGGACGCAACCTCGACGAGGTGATTGCGGGCTACCGCACCCTCACGGGCCGCGCTCCCGTGTATCCCAAATGGGCGTTAGGCTTCTGGCAGTCGCGCGAGCGCTACAAGTCATCGGCCGACGTGGAGGGCACGCTGGCCGAGTTTCGTCGCCGCCACATACCGGTGGACAACATCGTGCAGGACTGGAACTACTGGAAGTTGGACTCGTGGGGCGACCACACCTTCGAGGTGTCCCGCTTCCCACACCCGCAGGCGATGCTCGACTCCGTGCACCAGATGCACGGACGCTTCATGATATCCGTGTGGCCGAAGTTCTATGATTCGGTGGAACATTACCGCCAACTCGACGCAAAGGGCTGGATGTATCGGCAGGCCATCAAGGACTCCATCTACGATTGGCTCGGTTTCATGGGCTCTTTCTATGACGCCTACGACCCCGACGCCCGCAAATTGTTCTGGCGTCAGATGGACCTTTCGCTCTATTCGAAATATCGTTTTGGCATCGACGCCTGGTGGATGGACGCCAGTGAGCCGAACGTGCGCGACTGCACTCCCATGTGGTACCGCAAGGCCCTCTCGGGTCCTACGGCGATGGGCTCCAGCACGGAGTACTTCAACGCCTACAGTTTGGTCAACGCCGACGCCATCTACAACGGGCAACGCTCAGCGAATCCCAACCAGCGCGTGTTCCTGCTCACCCGCTCGGGCTTCGCTGGCTTGCAGCGGTATAGCACGGCCACGTGGAGCGGCGACATAGCGACGCGCTGGGAGGACCTGCGCGCCCAGATGACGGCGGGCCTCAACTACTGCATCGCCGGCTTGCCGTTCTGGGGCATGGACCAAGGCGGCTTCTGCGTGGAGCGCCGCTACGAAGCGGCACAACGCGCCTTCGATGCCACGGGAGAAGAGAGTGAGGACTTGCGCGAGTGGCGCGAACTGCAAGCCCGCTGGCACCAGTTCGGTTGCTTCATCCCGCTCTACCGCGCACACGGACAGTGGCCCTTGCGCGAGGTGTGGAACATAGCGCCCGAGGGACACCCCGCCTACGAGAGCATCGTGTGGCACCACCGACTGCGCTATCACCTGATGCCGTACCTCTATTCGATGGCCGGCTGGGTGCATTTCCGCCACTATACGATGATGCGCGCCCTGGTGATGGACTTCAACGGCGACGCCAAGGTGGAGAACATCAAGGACCAATGGATGTTCGGCCCCTCGCTAATGGCTTGTCCCGTGGGTTACTACGGCGCCCGCGAGCGCACGGTGTATCTGCCACGCCAGCGCGGTTGGTACGACCTCTACACGGGACACTACCAGCAGGGTGGGCAGACCGTCACGGCCGAGGCTCCCTACGAGCGCATCCCCGTGTTCGTGCCGTCGGGCAGCATTCTGCCCCTTGGCCCTGCCATGGAGTGGAGCGACGAGCGACCGGCTGACCCCATCCGCCTCTACGTGTACGCCGGTGGCGACGCTTCATTCCAACTTTACGAGGACGAGGGTACCAATTACAATTACGAGCGCGGCCAATACGCCACCATCCCCTTGCGTTACGACGAGACGACGCGCACGCTCACATTCGGTCGTCGAGAGGGCCGTTTCAAGGGTATGTTGCAACAGCGCACCTTCGAGGTCGTCTATGTGACGCCCGACAAGCCCCAGCCTCTCCAGTTCGAGGGGACGGCGGCACACACGGTGCACTACGACGGCAGCGAACAGCAAATACAGTTGTAGGAGGGCCGGCTGACGGCATTGGCAAAACCTCTTTTTCCGTCTGATGACACTCCTTCATCGGGGAGCTGAGAAAGGGGCACTGAGAAGCGCTGAAACAATCACCAGCGAAAAAAAATTTTTTTTCTAAGAAAATCGGTTCATTTATTTAGAAAAAAATATTTTTTTCTTAGACGAATGAAGCACTACGTCTGCATGTCTAAAACGACGCGACTGGACAACAAAGAAAAAATACCCGCGTGACGAACGTGGAACGGGGCGGGACTTAAACTTTCCACTCGTAGCCATCTGTGTTTTGCAACCTTGTCAGCGTGCCTCGTCAACAGGCAAGGCATAGCTGTGCTTTATTTCGTCCATGACAAAAACACTTTGCATGGAGGTGACGCCGTCCACCTTACCAAGACTGTTGACAAGGAACTGCTGGTACTCTTTCATGTCTCTCACCTGTATCTTGAGCAGGTAATCGTAGTCGCCGCTGATGTTGTAACATTCGGTGACCTCGGGAAACGCATCGATGGCAGCGGCAAACAACTGGTGCGTCTCCGTATTGATACGGGCCAGTTTCACATTGCAATACACCGCGAATCCGTGGTTCACCTTTTCCGCATCAAGCAGTGCTACATACTTCCTTATATAGCCGCCTGCCTCCAGTCTTCTAAGTCTTTCGAAGACCGGAGTGGACGAAAGGCTTACGCGTGAGGCAAGTTCTTTGATGGTCAGACGCCCGTTCTCTTGCAGCACTCGCAGCATCTCCACATCCACTTTGTCCAGTGTTCCTTGTTCTGTTTTCATAGTGTTTGACGATGTTATTTAGGACGTTTGTTCTGTTTTGCCTGCAAAAATAGAATAATTTCCTATATTTTGCAAGACTATTGCGCAGAAAAATACATTGCTGTACCTTTGCGAAGAATTTTCAACTGCAAACAAAATTATTTATGGAACAAAGAAAATTTCAATTTGAGACCCTCCAACTTCACGTTGGACAAGAAAGTCCCGACCCTGCAACCGATGCTCGCGCAGTGCCCATTTACCAAACAACAAGCTATGTTTTCCACAACTCACAGCATGCAGCCGACAGGTTTGCGCTGCGCGACGCCGGTAACATCTACGGACGTCTGACGAACTCCACGCAGGAGGTTTTCGAGAAGCGCGTAGCTGCTCTTGAGGGTGGCGTGGCGGGTTTGGCTGTGGCTTCAGGTGCAGCCGCCATCACATACGCAGTGCAGAACATAGCGCTGGCGGGCGACCACATCGTGGTGGCCGACAACCTTTACGGGGGTACCTTCAACCTCATCACCCAAACACTTGCGGGACAAGGCGTGTCGCACACCATCGTTGACTTCCACAACTTCGATGCCGTGAAGGCGGCCATAAAGCCAAACACCAAGTTGCTCTTTGCCGAAACCTTCGGCAATCCGAACTGCGATGTACTCGATATTACCGCGATTGCCCAAATAGCCCACGAGGCTGGCCTCCCTCTCGTGGTGGACAACACCTTCGGCACGCCTTTCCTCATCCGTCCTATAGAGTACGNCCTTTCCTCATCCGCCCCATAGAGCAGGGGGCCGATATTGTGATTCACAGCGCGACGAAGTTCATCGGCGGTCACGGCTCGAGCCTTGGCGGAGTAATAGTGGACGGCGGACGGTTCGAATGGAAGCAATACGCAGACCGTTTCCCGACGCTCGCGAAGCCCGACCCAAGTTATCACGGTGCAGTATTTGCCGACGTCGCAGGCGCAGCGGCGTTTGTAACGAGAATCCGGGCGGTCATTCTTCGCGACACGGGCGCAGCCATCTCCCCTTTCAATGCCTTCATACTGTTGCAAGGCCTTGAAACGCTGTCGCTGCGCGTGGAACGACACGTGGAGAACGCCCTGAAAGTGGTGGATTTCCTCAGCCATCATCCCAAGGTGACCAAGGTAAACCACCCTTCGTTGCCAACACATCCCGACCATCTGCTCTACAAACAACTGTTCCCACGCGGGGGCGGCTCCATCTTCACCTTCGAGATGGCGGGAGGACAGGCCGAGGCATGGCGGTTTATCGACTCGCTGAAGGTGTTCTCCCTCCTTGCCAATGTGGCCGACGTAAAGAGTCTTGTCATCCATCCCGCAACCACCACGCACGGTCAGCTCTCCCCTGAGGAACTTGCCGAACAACATATCACCCCATCCACCATCCGCCTGTCCATAGGCACGGAGCACATCGACGACATCATCTGGGACTTGTCTCAGGCATTTGAACAACTGTAAATATGGAAAGAATATACAAGAATCTCACAGAACTCGTGGGGCACACTCCGCTGATAGAGCTGTGCAACACCGAACAGTCGGAAGAACTCTGCGCCCGTCTGATAGTGAAATTGGAATGTTTCAACCCCGGTGGCAGCGTGAAAGACCGCATTGCATTGGCCATGATTGAGGACGCCGAAAGCAGTGGATTACTGCAGCCCGGCGCCACAATCATTGAGCCTACAAGCGGCAACACAGGCATAGGTCTGGCATGGGTGGCAGCCATCAAAGGCTATAAACTCACACTCACCATGCCCGACACGATGAGCATCGAACGTCGGAAACTGCTCAAAGCCTTGGGCGTGAACTTAGTGCTGACGCCAGGCAAGGAGGGCATGAAGGGGGCGATAGCCAAAGCAAGGGAACTGCACGACGAGACACCCGACTCCTTTATCCCAAGCCAGTTCGACAACCCAGCCAACCCCACCGCTCACCGTACCACCACGGCAGAGGAAATATGGAACGACACCGACGGCAACGTGGACATCTTCGTGGCGGGCGTAGGCACTGGCGGCACGGTAAGCGGTGTGGGCGAAGGACTGAAGTTACACAACAAAAACATCCGCATCGTAGCCGTAGAGCCAGAGACATCGGCAGTGCTGTCGGGCCATGCAGCTGGGCCGCACAAGATACAAGGCATCGGAGCAGGCTTTGTCCCTAAGAACTTCCACGGCTCAGTAGTCGATGAAATCATCCCGGTTAGCAACGAGGCTGCCTTTGCGGCATCGCGCAGCGTAGGTCGCACCGAGGGATTGCTCGTCGGCATCAGCAGTGGAGCAGCGTTGCATGCCGCAACCGAATTGGCGAGACGCCCCGAAAACAAAGGCAAAACCATTGTAGCCCTGCTCCCCGACACGGGCGAAAGATATCTGTCAACCGTGCTCTACGATGATGACGAAGTATGAGAAAAACTGGCTCGCAAAGGGCTATGTCGATGAACCTATTCCTGAGGGCATTGACCTTGTCGCCGAGATACGCAGCATGTGTGCGGCGAAGAACGCGGTCATACTGGCGCATTACTACACCGACGCTGCCGTGCAGGACATCGCCGATTTTGTGGGCGACTCGTTGGCATTGGCGCAAAAGGCGGCGGCAACGGACGCAGACATCATCGTGATGTGCGGCGTGCACTTTATGGGAGAAACCAACAAAATTCTCTGTCCCGACAAGAAAGTGTTGGTGTTGGACTTAGGGGCGGGGTGCTCGTTGGCCGACAGTTGCGATGCTGACGACTTGCAAAGGTTCATGGCCGACCACCCCAGCCACAAAGTAGTCAGTTACGTCAATACTACCGCAGCCGTGAAAGCGTTAAGCGATGTGGTAGTGACTTCCAGCAACGCGCAGAAGGTTATAGAGTCGTTCGGCAAGGATGAGAAAATCATCTTTGGGCCGGACAAGAACCTTGGTCAGTACATTTGTTCCGTGACAGGCAGAGAAATGTTGCTATGGAATGGCGGTTGCCACGTGCATGCACGCTTCTCTCTCGAAGGCATTCTCCAACTGAAGCGCCTCCATCCAGCGGCAAAGATACTGGCGCACCCCGAATGTCCAACCCCGATACAGAGGGTGGCGGATGTGGTGGCATCCACTGCAGGCCTGCTGAGATACGCGAAAGAGAGCAACGCCGGCGAGTTTATCGTCGCCACAGAGAGCGGCATACTGCATAAGATGCGGGAAGAATGCCCCGACAAGACGTTTATCCCTGCGCCACCGGAACTGACGGAAGCCGTCGGTTGCTCGTGCAACGAATGTGCCTTCATGAAGCTTAACTCGCTCCCCAAACTCTACAACACCCTGAAGTATGAGTGGCCAACCATCGAAATCTCACCCGCCATCATCGAAAAGGCAGCCAAGCCCATCCAGCGAATGCTGGAGCTAAGCAAAGAATCATCATCCCAAGTCGAACGGTAGATTTCCTGATGTTCGATTGGTTTTTTCCTTGCATGCGCGTGCGCGGGATACCATATTATTATTCCGTCAGCCCGTAATGCACGAAGGCGTCTGCGCTCGCAGATGCCTTCGTGCTTACTTATCGGGAGAGCAAGATGGTGTACTGCATCACTACCTTCATGCCATCGTTAGTGCAGTTTCCCTTGTATGGTTCTTGAATGCTACGGCGTTACGTCCTTCCTTGCGCTTTTACACGACCGGATGCAGCCGGGCAAGGCCGTTGCGATGGTTAGCCGCTCACTGAGCAAAGGCGTCGAGCGCCGACATGAGTCCCACGAGCGAGGCGTTCCAGTTGATGGCTATCTCGTTGGTGGCATAACTCTGCATCACATCGCGGTAACTTTCGTTAGGCGCCAATCCCTCGGGATAGGTCACCTCGGCACGGTCCTGCTGACCGATGTTCGGACCGCCCACAAGGAAACCGGGCAGCGGTGCCTCGATGCCGTCGGCCTCGGACAAGCGCTGGTGCGGGTGCTGGGGACTGCGCCGACCGTAGCCCGTCACGAAGCAGTAGTCCAGCGTGTTGCGCCCGAGTAGGTACTCGGCATTGCGCTGAGCAGCTTGCAAGTAGCGGGCGTCGCCCGTCAGTTTGTAGGCATAGAGCAGCACCACGCCGCACACGGCGTTCGACTCGGAGTTGCTGCCCCACAGATACTCGTCGCGGGTGAGGCCGTAAGGGCACAGGAAGGCATTCCTTTGTGCGCGTTCCACGTAGCGGTCGCACCACTCGAGCAAGAGTTCCTTCGACTGGTTCTTTATCTGCACGCAGCGCTCCGTTTCGTTAGGCGACGAAGGACCTTGGACGGCGAAAGCCAGTTGCACCATGCCCAGCGCTGCCACACTTCCCCACGACGAGGGTTGGAACTTCGCCTCGAAATGGTCGTGCACGCCGCTCATGTAGCGGTTGTCGCCACGGGTGGCGCGGCGCAACGCCACAGAGGCCCAGAACCACTCGTCGCGGAACGACGCGTCGTCGTAGGCGCCTGTGGTGATGTCGGGGTCGAAGCGGTTGTTCATTTCCTGCTGGCGATAACTCACATCGGGATGCTTCACAGCCCACTCGTAAGCCTTGCGCGCCATGCCAAGCATGAGGTCGGCAGCACCGGGATAATCAGCCTCATAGGGGCGGAACGCCACGGAAGCGTCGGCCATGCACGCCGCAAAGTCGAGGGTGGCCGCCGTGGTCTTCATCACCACGTAACGGGGCTGTCGGCACTCCGTGGGCATGACGAACGCCTCGAACGACGGCGTAGTGAGCTTGTGATACACACCGCCGTCGGTGGGGTCTTGCATCGTCATCATCCATTGGAGATTGAAGAAAATCTCGTCGAGCAGGTCGGGAGTCTGGTTGTCCGACTCGGGGATGCCAAGGTTTTGCCGGGCAAAATAGTCGGGAATCAGGCGATACACCGAGAGCATCAAGCCGATGCTGTAGCCCGAATTCACAATATATTTGTTGTAGTCGCCCGCGTCGTACCAGCCATACGGCGACTGGATGACGGAACCGGCGCGGCGCACGGGACCGGCAGCAGAGGGGTGAATGAGCACGGAATCATCGAGGTGCGCCGCAGGACGCGCATATTTCCCCGCGTATCGTTCTTCTAAATCGACGCCCATCCGCTGGAGATAGAAAGCGCGCGCGGCACTGCGGGCGAGGTCGGACAAGGCGCGTTCGCGAATCTCAAAAGGGATGCGCTCCTTGCCCACGCAGAGTGTATAGGCACCGGGAGCTGTGAGCGCAGAGAGGTCGGCGCGCTGCCACATTCGGGGCTTCCACGGTTCCGCCGTGCCGTCGGCAGCCACGCCCTTCAGCACACGCTTGCCTTTGGCGTCCAACACCTTGTAGCTCACGGGAGTTTCGGAGGCAATCACCGCCACTTTCTCTTGCTGGGGATAGAAACCTACCTGGTTCATGCGTACACGGGACGTGGGTTGGGCGCTTGCGCCAAGCACGCAACACGCAACCGTCATCAGAGTAAAAACGCGCTTCATAGCTATCGATTGTTTGAGGTTGATAATACAAAAATAGAGAAAAACATTGGAAGCCAAGCAGTGTCAGGCCAATAAAATTGCAAAAATGTGCCCACACGCCACTATAACGGCAACGATACCACCACAGGAAGATGGTCCGACACGCCGCCGTGATAGCCCTTGCCGAGATACGTGCGACGGGGTTTCCAAAAACCCGTTGCCGTGCCATCCTGCCACCACGGGGCCGACACACTGCGAAGCGCACCGTGGGAGAGGGAGGCGGAGAGCAGAATGTGGTCGATCCAGCTCCAGCGGCCCCGAAAGAAATAACTGCCCACAGCAGGGTAGCGGTGGCGCGGCGCCAAGTCGGTGAGCGTGGGCAACCGACGGAACAGACGGTCGAAGGGGTCGGCATTGAAGTCGCCCATCACCATCAGACGGCACGTCGGACCAAGGCTATCGACCAACGAAACCAGCGTCTGCACCGCCAACTCACGGTTGCGCTGCCCGTCCAGTCCACCACCCTTGCTGGGTAGATGACACACCACTACATGCAACGTGTCGGCCGCGGGTGTGCGTCCCCAGCAGTGGAGGATGTCGCGCGTGGGAGGCAGACCGTGCTCGACGGAGGGCACACGCCGCGACTCGTGACCGAGCAGACGGAAACGGATGGGCAGATAGAGCAAGGCAACATCCACACCACGCGCGTCAGGA
>JABUUA010000130.1:0-4269 GCA_021443405.1 Bacteroidaceae bacterium
CACAGACTGCATCGTCGGCGGCAAAATGAGGACCTTCAGCCCTGTGAAACCTTCAAAGGCACGGTCTCTCAAGCTGGTTATCTCGTCGCCGAAGGTGATTTCGGCCACATGAGAAGAAATCTTTTCACCCCACTGAGGGCCAATCAGGTCGTAACCATCGTTATCCACCAATCTTCTGTTAATCTGCAAGGAAGTCAATCCTTTACCATTAGCGGTATAGAGGTCGGCTCCCGGCGTACGCAGGAACCTGAGAGGTTTGGGCGAATATTCGAACGTCACAGATGACAGTGCGTCCAAACCTAAGAGCAAACCGCCGCCAACCATCGTCACACGCGGTCCGATGACAACGTGGGTTAAAGTTGATGAAGCGGACGAGAATGGAGAATTATTATCTTCATTGAGTTGGTCATACAAAATTTCACGATTTATGTGAAGAGTGGCCAGCTTCTTACAACCATCGAAGTTCGAACTCAGTGTGGAGAAATTGATACTGTACTCGCTATCTTCGAACATTACAGCTTGCAAGTTCTCACAATCTTCGAACGCCTTTTCCTTGAGAGTGCTCAGACTGGCCGGAATAACAAGAACTTTGAGGTTGTCACAATCGTTGAATGCATTGGCTTCAATCACGTCAATCTCGGAACCAAAATCGAAAGTCTCAAGGTTGTCGCAGTCGTAGAAAGCATCGAAACAGATTTTCTTCAAAGGGTACTGACCGTTCAAACCCGTGAATTTTGCATCAGGACAGTAGTTGAAAGCTCTGTCACCGATCTCTTCGAGGCGATAAGCATTCGTGAAATCTACAGACTTCAGATAGTGATTGTTGGGGGCTTCCGTAGCGCAGAATGTGCGTCGAGTGACAGTCTTTACAAACGGACCATAGGTGACGCGCTCACAATGGTCGACGCAACCCATGATGTTTGCAACAAGGACAGAATACTCCCAATAGTCTGTGTGGGTAATGTTTCGGTTGATGTAGTAGTCGGTGGCCCATCCCAGTCCATCTCTGCTATAGAACTCCATCGGCTTGTTGTTGAGCGAAGCGTCGTCGCCCATGATGTAAACTCTGCGGATGCCTTCGCAGTCGTTGAAGAGGTCGTAAGAGTAACCAGAGCGGGCATCTTCCTCCAGATAGTTGCCCACGCGCGAAACGCACGGGCCGAAAAATACGTCGGTAATGCTGTGCCGGTCTTCAAACGGTTCGTCGGGACCTTCAGTATTCCAAATGCTGGTGTCCCATCTCATGTCGCGGCCGATATACACTTTTTGTAAGTTGTCACTGTCATAGAAAAGCTCCTCGTTGGTAGCGCCATGTTTCTTACAAAGACTCATGTAGAGTTTGTCTTCTCGCTTCTCATCTTCGCTCGGACAATCGGCGATGTGGAGATACTTGAGCTTCCCACATTCATGGAAAGAGTTGTCACCCAATAACTTCACGGTCTTGGGGACAAAGCAATATTCCATTACCGATTTCAGGAAACCTGGTTCAGTCACAGAAGTCACAGTGTAATCCTCTCCGTTGACTCGGATGGCCTCGGGGATGTGGATGGCATTCACCACGTCGCGGTTTCTCACTCCCGTCACCGTTGCCGTGTGGTTGTTGAGGTCGAGGGTATAGCGCAGATTGCCAACGTAATAACTATTGTCGGTGTGGGTCGTCGTTGTGCAGTACTGCAGGGGGTCGAGTTTCGCTCCTTCCTCAAGGGCGCCGCACTTCGGGCAGACGTGGTTGACGTAACTCTCATGACTGCACGCATTGCCCGTTACAAACTGGTTGTTCTCACAAGTGACGAGCTGGCCGCCGTCACCTTGGAAGGGGAAGGGATAGTTGCCGTGCTGAAACCACACAACGCCCTTGCGGCCGTTCTGATTCAGCAAATAGCAAAGTTGGCCGTTGTTCAGCTGGTCTTGAGTCGTCTCGGTGGCGATGCCCGGTGTCCCGATGCTCAGCGACGTTCCGCAGTAGTAGTTGTTCAGGAACGTCTGGTATTCGGTGACGCCGTTCTCCTGGAACACAACAATGCGGTTCGTGAACAGAGCGCCCGTAGTCGCACTCCCCGCATACTGAGGAGCAGCATAGCAACTCTTCACACTCAACATCTGCACGTTGTTGCCCACAAGTCCGCAGACCGTCTGTCTCGCTTCGAGTGTTCCGATGAAGGCGCAGTTTTCAAGAAAGCATTCTCCCTCGGCCTGACCGATAAGACCACCGCAGAATTCGCTTTTGGGGGCCGAGACCGTAACGCTGCTTATGCAGTTCTCCAGCGTAACGCCGGTAGCCTTGGCCACGATGGAACCAGCGACAGCGGCGTCTGTGTTCAGCGTTCCGGCCACGTGCAGATTGCGAATCACACAGCCGGGCTGGGTGTTCGCGAACAATCCCTGTTCGGCAAAGTTGTTCAGGATGATGGTGTGCTCCTGTCCGTCGAAGGTTCCGCGGTAGTGGAACTGCTCGTCTCCGCTGCCGATGGACGTTTTCACCGTGATGTCGGCCGTCAGCACCGCATTGGCATACGGATTACCTGTCGAAACCATTTTGCAGAATGTTTCATAGTCCGCGTCGGAACTAATCACATAACTGCCATCGCTCTTCGGCAGCGTGGGTAGCTGGGCGAAGGCGGGCATCGCCGTGGCAATGCATAGTAGCATCAGCCCCAGCGGTCTCAGTGTTTTGCTTAAGATTTGTACCATACTTATGTGGGTTAAATGTCAATACTATTATTATATATAGGAGGCAAGAAAGTTGCCGAGCGGCGGAGCGTCAGTTGCCAAACCAGCCGGAAACGTTCTGGGTGGTGATGCGCAGTGTCGCGCCTTCGTCAAGGGCATCTTTTATCTTGTCGCCGCCATGCGTGACCTTGCACTGAGAGATTTCCTCGCCTAAGATTTCTTGCACGCGCAGCCTACCGATTTCTTTCTGGGCTTTCTTGCCGCCGATAATCTGCACGCGCTCCACTAACAGATAGAGACCCACGTCGATGCCGTCGCTGGTGCCGAGGTCGATGTAAAGGGTCTTTATCTTCTTTCCTTTCACTTCTTTCACCTCGAGAATGTTGGCGTGGAGTGGGAACACGAGGTCGAATTCTTTGGCAATCTGCGTCTGCATCTGGTTGATGACATGGCTGAGCGCTTTTTCTTCCGAGCCAAACCATCCTTCGGTGTAAGCTCCCGAGTTGACGTTTGCGGTCTTGATTACTTGTCCGGTGTAGATGTCCTTGAGGTCGAAGGTTGCGGTTACGCCGGCCATGTACTCGGTGTGGACGTGAGTTTTTCCTTCCTTGTCCTTCTCGTTACGGAGGCGGCGTGTGGTGGTGATGGACGTGATGGTGCCGTCGTAATAGAGAGCGGGAACGTGGGCGTCGAGGTCTTCTTGCGAGATACCGCCGTCGATGACGGTGAAACGTCGGGCGCGGTTGATGCCTCCGGCGATGGCCTTACTGATGGCCTCGGCAAACTCGGGGTGATGGGTCTTCTGTGTGCTCTGTCCGGCTCCCGCTTCAAGGATAGTGCCGATGGCCTTGGCGGCTTTGCTCGCTCCGGATGTCTTGGTTTCGTCGGGAGCTTTGTAGGTCATCTTTCCTGGGGTACACAGGAAAAATACGTTGTCTTCTGATTGAGCCTTCATGCTCAGGGTCGCCATCGTCAACAGGACGATTATCGTTGCAAATCTTTTCATTTTCCTTTTATATTATCGGTATAGAAAATTGTTCACTGCTCTTTGTTGAACGACCCGAACACTTCGTTCGTCTTCTGCGTGAAGATAATCATGGAACTGTTCGACGTCAGCCGAATCTTCAAGTCCTCCTGATTCTTGTCCTGCGCATAGAGCATATAGATGTCGGGGTCGCTCGTGGAGTTATACTTATACACATGTTCGGTGGTGGTTGTCACCTTCTTCAGTTCTGCAAGGTCATACTCCTCCCTCACTACCTTGTGGGTCACGGTGGTGGCGGAGAAGGTTAGTGTGGAGGTCTTATTCTCAAAGGTTATCTCCTTCCAGAGGGTGTTGGTCAGCACATTTCTCGGTGCATACTCCGCGTCATCCTCACAACTTGCGAGCATACTTACCGTTGTACAGAGAACGGCAACGAGAAAAAAGATAGAACAAATCTTCTTCATTTTGTTGAATCTTAATTGTTAAGACAGTTACGTTACTACTCATAACGCCGACGCTTCGGCTACGCCTCCTCATATATAAATAACAAAGGGCACAAATTACAAGCACCACAAAGTTACATAAAGTAATTGTAAAACGCACAACATCGAGGG
>JABUUA010000130.1:4301-6968 GCA_021443405.1 Bacteroidaceae bacterium
TGAGGAGCATAAAGAGGACCTTGCATTTTCCTCGCTTCTTCGTAACTTTACGCGCCGTCTTGGGACAACGCGTGAAGTTACTCACGTTGGCTTCGCCGAGTCTGCTCACGCTCGGCAATTCGAACAAGTTCGATTGCCCTCACTTAATCGCAGCCTTCGGAAAACCAAAATAAAATTTTGTTTTTCTCTCGCTTCTTCGTAACTTTGACCTCCCAAAACGAAAAGCGGATGATAGTTTGTATTGCAGAGAAACCCTCGGTGGGTCGCGACATCGCCCATGTGCTGGGCGCCAACCAAGCACACGACGGCTACATGGAGGGCAACGGATACCAAGTGACATGGACCTTCGGTCACCTGTGTGAACTGAAGGAACCGCACGAATATAACCCGATATGGAAAACGTGGAGTCTGGGCCAACTGCCCATGATTCCCGCACGATTCGGCATAAAGCTCAAGTCCGACAAGGGCGTGGAGAAGCAGTTCAAGACCATCGAGCGCCTGATGCTCGCCGCCGACGAAATCATCAACTGCGGCGATGCCGGGCAAGAAGGAGAACTGATACAACGATGGGTGATACAGAAGACGGGCGCGAAATGCCCCGTCAAGCGTCTTTGGATTAACAGCCTGACCGAGGAAGCCATCCGCGACGGCTTCAAGAACCTGAAGGACCAGGGCGACTACCAAAAACTCTACGAAGCAGGACTGAGCCGCGCCATCGGCGACTGGACACTCGGCATGAACGCCACCCGGCTCTACACACTCAAGTACAGCCAGCAAGGCGGACAGGTGCTGAGCATCGGTCGCGTGCAGACGCCCACGCTCGCCCTCATCGTCCGCCGCCAGCAAGAAATAGAAAACTTTGTGCCCGTCCCCTATTGGGTGCTCACCACCGTCTATCGCGACACCACGTTCACCGCCGTGATGAAGGAGGGCGACCGCGGTTTCAAGACCGCCGAGGAAGGGCAAGCCGCCATGGACGCCATACGCAACGACCTCTTCACCGTGACCAGCGTGGAGAAGAAAGCCGGGCGCGAAGCCCCGCCCCGCCTGTTCGACCTGACGTCGCTGCAGGTGGAATGCAACAAGAAATACGGATTCTCGGCCGACACCACCCTCTCGCTCATCCAGAGTCTCTACGAGAAGAAATTCACCACCTATCCGCGTGTGGACACTACGTTTCTCTCGGACGACATCTACCCCAAGTGCCCGCAGATTCTCAACGGACTGCGCGCCTACTTCCCGCTCATGGAGCGCATAAAGGGAAAACCGCTGGCAAAGAGCAAGAAAGTGTTCGACAACTCGAAAGTGACCGACCACCACGCCATCATCCCCACCGGCGTTCCTGCCCAGGGACTCAGCGAGATGGAAGGAAAGGTGTATGACCTCGTGTGCCGGCGCTTCATCGGAATTTTCTACCCCGACTGCCTGTTCGAGACCACCACCGTGCTGGGCGCAGTGGCGAAGATTCCGTTCAAGACCACGGGCAAGCACATCAACGACCCCGCGTGGCGCGTCATCTGGCAACAGCAGACGAGCGACGAGGAGGCGAAGGACGAGGAGAAGACGCTGCCCGAGTTCGTGAAAGGCGAGAGCGGCCCTCACACCCCCGACCTGGCCGAGAAGCAGACCACGCCGCCGAAGCCCTACACCGAGGCCACGTTGCTGCGTGCCATGGAAACGGCGGGCAAGCTCGTGGAGAACGAAGAACTGCGCGATGCCCTGAAAGAGAACGGTATAGGCCGACCCAGTACGCGCGCCGCCATCATCGAGACGCTCTTCCGCCGCAAATACATCCGCAAGGAGAAGAAGAACCTCTGGGCCACTCCCACCGGCGTGGAACTCATCAGTCTCATCCGCGAAGACCTGCTGAAGAGTGCCGAACTCACGGGCATCTGGGAGCGCAAGCTGCGCCAGATTGAGAAGCGGGAATACGAAGCCAAGGACTTCATCGAGGAGTTGAAGCAGATGGTCACCGAGATTGTGCTGACCGTGCTGGCCGACAACAGCAATCGACACGTTCCTGCACAATAAAACACCCCCCTTGCGCGTTATATAATAAGCATGCGCAGATTCTATACGATACTTGGGTGCTTGGTCGCTCTCCTCGCCCTCTGCGGCTGCGGAGCTGACCAGTATGCAAAGAAGGGCGACGCCTTCTTTGCCATCGGCGAATACTACGACGCGGCCGCGGAATACAAGAAAGCCTACTCCCACACCGCCATCAAGGAGAAGCCCAAGCGCGCCGAACGTGCCTGGAAGATGGCGGAATGTTACCGCAACATCAACTTCACCGCCAAAGCCTTGGGCGCTTATCAGAACGCCATCCGCAACAAATACCCCGACAGCATGGCCGTGCTGCGCCTTGCACAGATGCAGCACCGCAACGGCGACTATAAGGCGGCGGCCAAGACCTACCAGCAGTTTCTCGATTCCGTGCCGGGCGACCGCCGTGCCGAAATCGGGCTGCAGGGTTGCACACAAGCGCAAATCTGGAAGAAGAAGCCCACGCTCTACACCGTGAAGAAGGAACCCATCTTCAACTCGCGCCGCACCGACATCTGCCCCGTGCTCTACGGCGACGAGTGGGAGCAACTCTATCTCACCAGCACACGACCGCAAGCCAAGGGCGACGAAATCAGCGGCATCACGGGAACGAAAAGCGGCGAC
>JABUUA010000130.1:7009-8308 GCA_021443405.1 Bacteroidaceae bacterium
GCGGAGCCCATCGACTCGGAAGTGAACAGCGAGTTCGACGAGGGCGCCTGCGCCTTCACCCCCGACGGCAAGTCGATGTACTTCACGCGCTGCACCCACGACCCCGAATATCCGCGCCACGCCCAAATCTTCAAAAGTCAGCGCTCCGACGCCACGTGGGGGAAGCCCTCGCTGGTGGAGATTTCCAAGGACACGCTGTCGAGTTACGCTCACCCGGCCATCACGCCCGACGGCCGCTGGCTCTACTTCGTGAGCGACATGCCGGGCGGACTGGGCGGCAAGGACATCTGGCGCATCGCCCTCACGGAAAGCGGACTGGGCTGCGTGGAGAATCTGGGCGAGCCCATCAACACCGCGGGCGACGAGATGTTCCCCACCTTCCGCCCCAACGGTGACCTTTACTTCTCGAGCGACGGTCACGTGGGCATGGGAGGCCTCGACCTCTTCTGTGCCCAGCAGGACACGGCGGGCGTGTGGACTGTGGAGAACCTGAAAGCGCCCATGAACTCGGCGGGCGACGACTTCGGAATGACCTTCGAGGGACTGCACAACCGCGGTTTCTTTGCCACCAACCGCGGCGACGCCCGCGGCTGGGACCACATCATGTCGTTCGAGTGTCCCGAGGTTCTGCAGACAGTCAAGGGATGGGTCTATGAGAAAGACGGCTACGAACTGCCCGAGGGTTTGGTCTATATGGTGGGCAACGACGGCACAAACCTCAAACTGAGCGTCAAGGGCGACGGCTCCTTCGAACAGGAGATACAGCCCAACGTGGACTACATCTTCCTCGGGACCTGCAAGGGCTATCTCAATCACACCGAGGAACTGCGCATCGACACCAGTTCCACGAGTCGGGAATACGTCTTGCAATTCCCCTTGGCCAGCATCAACGCTCCCGTGCTGGTGCGCAATGTCTTCTATGCCTTCGACCGTGCCGAAATACTGCCCGAAAGCACCACCGCCCTCGACTCGCTCGTCGATTTGCTGAACGAAAATCCCAACATCACCATCGAACTCGCCGCCCACTGCGACTACCGCGGCGCCGACGCCTACAATCTCCGACTCTCGCAGCGCCGCGCCGAGAGTGTGGTCCGCTACCTCATCGACAAGGGCATTGCCGAGGACCGCCTCGCGCCCGTGGGGTACGGAGAGAGCCGCCCCAAGGTGGTCTCACGCAAAATGGCGGAGCAGCATCCCTTCCTCACGCAGGGCGACACGCTCACCGAGGCCTACATCCTCAAACTGGAGGACGAAGAGCAACGCGAGACGTGCAACGCCTACAACCGCCGCACCGAGTTC
>JABUUA010000130.1:8630-10713 GCA_021443405.1 Bacteroidaceae bacterium
ACAGATAATATTAGAGCCCTTAATTTTGAAGTCGAAACTGTTTCATCTCAGCAAAACTGAAACAGATGACGGCCACATGGATGTATGAGTAGAGGCATTAAGAGGTTGTCTGCTAATGTATTAGAGACGTATTTTTCGTCTCAGCGAGTTGAAACAGATGACGACCACATGACCTTGTCGGTGAGAAAGCGCAAAACTCCGTCAGCGTTTAGTGTGCAGACTGCACTGTACGGGATGACCCTGCAACCGTTTGCCCCCCGCGCAGAAAATCCCGCCCGGTCGTATCGACTCAGACAATAGGTGGTCTCGAGCCATTCGTCCTATTGTGTGAGGTCACTCGTCTGGACGTGTGAAGCGAATCTTCCAGATGATTTTTCCGAAGCAAAAGAGGGCAAAGACTTGATTGTAAGAAAAAACAGTGTCTTTGCAACCGAAATGTTTATCTCTTACGCAGAGACACACATTTTTTGTTGGGTCAACTCTTTCCTTCCGATAGCCATAAAAAACAACGGCAATCTCTTTCTACTCTGCTCCAAATGATGTATTTTTGCAGTGCAAATCCATTCACCCCAAATCGGGTTCAAAACAAAACATCAGCCATTGCGGCGCAACGGAGAGAAGAAACTATGAAATATGCAGTGATAGGCACAGGAGCCATTGGCGGCTACTTTGGCGGGAAATTGGCGAACAGTGGGTTCGACGTCCATTTCCTGGCGCACACGGACTTCAAAGAGATGTCGGAGGCGCTCGTCGTAGATTCGTGCGACGGGTCGTTCGTCATCGAGAACCCCCATGTGTACAGCCGAACCGACGACATGCCGGCGGTGGATGTGGTCATCGTGGGACTAAAGACCACCAACAACCATCTGCTGCCCGACCTGCTGAAGCCACTGCTCGGTAACGACCCCGTGGTAGTGCTGATTCAGAATGGCGTGTGCGTGGAGGAGGACTTGGAACAGCAGTTGCCGGGGACGCAACTGGTGGCCGGTCTTGCCTATATCTGCAGCACGAAGGTGGGTCCCGCCCACATCCTGCACCAGGATTTGGGTCACTTGCTTTTGGCCAATTACAGTTGTCGGGAACCGTCAGTCGTCGAGGCCTTGGCGCGGGATTGGGAAAAGGCCGGCGTCAGGTCGGAATTTACCGAATACCACCTCGGGCGCTGGCGCAAGGCGATATGGAACCTCCCCTTCAACGGTCTGGCCGTGGTGAAGGACGCCAATACTGCTCAGTTGATGGAGAACGCCGAGACGTATGCGCTGACGGAGGCCATCATGCATGAGGTGGTGGCCATCGCCAATGCGTTGGGCGTTGCGGAACTCGGGCAGGAGCATATCGATTACAACCTGTCTATCACCAAGACAATGAAGCCCTACCACCCGAGCATGAAGGTGGATTACGACAACCATCGGCCTATGGAGGCCTATTATCTCTACACCCGGGCCATTATGGAGGCCGACCGACTGGGCATTCCGTGCCCGAACCTGAAAGCCGTGGAGGCGGAATTAAGAAAGATGTAGAGACCCCACACCGGCCCCTCCCCCATGGGGGAGGGAGAGGAAGATAGAAAAGCACAGAAGGTAAAGATGGAAAATTCCATTCGCGACCTTCTGTGCTTTTTCTATGCGAGAACTCGGCTCCCCTCCCACGTGGGGGAGGGGCCGGGGGTGGGGTCTTGGGTATTCTTTACCTCACCACCTTCTGTCCGTTCGACAGGATGACAATGCCGCGTGACTGACCCGTAGCGGGGCGACCTTGCAAGTCGTAGGCCTGGGCGGGGCGGTCATTGGGGGTGACGGAGCTGACGATGTCCTCCTCAGCGACGAGGCGGCGCTGGGCGGCGTTCAGCACGAAGTTGTCCTCGATGCCCAGTGCGTCGGTGTTGTATTTGTGCACGAAAGCCACGGCGCGCAGGTTGTTCTTCACCCATTCTTTGTTCAGGAGCGCGTCCTGATAAGTGTCCGTGGCCGCGCCCATCGGGCGGATGTAACCCTTTGTGAAGGTCGCGTCGAAACGGCCGTCGGCGTCCGTGGTCAGCGCGTCGCCGCACTTACCGGTGAAGGCGATGCGGATGAGGCCGTTG
>JABUUA010000131.1 GCA_021443405.1 Bacteroidaceae bacterium
CGTGGAGATAGACCGCGAACTTGTTGGGGAAACGGAAAATCATGCGTCCCAGCGAGTTGCCGGCACCTTTCTCCTGCCGCAGAGTGTAGCGACCGCTGAGCCACTGGTCCGCCGTGAGGTAGCGAGGCGACACTTGTTCCTGCGTCTGCTTGTCGATGGCGTGGTAGTTGTTGCGCGCAAAATAAGCGGAGTCACCCACGTGGCGGGGCACTACTTCCTTGCGGATGATGCTCGTGGGCACTACCCAGTAGGGGTTGAGTTCCAGCAAACGGATGTTGCTCATGAGCAGGGGCGACTTGTGGGCCGGGCTGCCGCAGCAGACGCGCATGCCGATGAGCGTGTCGCGCTCGGTGTCGGTGGCGGTCAACTGACTGCCGGCGAGGTTGACCCACACATACGTGCCGCTTTCGGGACGCGGGTAGCGCCATCGCGCACGTTCCATATTTATGATGCACAGGCGTGCGCGCGTGTGAGAGGAATCGCGGAGCGCTTGTGTATAGGCCTCCTTCAGTTGCTGGAACAGGCGCCCCGTGGGCTGCTGTTCGTCCAGCAGCTTGGCCAGTCGTTCCTCCCTCACCTGCTGACAGAGCAGACGGGCCAGCGAGTCGGTGGGCTGGTCGCAGGGAATGTCGAACAACCGCTGATAGTGGTCTTCGTCGTAGAAAAGATGGTTGAACAGCTGGTGCGGGTCGGTGTAGCCATATCGCTGGCCGTAGGCGTAGCGCAACATTGCCTGCGTGAGACCCCATTCAACGTGGGCCGCCAACTGGTCAACGGTGTCGCACGTCGCGCCTTCCACCGCCCGGGCGCGCAGACTATCCACGTCGGCCAGCAACTGCGTGGTGTGGAACAGAGCGGGCGAGACGCCTTCCGCCTCCGTCTGCCGGAGTCGCTGGAGCAGCGCGTCGGCCTCCCGGTTCACGCCGTCCGGACCAATCCAAAGGAAGGAGGAATCGGCAAAGAGCAGGTCGGCAAGGAACTTGTCGGCGTACATGTGGGTGGAGTCGGCAGCGGAGCAGCGCTTCATCTCGCGCACGACGGCCGTGGTGTCGTAGGCATAGAGCGGTTGCTCGTCGAGCATCGACGACACATCGCAACTGCTCAGCGCACAGAGCAGCACACTTGGGATGACCAGCAAGCAGAGGGAAAAACGGTGCATGGAAAGCGGGCGAGGGCTTTAGCGGATGAAGACCTTGCGGACCACCTTGCCAACCTTGATGATGTAGCAACCCTTGGAAACCGTGAGATGGATGGTCTTGGCGTCGCTATCGACGTGGTACGAAGCCACCATCACACCCGTGAGGTTGTACACTTCGAGCGTCTCGCCGTCGGCATTGCGAACGCTGACACGAGGACCGCTGACAGAAAGGGTGACGCCCGTCATCTCGGTCTCCACCTCATCGCACATAGCCTCGGCTCGCATGCTGAGGGGCGCTCCAATCAGGAGGGCGCATAGGGCTATGATTTGAAACTTTCTGTTCATAATTTCGCTTTCTTACGACAAAGTTAAATTTTTATTGTGTAACAACCAAACTTTTTCTTAGAAAAAATAAAATTTTCCTTAGAAAAAAGTGCTTGGTTAGGCGCGTGACACAGCGATTTTTCTTGGGCGACAGATTTTGCCCACTGGCGTGACGCGTCGCTGGCGGCTATTTGGCGATGTCGATTTGCAGTCCTTCGTCGGCCAGAATGGTGCGGGGGAAGATGGCTTGTGCCTGCTCGAGCAGCGCCTTCTCGTCGCGGATGCGGGCGGAGAAATGCCCGATGCAGAGTTGGCCCACCTGGGCTGCCTGGGCTATGCGGGCGGCTTCCTCGCTGGTGCTGTGGTAGGTTTGCCGGGCGCGCAGCAGGTCGTCGGCAGGGAAGGTGGCTTCGTGGAACAGCAGATCGACGCCGCGCACCCACTCGGCCACCTGCGGTTTGTAGCGCGTGTCGCTCACGTAGGCCCACGAGCAGACGGGTGTCGGGTCGGTGGTCAGGCGGTTGTTGGGAATCACGGTGCCGTCGGACTGCGTCCAGTCGGCGCCCGCCTTGATGGCGTCGAAGTAGCAGATGGGTATCTCGTACATGTCGCAGATGTCGCGGCGCAGGTGGCGTGGCCCTTGTTTCTCGCGGAAGAGATAGCCGCAGCACGGCGTGCGATGGTTCAGCGGGAGCGCCCACACCTCCACGCTGCGGTCCTCATAGACCCGTGCGTGTTGCTGGGTGTCGACGGCGTGGAACAGCACTTCGTGGGTGCGGTCGTGGCAGAAAGTGTCGAGCGTCTGCTGCAGATAGTTCTCCAGTTCCTGCGGGGCGTGGATGTGGATTTGCGCCGTGCGGCCCAGCAGTCCCATGGTGCTGATGAGCCCCGGCAGGCCGAAGCAGTGGTCGCCGTGGGCGTGGGTTATGAAGATGTGCCCGATGCGGTTCATGGCCAGACCGCTGTGTGCCAGGCGCATCTGCGTGCCCTCGCCGCAGTCCACCATGAACAGTTTCCCCCGCATCTCCAAGACTTGCGAGGCGGGTTGATGGCGTTGGGTGGGGTTGGCGCTTCCGCAGCCGAGTATCGTTACTTGCATGAAAAAAAAGGTTTCTGCGTGCAAAGATACGATTATTTTTCTGCTTTTCTGCGTTTTTTTTCGTACCTTTGTGGCCAACATACACGAACTTAACGTATTTTTCTATGAAAATTAGAGTTTTTTTGCTGCTGTTGTGTGCTTGGTTCTCGTGGAGTGCAAGGGCACAGCAGATTAGCGTGGACGACGCTCGCAATGCGGCCCGCCGCTTCTTGCAGTCGGGATCGCCCGCTCGTCGCGCGAAGGCCAACATGCCGCTCACGCTGGCTTACACCGCCTCGGAGGGTGACAAGGCTTGTTTCTATGTGTTCAACACCCCCGCGGAGGGCAGTGCCTACGTCATCATGGGCGCCGACGAGGCGGCTTACGAGGTGCTGGGCTACAGCGACAACGGCATTTTCGACTATGAGACGGCGCCCGCCAACGTTCGCTGGTGGCTGTCGGAGTACCAGCGACAGATTGCCAAAGGCATGAAGCAGCACGTGTCAGCCCGCCGACAGGCTCCGCGTCGCGCAGCTTCTTCGTTCAGCACCATTGCGCCTTTGCTGAAGACGCAGTGGAACCAGAGCTATCCTTATAATAGCGAGATACCGGCGTTGGTGGCAGACCCTAAGAGTGGCGGTAATCTGGCCACGGGCTGTGTGGCTACCGCCATGGCGCAGGTGATGTATTACCACGGGTGTCCAGCGCAGGGAACTGGTTCTAAACAGTACTCGAAGAAAATCGGTAACACCACTCTTGTTTTCTCGGCTAATTTCGGTGCAACAACCTATGAATGGGACAAAATGCAATTGTCATACAATAGTAATGAGCAGGCAAACGAAGAAGCGAACAAGGCTGTGGCGACCTTGATGTATCATTGCGGTGTGTCCGTGGATATGGATTATGGAACCATTAACAGTGGCGGTTCTGGTGCTTCACTCGCAGATGTCCCTAAAGCCTTGGCTTCGTATTTTGGGTATGATAAGTCTGCGATGAATCGTTACAAATCCAGCTTCTCTGATGAAGAGTGGCTGCAAATCATATACGACGAATTGAACGCGGCGCGTCCTGTGCTCTATGCGGGTCGGACCCCGACAAGTGGTCATGCATTTGTTTGCGATGGTTACGATGCAACAAATGCAAAGTGGCATTTCAACTGGGGTTGGGGAGGCTACTGCGATGGCTACTATGCCATCAATGGTTCTCCCGCACTTGACCCGAACGGCAGTGGCATTGGTGGCGCGGGAGAAGACGCTCAGTACTCGGGCTCTCAGCAGATTGTTGTTAATGTAAAACCTGACGAGGGTGGCCAATATGCCTATGAAATGAGTTGGGATTATCAAACTGGCCTGACCGCAACGGAAGTGACTCGGGGTGAAACAACCAGCTTGACAGGCCACTGGGTCAACACTTCGTTGGAAACTATAGCGGGCACAGTGGGTGTGAAGACCATAAATATGTCGACGAATGATGTAGCCTATAGGAACTGTTTGAACTTTTCGGAATTACCTTGTGGCTGGTACTTTGATAATAATCTCTCCGTGCCGACGACTCTTCTCCCCCCGGGACAATATAGTGTTCAGCCCGTGTTCCGTGTTGCTGGAGGCGAGTGGACGCCGATGGTCTATGGAGGCACTCTTCCCATTCTTACAGTGAAGGCGCCCACCAGTGGTGTATTTTTAAATCCACAGCC
>JABUUA010000132.1 GCA_021443405.1 Bacteroidaceae bacterium
GTTTTCTTTGTTTTCAGCATGGAAACTTTATTCATGCGGCCGGCAGTGTGAAGCGGACGGTGAGCCCTCCGCCGGGCGTGGTCATCAGATGGATTTCGCCGTCGTGGAGCAGGACGGCGTTCTTCACGATGGCGAGCCCGAGTCCCGTTCCGCCCAGTTTCCGGCTCCGTCCCTTGTCTATGCGGTAGAAACGCTCGCAGAGATGGTTGAGATGCTGCGGAGCCACGCCCACGCCGTTGTCGGTGACAAAGAACTCCGCCGTCTGGTCGGCCTGCAATGTTCCGCTGACGGTGATGTGCTTGCCCTCGCCGGCATAGGCGATGGCGTTGTCGATGAGGTTGCGGAAGATGGAGGTCACAAGGGAGCGGTCGCCCAGAATGGTGATGTTCTCCACGTTGATGGTCAGTTGCATGTCGGCTTTTGTGAGAGCGAAACTGACGTCTTCCCGAATGCTTTCGAGCAGTTCGGCAGCGTCGATGCGCAGCGCCTCATGGACTTGTTGCACGGAGTCGATGCGGGCCAGCGTGGACATGTCGCTGAGAATGTTCGTCATCCGCTGGCACTGAGCATAACTGCGCTCAAGAAAGTGGCGTTTCTTCTCCTCTGTGAGCGACGCGTCGCTCAGCATCGTCTCGAGATAGGCGCTGATAGAGGCGGTGGGCGTCTTCAGTTCGTGGGCGGCGTTCTGCGTCAGTTGTCGCTTGAGTTCCTGCTTCTCGCCCTCGATGCGCTGCTGTTCAGTGTCGGCGAGTCGGCGGGCAATCTGATAGAGGATGAAGCAAAGAACGATGGTGATGCCGAGGATGAAGAAGAGGAATGTCTTGTCGATGGTCAAGTCCTTGTAGAGTTGTGAGTTATAAGGCAGAGCCGATCGGACCACCACGCCTTTGTCGGGGAAGAAAGTGGCGGAGTAGAAATACATCTCGCCGCCCAGCGATTCGGAAGTGCGCTGGATGTCGTAGCCGCTTCCTTCGGCCAGTGCTTTTTGGACCTCGAGCCGACTGCCGTGGTTCTTCATCTCACTGACGTCGCGGATGTTGTCGTAGAGCACTTGTCCGTCGGCGGCGATGATGGTCAGTCGGCCGCCCTCGGGGAGTGTGGCGACGGTGTCGGGATAGGCGGCGCCCACCTCGTGGTTGATGACTTGGAGGCGGTTGTGCAGAATGTCCACCTTGTAGGCCGTTTCGCGCTGATACTGAAAGACGAGAAACATGACGGCCAGCAGGAGGAAGATGCTGACGACACTGACAAACATGCGGTTGGCAAAGTTGTCGAGCGGAAGTACGATGTTGTTATTTTTCGAGATAGTAGCCATAACCAATTTTTGTTTTGATGTGTTCGCCGTAAGGCATGATTTTTTTGCGGAGTCGCGTGATGTTCACGTCCACCGTTCGCTCCATGACGAAAGTGTCCTTGGGCCACAGGCGGGTGAGGAGTTCGCTGCGCGAATAGACGCGGCCGGGGTGCTGAAGCAAGAAGGCGAGCAATTCGAACTCGAGATGTGTGAGCGTGACGGGTTGGTCATCCACACTGACCGTTTTCGCCGCCAGATTGACCGTGACTCCTTCGTAGCTGACGATGGGCGCCGGCTGTTCTGCAGGAAGGCGGTGGCGACGTTCCGAGCGACGGAGCACGGCTCTCACGCGCGCCTTCACTTCCTTCATCGACAAGGGTTTGGGGATGTAGTCGTCGGCGCCAAGGTCGAGTCCCTTCACCATTTCCTCCTCGCCGTCGAGGGCGGTGATGAAAATGATGGGGATGTGGTCGGTGGCGGCGTCTTTCTTCAGGAGTCGAGCCAGTCCGAATCCGGATATTTCGCCCAGCATTACGTCGAGCAGCAACAAGTCGTACGGAGCGGCTTTCACGAGCGCCATGGCTTCTTCGGCCGAGGCGGCCACATCGACGTTGTAACCTTCCGTCTGCAAGTTGAACTGCAAGATGTCGGCAAGGTCCTGCTCGTCATCGACCACAAGGATTCTCTTGGCTGTCATGGTTGTTTTCTTTTCTTGCAAAGATAGTGATTTTCTTTTTAGCACACAAGATTTTCAAGCGTGGAACCGGCTACTGCCGCGAATCAGATGACGGAGCGAGCCGACGAGTTCTTGTGTCTCCTGCAGAATGTTGATATAAACGAGGTCGGCATTGGTCATTCCGTTGCCCTCGGCGTGGGCAGTCATCTCGTCGATGCGGCGCTTGCGCAAGGCGGAGAGCTGGCTCTGCAATCGCTGCGCCTCCTCTCGGATGGACTCTCCCTGCTCGAAGTCGCCCTCCTGCAGCATGGTGATGGCGAGGTCGAAGAGCGGCCGCACCTGCGTGCAGAGCGCGAGGTAAGGTTCGCTGACGGTGCTTTCTATGGGCGCAAAGTTGTTACCCAGATGCTCGGTGCAGGGCTCGGCGATGCGCTTGAGGCAGAAAAGCAATTGCTCGGCGGCGTTGGAGGCAAGGAAGAACCACGTGTTTTTCTCGATGGCCACCAAGGGGTCGATGCGTCGCATGCCGATGATTTCGCGGCGGCGGATGCGTTTCCAGCGCTTGCGCTCGTCCTCGATGCGGCTCTGCGACCCGCGCAACGGCTGATACTGGTCGTGGAAAAAAGCGTCGGTGATGGTGAGGAACTCGTGGCGTACGAAGTCAAGCACCTCGATGTAGCTCAGACGGTTGTGGGTGGCCACCAGTTCGCGGGCCTCCTGAGGATTGCCGGCGGCAAGAATTTGGCGGAAGATTTCTTCCAGTTCGTCCTTCTTCTGCAACTTCTTGGCATAACGGATGTTGCTGCGGACGAGCAGTACGACGGCCAGCACGATGAAGGCGAGCATGAGCGCGATGCCGCCAAAGTACATGACCGAGCAGACCAGGAAGCAGATGGTGAAGGCCACGCCGGCCGTGATGAACCATCCGCCGATGACGGAAAGAACGCCCGTGATGCGGAACACGGCGCTCTCGCGTGTCCAGGCGCGGTCGGCCAGCGACGTTCCCATGGCGACCATGAAGGTGACATACGTGGTAGAGAGCGGCAACTTGAACGATGTGCCGAGCGCTACTAACAGTCCGGCTAGCACGAGGTTGACGGCAGCGCGTAGGAGGTCGAAGGCGGCACCGTTCTTCAGTTCTGCCTCCTGCACGTTGAAGCGACTGCCTATGTATCGGCTGACGCAGGCGGGAGTGAAGCGACCGATGGTCCGGGTCACCGCCAGCGTGTTGCGAACGAGCGTGCGGGCCATGGCCGAGGAACCGAACATCTCATCGCCCTCGTCCTGCCGACTTAGGTCAACACTCGTCTTCACCACGTTATGCGCCTTCTTGCTCGTCACCAGCGCCACCACCATGATGGCTCCGGCGCCCACGAGGTAGTAGATGGGCGTCCGGGCCGACTCCATGAGCGACCCCATCATGAAGGTCGAGGGGTCGCCGGCTCCGTGGGCCACATAGTCTTGGTAAGAAGATATGCCCGCCAGCGTGACGCCGATGAAGTTCACGAGGTCGTTGCCGGCAAAAGCCATGGCGAGGGCGAAAGTGCCCGCCAGCACCACGATGCGTAACACATTGACGCGCAGATAAGTCAACACAGTCATCACTGCCGAGCATGCCGCCAGCGAACCGCCGACGATGAGCAGTGTGTTCTCATCGACAAACGCCTTCAATTCCGGCGTCATCAGCGACGAGCCTTTCAGTCCGTTGATTAGTAGGAAATAGACGATGGCCGTGAGGCTCAGGCCGGCGAACAAGCCTTGGCGGATGCGCGTTCCGCGGGAATAGGTGAAGGTGAAGAGTAATCGCGTGAGCCACTGCACCACCCAGCCGAACACAAAGGCCACGGCCACCGACATGAAGATGGCGAGGATGACTTGGAAGGCCTTGTCGGTGTTAAGCAACATACCCAGCGACAGACTGTTGTCGCCCATCACCTTCACGAGCGAGAGGGCGAAAGCACCGCCCAGCAGTTCGAAGACCATGGACACGGTGGTGGAGGTGGGCATTCCCATGGAGTTGAAAACGTCCAGCAGCACCACGTCGGTGACCACCACGGCCAGAAAGATGCACATCACCTCGCGGAACGAGAAATACTGCGGCGTGAAGATGCCGTGGCGCGCAATGTCCATCATTCCGTTGGACAAAGCCGCTCCGGCAAACACACCCACAGCCGCCACCGTCACAATCGTTCGGAAGCGGGCGGCCCGCGACCCGATGGCGGAGTTGATGAAGTTCACAGCGTCGTTGCTCACGCCCAC
>JABUUA010000133.1:0-4198 GCA_021443405.1 Bacteroidaceae bacterium
TTGGCAAGAGGACACCGACGACACAGAGTAATTTCCAGCCCGCCTCAAGCTTTAGGGGCGGGCACAAATTTTACAAAAAAAGAGTGGAATAAACCAAAAGCGCAGCGAGGAACAGTGAATCCTCGCTGCGCTTCCTATGGGAAAGGATTTATAAATCTCTGATTATAGGCGTTACTTCGTCTTGATTTTCAGGATGCGGCCGTTGTTGGCCGGCACTGTGATGCGCACGGGCTCCTTCGAACAGAAACTGATGTTCCAGGGACAGCCGCTGAGCAATCCTTCGGCCATGACGTTATCCATCTCCGGAATCTGCAGGGCCTCGAAGACGTGGGCCGGGATGTTGATTTCCACATCATCGTCTTCTGCGCCGAAGTTTACCACCACGAGGACGACCTCGTCGCCGTGCTTGCGGAGGAAGGCGTAATGTTTTGTGGGGTTGAAGTGGGCCGTCCGTGGATTGACATACATGAGGTCGTGGAAGACGCCCTCGCGCAGAGCCGGCTCGGTGTTGCAGAGACTGAGCACGCGGCTGTAGTATTGCTGCAGCGAAACTTCGAAGGGAGTGAGCTGACGGTTGTCGAACTTTCCGCGGTTGCGCCAGCGGCGAATGCTGTCCACCATCCAATAGTCGAAGATGGTGGTGCGGCCGTCGCGACCACTGTAACCTTCCACGTCCATGCCGCGCTCGCCAAGTTCCTGTCCGAAGTAAATCATCATGGGGTTGCTGCCCATGCAGGCGGCCACGATGAGGGCGGGACGTCCGGCCTCGGCATTGCCGGCGAAGAAGTCGCTGGCCAGGCGCTGCTCGTCGTGATTCTCCAGGAAATAGAGCATGTGCTGGCGGATGTCGTCGGTACTTTGCCAGCAGGTGGTGATGTCGCAGGCTTGTCCTTGACCACAGACCACGGCGCGCAGGCAGTCATACATGCCCACCTTGTCGTAGAGATAATCGAAATGACCTTTCTGCAGGTAGTTGCGATACTCTGCAGGATTATAGACCTCGGCGATGAAATCGATGTTCGGACAATGCGCCTTCACCTGTGTGATGGCCCAGCACCAAAACTCCACAGGAACCATTTCCGCCATGTCGCAGCGGAAACCGTCGATACCTTTGGCCGCCCAGTAAAGTAAGATGTGCAACATTTTCTTCCACGTCTGCGGAATCGGGTCGAAATGTGTGGTGCGTCCGTTAAGGTAGTCAACGCCGTAGTTGAGCTTCACGGTCTCATACCAGTCGTTGCGACCTATCCACGACGTAAATTGGTCGTTACCCGTCACCTTGGCGGGATGCTCTTGATAGTCAAGCAGGTCAAAGTCGTGAGCATGGAGTGTGTCGCCCGGGATGTAGTAGAAATTGTTGTTGGGCGAAAAGGCGAGCGTGACGTTGTCCGAGGCGCCGAGGTCTTCGGCGTCGGCAGGACACTTGTCGCTATGATACTGCCGTGCCACGTGGTTGGGCACGAAATCGATAATCATCTTCAGGCCGGCCGCGTGAGTTCGTTCCACCAACTGCTCGAACTCGTGCATACGAGCGGGAACACTTGTAGCGAGGTCCGGGTCAATGTCATAGTAATCACGGATGGCATAGGGACTGCCCGCCCGACCCTTCACCATGGCGCCGTTGTCGGCAGGAATGCCGTACATGGTGTAGTCGGTCTGAGAAGCGTGCTCGATGATGCCGGTGTACCAGATGTGGGTTGCGCCCAGGGCGCGAATCTGATGCAGGGCGTGACTGCTGAAAGCGTCCATACGTCCGCAGCCATTCGTCTTTTTGTCGCCGTTGGGAACACAGGTCCGGCGGTCGTTGCCGAACAGACGTGTGAAAACTTGATAGATTACAATCTTCTCGCTCACAGCCTTAGATTCCCTGAATGGTTATACCTTCCACGCCCTTGGCAATCTTGGCAATCATACCTTGCAGGGCTTTTCCGGGGCCGCACTCCGTGAAGTCACGAGCGCCGGCTGCCATCATGTTCTGCACCTCCTGCGTCCAACGAACGCTGGCCGTAAGCTGAGCGATAAGGTTTTGCTTGATGGTGGCGGCATCGGTGTGGGCTTGTCCGTCAACATTCTGATAGACAGGGCAGCGGGGTGTGAGGAATTCCGTGGCTGCGATAGCCGCTTCCAACTCGTCCTTGGCCGGCTGCATCAGAGGCGAATGGAAAGCACCTCCGACGGGCAACACAAGGGCGCGCTTTGCACCAGCCGCCTTCAACTGCTCGCAAGCAGCCTCGACCGCCTCCTTGTTTCCGCTGATGACCAACTGCCCGGGGTTGTTATAATTGGCACAGACCACGGGCTTCTCTTCGGTGCTTACCTGCGCACAAATGTCCTCGATGACGCTATCTTCCAAGCCGATGACTGCCGCCATCGTGCCCGGAACCATCTCACAAGCCTTCTGCATGGCCTGGGCGCGAGCATAGACAAGACGCAGACCGTCCTCGAAACGCAGTGCACCAGCGGCCACTAAGGCGCTGAACTCTCCTAACGAATGACCGCCGACCATGGCGGGGTTGAAAGCGTCGCCCATGCAGATGGCTGCAATCACGCTGTGGAGGAAGACTGCGGGCTGGGTGACACGCGTCTGCTTGAGGTCGTCGGCTGTGCCCTCGAACATGATGTCCGTGATGCGGAAGCCCAGAATCTCATTAGCCTTCTCAAACAGTTCTTTGGCGGCAGGATTGTTGTCGTACAGGTCTTTGCCCATACCCGTGAACTGGGCACCTTGCCCAGGAAACACAAATGCTTTCATTTGAAGACTTTTTACCTTATAAATTAATACCTGAGCGCAAAATTACTAAAAAGTTGGTAAATATACAAGGAAAAGTCCTATTTTGCGTCGTGAATCGTGCAAGAGAGCAGACCGTCGCGACTCGTCGCCGTGGTTTCGGCGAAAGCAGGAATGCGACGGGATGTTCTTACAACCCGACGGAAACGCGCTCTCCTCCGTGCTGTGCCGAACGGGCCGTCAGTTCGCAAAGCGACGACCACAGGGCGGCGTCCTGCGTGGAGATGTCGAACGCTTGTCCCGTGAGCAACGCGTTCATTAGCCGGCAATCCATGATGTAGTTCATGAGGTTCTTCACGCCCCGTCGCTTTCCTTCGTCGATAAGGCGCTGATATACATCGGGAACAAACGTGGCGACATAGTCCTCGGCTTCTTTCCCCGTAAGGCAGACGTCAGCTCCAATCTGCACGGTCGGCAAGGGGTATTTCTGCACAAAACCTTGGGTTCCGCAGATGGTCTGCAGTCGATTGTAGGGACGCGGCGTGGTCTCGTCGAACTGCAGTAAGATGCTCCGGCCATGGGTCGTCGTGATAAGTGTGTTGTTAATATGATTCGGAGCGTCGATGGAGACCAATGATTGCATCTGGTCACCATCTATCGCTTGCAGCAACTGCATCATAGGTCCGATGCCGTGCGTGGGATAAGGATTGCCGTGATAACCGATGGCTGCGTTCTCGTCAAGCCAATGTATGTAAGCACATTCTACATGTGTCACTTCCCCAATCTTCCCTTGTCGGACCAGGGCTGCGGCGCCAAGGTGGAACATATCGTAGCAGCAATTCTCCAGCATGAAGCATCGACGTTCCGTACGCGACTGCGCGTCTAAGATTTGTCGGCATTTTTGAATGGTGTTGGCCAACGGAACTTCCACGGCCACATCCTTGCCGGCTTCCATCGCCGCGACGGCCAAAGGAGCATGGGCTCCCCATTCGGTGCAGACGAGAACTAAATCGACATCGGCCCGGTGCATCAGTTCTTCGCTGGACATTATTTCCGCGGCCACCTCTTGCCGACGGAGTAAACGGACGGCCTCCTCGGCTCGATTCGGCTGAAGGTCGGCGACGGCCACAAATTGTGCGCAGGGAATGTGGCGGTAACGTTCAATGGTTGCGAGTCCGCGCGGCCCACATCCGATGAGTCCTATCCTTACTATGTGCTGGTGCTTCGGTAACATCTGTCGTGTCGGGTGGTATTACGGTTGCAAAGATAACATATATTTGGGACAGTAACAAGGAATGCTGGCGCTCACTTTGTCTCGGCGTCCACTTTTTGTCGTCGTTGCGAGTGGAGAGTGTTGTGCCGAGCGTTGTCCACAACAAAAAGAACGCCTCATGACAAAGGCGTTCTCGAGTGGCACGGGAAGAGAGGCTCGAACTCCCGACACCTGGTTTTGGAGACCAGTGCTCTACC
>JABUUA010000133.1:4260-7523 GCA_021443405.1 Bacteroidaceae bacterium
CTGTTGAGGTTGTTGCGCTCGTAGCTCGATGTAGCGAAGTTCACGCTTGCCGAGAGCGAGTTGTAGGGGTTGGCTTTCGCGTCCTGGCGGTGCGACCACTGCACCTTGAAACTCGTCTGCTGCGAGTAGTCGGGCATGCCCTTCTCGCCTGACCGTGTGTCCTGGAAACTGAACAGTACCGAACCGCTGAACTTGTAGCGTTTCTTGTAGTTCGATGTCACCGATGCGCCCCACGAGCCTTTGGTGTATATCTCGCCGAGGATTTTCAGGTCCATCTTGTCGCCGATGGCGAAGTAGTAACCGCCGTCGCGCAGATAGAAACCGCGGTTCAACTCGTCGCCGAACGTGGGGACGATGATGCCGCTGCTGTACTTCTTGCTGAACGGGAAAAAGCCGTAGGGGACGGCCAACGGCAGCGGCACATCCTCCACGTAGAGCAGCGCCGGACCGAACACGGCATTCTTGCCCGGCCGCATCTTGCCCTGCGTCAACTTCAGATAGAAATGCGGGTGAGGAGCGTCGCAAGTCGTGTATTTGCCGCCGCGGAAATACGTCGTTCCGGTGCTGTCGCGCTTGCTCTCGCCGCTGATGAGGAAACCTTCGCCCTGCTGAGTGTAAACATTATTGATAAACGCTTTCTGCGTCTTGAAGTTGTAGCTGATGCGGTCCGGCTCGTAAGTGTCTTGCCCTTGCGAGAACACGGGCTTTCCCTTGACCTTTCCCGTGGAGTCCTCCACACCGGCGGCGTGAACCACGCTGCTGTCGAGCAGCATCTCTATGTGTTCCGCCTTCAGGTTGAGATTCATGTACTTCACATCGCCGTCGCCGTAGAGATGAGCGCGGTTCTGCGCGTAGTCGAACACCAGACTGTCCTTGGCCTCGTATTGCACCGGCTGGTCCAGCGCGCTCTTGCTCTTCTTCGCCGTATCCACCTTCGCCGTGTCCATCTTCGACGAGTCGGGCTGCACCTCCAGCACCACGCCGCGCCGGAGCATCTCCATGATGCTGTCGGCCGTGACGGAATTGAGCACACTGTCCACGGTCAACTGCTTTGCCGCTCGCACAAGCGTGTCGCCCGCCAACGTGTCCTCGCGCGAAGAATCCTGAGAAAGAGTATCTGAAGCAAAGCGCGAACCATTCCCCGCAATCGTTTGGGGAACAACGCCGTAACAGAGCGAACAAAGAATGCTCACCACCACAGCCATTGCACAAGTTCTCGTCTTCATCTGCTCTTTCTGCACAATTAAGATACAAAGGTACGAATAAGTGAGTGAAATGCCAAATTTATTTGGTCATTTCCGAGCGTGAGTATCTTCGAGACATAAGTCTCAAAGGTACGAATAAGTGAGTGAAATGCCAAATTTATTTGGTCATTTCCGAGCATGAGTATCTTCGAGACATAAGTCTCAAAGGTACAAATAAGTGAGCGAATATGCAAGTTAATTAGGATTTTTCAGACTTGTGAAACAAATGGATTTTTTCTGCAAAACCAACCTTGAAACTTTCAGGATTCGTCAAGATTATTTTCAACAAAAAAAGAATCTTCCCAACTACGAGAAGATTCTTCTGGGGAGCCTCTTGTCGGATTCGAACCAACGACCCCGAGATTACAAATCACGTGCTCTGACCAACTGAGCTAAAGAGGCGGGTGGGAAAGCGATCTGCATCGCGCCGCTNAACGACCCCGAGATTACAAATCACGTGCTCTGGCCAACTGAGCTAAAGAGGCGAAATGCACCCGATTTGTTCGCAGACGCTTTTAATCGGGTGCAAAATTAGGAATTATTTGTCAAACCGCCAAATATTCTGTGATATTTTTAGCGATTCTGATGTTTTTCCTTATGTTTTGTGAGTTGGCGCGTTAGCGTCTCACAACAGTTGTCAATAGCTTCTTCGAATGTGTCGGCAACCTTGTTTGCAAACAGCGTGGAACCAGCGAGCGCGACGCTGAGGGTGGCCTCCTTGTTCATGGCTGTTTCGGGCTTCACGACCTTTAGTGACACCTCTACCTTTCTTATTTCGTTGTCGAACTTCTCGAGTTTCCCTACTTTCTTCTGAATGTAGTCTTGCAACTTCTCCGTTGCCTCGAAATGGATGGTCTGAATCTTAATCTCCATAATCGTTGCTGTTTACGCCCGGGGATGGGCTTGGTTATACATACGCCTCAGTTCCTCGAAAGTGGTGTGGGTGTAAATCTCGGTGGTAGCGAGACTTTCGTGCCCCAACAGTTCCTTCACTGATTGCAGGTCTGCTTCGTGATTCAGCATCGAGGTGGCGAACGAGTGGCGCAGCACGTGCGGACTTCGTTTTCCTGTGGTCACTTGGGACAGGTGGCGCTTCACGATTCGCTGCACGGCGCTGGGCGCGATGCGGCGCTGGGTCTTCAGGTTGATGAAGACGGCCCCCCGGGCTGCGTGGTCTTCGGCGTCCAGCAGGCTGGCGTATTGCTCGAAGGCGTCGAGCAGTTCCTCCCCGAAAGGCACAATGCGCTGCTTGTTGCGCTTGCCCGTCACCTTCAGCAACTTCTGCGTGAGGTCCACTTGCTCCCAGTCGAGTCCGACGAGCTCCGAGAGACGGATGCCGGTGGAGTAAAAGGTGAGCAGGATGAGTCGCTCCAGTTGGTCGTGCAGGGTTTCTGCGGTGGCTGCCATGCTGTCGAGCAGGGAGTTCATGTCGCTTTCCCTCACGTAGTAGGGGAGCGCCTTGCCTCTTTTGGGCCCTTGCAGGGTGTGCACGGGGTCGGCGGTCACCAGCTTGCGGCGCAGCAGGAACTTGTAGAAGGTGCGCAGGGCGCTCAGGTCGCGGCAGACGGTGCGGGGCGTTCGCCCTTCGTCCATCATGGCCACCATCCATTGCCTCACGACGTCCTTGTCCAGGTTCTCCCAAGTAATTTCACTGTCGAAGCAGTTCGTCCAAAGCTCAAACGCTTTCAAACTTCGCATGTAGGTGTCGATGGTGCGTTCGGAGTAGTTCTTCTCGCACCTCAGATACTCGACGAATGCTTCTGTCCACATAAATCGTCACTGAATCGTTGCAACGAAATTACGGATTAAGACGGACAATTCCAAGAAAGTCCTCTTAATAAATGTTAATCCTTAATCCTCTACGCGGTGCAGCTGCTGTACGTACACGGCGTGCTCCTTGGCGAGGCGCTTCAGTACAGAGGGCTTGTCGAACTGCTGACGGGCACGGAGCTCCTTTACGACACCAGTCTTCTCAAACTTTCTCTTGAACTTCTTCAGGGCGCGTTCGATGTTCTCGCC
>JABUUA010000134.1 GCA_021443405.1 Bacteroidaceae bacterium
GGACCCAAGTCGTGGTGGAGACAAACGCCTTTCACCTTCGTGTTGTGCCCGTTGAGGGCGAAGCCGTGGTCGGGTGTGAACTCGAGTGTGCGCAGTCCTACGGGCAGCGTGTTCTGGTCGGTGACCTTTCCGCCCTCCGTCAGCGTGGTGTGAAGGGTGTAGAGATAGGGCGAATCGAGGTCCCAGCGCCGGGGATTTTTCACGGTGAGCGTCAGCAGCGCCTTCGGTTGTTGGGCGACGACGGTCTTTGCCGCGCTGGCCACTACTTTGCCAGCCGCGTCACGCAGTTCCGTGCGCACCTTCAGAGCGCCGCGGGCGGCCGGGACATTCTCCACAGCCACGTCCACCTCCAAGGTGGCTTGGCGGTCGGTGAGCTTCGTGGCCTTATAGCCAGTGCCCCACTGTGCCAGGTGACAAGCCGGGGCGCTCACGGTCCACACATCGCGATAGATGCCGCTGCCCGTGTACCAACGGGAGTCGGCATAGCGGCTGTGGTCCACCCGAACAGCCAACACATTCTCGCCCTCGTGCAGAAACTCCGTCATCTCGTAGCAGAAAGAGGCGTAGCCGTTGGGGCGGACGCCCAGCAGATGTCCGTTGAGATAGACCTCGCTGCGGTTATACACGCCCTCGAAATAGACGTACTGCCGCGGCTGTTCCGCCGACTTATGATAGATGAAATGCTTCCGATACCAGCCTATTCCGCCCGGAAGATAACCCGTGCATGAGGCCAAGGTGGGCGACAACTGTCCCTCGATGCTCCAGTCGTGAGGGAGGTCGAGACGCCGCCACCGGGAATCATCGGCCGAGGGAGAGCGATAGGTGGAGTCGTCGGCGAGCACAAAGAGCCAGTCTGCATTCATCTTCTCGGCGTGGCCGAACGACACTTGCGCCCGGACGGCCGTGGCCACCAAGGCTAAGAGGAACATGAGTTTTTTCATAGTGGGGATTAGTTTTGCTCGGGCACGGAGGGAGGAAAGCTACTTTTTCAAGTAGTCCTCCACCAGCCATCCGCACTTATTGACTGTCACGCGATAGTAACGACCCGTCATGACGCGGAAGTCCGTGGTGTAATAAGGTTTGAAGGTTTTGTCGGGGAGCGACGCCACAAACGACTGCAACGCCTCGAACAAGCGCCGCGTCTCCTTGTCGGCGTCGGCGGGCTCCAGCAGTTCCAAGGCATACGGCCGGTCCAAGTATTTCACTCGTGCGGGCGTGGGCTTCTGATAGAGCAAGACGGAGAACGAGCGCTCGCCCTGGTCGCCGCGCAAGGGGGCATAATCCAAACCGCACATAGCGCCCAGCAGGCGGGCACCCGACTGAATATGGCTGTCCCAAGTGCCGTCCAGCGTCATCGTCGTGACCTCGGCATACGAGAAGAAGTCGGGACAGTCCGCCTCCGTCCGCGCGTCGGCCAGCGGTTTACCTTCCTGCAAGATTTCCCAGCACACGCAAGGCGACACCGTGAAACCCATGTAGGAGCGCGGTTCCGTCAGTCGGAGTCTCTCGCCGTCGAGCCATTGTGTTTTGCCGTTCTTGTTCAACTTTTCCAGCAACTGCGGCTGCGACTTTCCGTTCTTGTCCACGAGGTCGGTCAGTTGACGCGTGGCCGACCACACGCCACGGCATTCGCGCACTTTTTTGTCGGGATGACGTTGCAGCGGCGACACCAGCATGAGGCTGTTTCTGAGCCCCGACACAGAGTCGAAAACCGCATAAATCGATGCGTCCGCCCCGTCGTCCTTGTGCAGGTGAAAGGCTTCCTTCATCTCTTCGACCGAAACTTCCTGATTGAAATACCGCTGAAGCAGAAAGGCGGGGGCACTGCTCGCGGCACTCACATAAGCGTCCCAGCGATCACCCCAATAACTGAAGAAATCCTGGGCCTTGAGGTTCGAGGCCACGGCAGCCAGAAGGACTACGCTAAAGAAGATTTTTTTCATGGTGATTGTTTATTAGGTTTGACCCGGCGAAGTTAAAAAAAAACGGCAGATAGCCAAAGATATCTGCCATTTTTTACAAAATGTTCACTATTTGTTTGGCTGGTAGGCGAACACAAGCGTGCACTCGAAGAGGACATCCTCAAACTCATCTTCATACGAGAGCGTCATCGTGTAGTTAAACGCTGTTGCGCTGTGCTCATTCGTAATGATTTCGATTTCCATGTTCTGAGGAACGCCTGCCACCAGTTCGTTTTCCTTCATCATAGAGGGATGCGCCGCGCTCGTCACTGCACACTGACCGCCCCAGCAGCATTGAATCTTACCGGTCTGCGTCTTGTCCGTCAGCACACAACGAACCCATCTGTCCTCGTCACTGGTCAATTCAATCTTCGGAGCAAAGCCATTCTCCACCAGAATACCGGGGTTGTCGGGCATTAAATCAAACGAATCGACATTGTAGGTAATAGTCTTCGTCTCGCCATTCTTGACCTGCTGACCGTCCACCGTCAGGGTCAGCGCCTCTATTTGAGGTTCGGGTTCGGGCTCTGGCGTGGGCGGTACTTCGGGGTCGTCGTCACCACATGCCATTAAACCGCAACACAAGACAGAAGCCATTAGCATTCTGCCAAAGAAGTTCTTTACATTCATAAACTTATGTTTTATAATTATTTCACCTTGGTCTCCACCACCTGCTGCACGCCGTCCTTGTCATAGACAAAGGCCACGACGCTCAGGTACTGCGGATTCCAGTAGTCGCGCAGGTCGATGGTGTGCTGATAAGTATTGGCCGACGTGAGTGCCTCGCCGCCCACGCCGTTGATGCTGGCGCGATAGACGTGGTTGTGAACGTAAGCCGTGGGCGACGGTTCGCCGTTGATTTGATAGCTCACGATGCTGTCCTCCACAAGCCACAACTGCAGTTTGGCGTCGGTCAGCCCCTGCGCCACCACGTTGGTGGTCACGGTTATCTGCTGACCGTCGAGCGCGGCGTCGGCTTTGAGGGCGGTGGTGGTCTTGCGCTGCAATTCGCTGAGGATGGCGCTGGCCCAACTGGTGTGGAGCTGCACGCCGCTGACGCGGTCAATCACGCCGGCGGGATAAGTATCCACGCCGTGCAAGGCGGCATACTGGTCGCCCTCGGGCGTCTTGAAGGTCTGAAACTTGTCGCCCAGCTTTCCTTCCTCGATGGCAAAGCTGCCAGCATGGATGCTCACCGAGATGAGAGCGTCGCCGTATTGCTCCTTGAGCGCCTCCACGGTCTTGTGGGCATCGGGGCAGTTGACGCACATCTGTCCCGTGAACTCCTCAAGCAACACGTTGCGGTTCTGCTCCACAGCGTCCACCTCGATGTAACGGTCCGCCTCGGCAATCTGGTCGCAGGCGGCGAAACTGAGAGCGGCAAGTAATAGGCAGAGATAGTTCTTCATCGTCGTGTCAGAAAATATAGTTGTAACTTGCGTTCACACCACAGCTGGCCGGAACCCAGCGGCAGACGCCGCCCGAGCAGTTGAAGCCGGCACGGGTGCGGCCGTAGCCCACCACGAGGCGGTGCGACTTGTGGTTGAAGGTGATCGCGGCGTTGTAGTAGTGCTGCTTCTTTCCGTAGGTGCCCTGGAGGTAGGGACGACCGTACTGGTCGCTCACGGTGAACATCAGCTTGGGCAGCACGCTCAGTTCGAGCAGGGCGAACACCCAGTTGCCGCTCTCGTGGTCGTTGGCGTTCTGCAAGTATTGCAACTCGCCGCGGAGGGTCAGTTTCTTGTTGATGTTCCACTTGGCCTCGCCCACGTAGATGTTGCTCTTGATGACGCCGCCGTGACCTTCCACGATGTCCTGGTTATAGTTTTGGCGAGAGTACATGAGGTTCAGCTTCCACTTCTTGCCCAGTTTCTGGTCGAGCTGGAGGTTGACGTCCTGGTAATACAGTTCGTCGCTCTGCTTGAAGAACTTGCCCGTCCAGCCCTCTGTGCCCATCAGCGTGCCGTATTGCTGGGCCACGGGCTCGAAGTCGATGCCGCGGACATGGCTGAAGTTGGCCTTCATCTTCGAGGCGTATTGACGGCCTTTCTTCTTTTTGTTCCAAGGGAAGTTGCTGTAGCCCACTTCGCCCTGATAGGCCCACTCGCCGGG
>JABUUA010000135.1 GCA_021443405.1 Bacteroidaceae bacterium
ACTTGTGGTGGTATTTTGATTTGGGCATTCGTTGATCAATTCTTGATTCGCAAAGCGACCAAAGAAAATAATCGAGAGATGCTGATAGAAATTTTAAACTTTTAAACTTATGGATAGCGGTAAAGTCGATATGTTTATGCTTTGCAAAGGTTATCTTTTCCCAAATGCCCAATTGCCTTTACTCAGGGAAATGCTTATAACCTCAGAAGAAGACTGGGGAACCATCAATTCTGTACCATTCAAGAATCCAACGACAGTTTTGATTTTGTCTATTGCAGCAGGCACATATGGGGCTGATAGATTCTATCTTGGCCATCACCTCCTTGGTGTAGGAAAGTTGCTCCTTACCATCCTGTTTATCGCATGGATTATTGTAATGGAGATTTGGAAACTTGATGATTGGTTTTTCGTAGGTTCTGGATTAGTTTTGACATTCGTTTTGCTATTCTGGTATTTTATTGATATTTTTCTCGTTTCCACAACAGCAAGAGCACAGAATTTAAATACTATATTAACCATCTTAAAGTAACAAATTATGGACGCACAGAAAGTTGACATGTTCATCATGACAAATGGCAGCAACCTTCCTGAACAGAAGGTGCCTTTTGTACGAGAGAAATTGCTTACACTTGACGATTCAAAGTGGGCGGCACTCTCCACAATCCAGTTCAAAAACCCAACTACCGCTCTTCTTCTTTCAATCTTTTTAGGTTGCTATGGCGTTGACCGTTTCTACATCGGAAACACAGGTATGGGCGTAGGTAAACTGCTTACATGCGGTGGTTTTGGAATTTGGGCTATTATTGATTGGTTCTTGATCTCGGGCTCAGCAAAGGAACAAAACTACAACAAACTTCAGGCTTATCTCTACTAAGAAGTTCTATATCATCTCGGCCATAGCCTACATTATTGTAATTATATGGCTTGTGCTAGTAACAACATTTGAGGGGCAAACGCAAATAACAATTTGCCCCTCAAAGTTGTTATATCATATACCTTGCCCAGGATGCGGCGTTACAAGGGCTACTCTTCTTGCTCTCAGTGGAGACTATCGTAGCGCCTTTATCCTGAATCCCAATGTTATTTTTAGTTTATCGTTTATTTTTATTTATCCAATTGTCGCCGTTCTAAGCTTGGCAACCCGGAAACACCTACTAATACATATATTCCAGTTGTTAGACCGCCTTGTAAAAAGGAGGATAGTATTATTAGTCGTATTGCTTCTTGAATTAACAATATGGATGTGCAATATTTACTGCGGAATCTAAAGACGTTCTCTTCGTGAGGCTATTCGTTTTAATCCGCTCGCGGCCAGTCGGGAAGGGCGGGAAAGGGAGAGGGGAGGGGATTTCTTAGAAAAAAAGTTGGGGTTATATTCCTTTATGTGCGGATTTTTTTCGTACTTTTGTATGAGTAACTAATACAATAACCTCACTACAGATGAAAAAACTCTTTGCTTTTCTCTTGCTCTCGCTGAGTGTCAGCCAGAGTTTTGCGCAGTCGGAAATGTATGGCGGAGCGCAGACCACTAAGGATTATTTGTCGCAGAGCGAGCGCTTTGCCAGTACTCCCGACCCTAACTTCTACCTTTTCATCTGCGTGGGGCAGTCGAATATGGAGGGTGCCGCCAAGCCCGAAGAACAGGATTACGCCTGGGACAACGAGCGATTCCAGGTGATGGCTGCCACGGACTACGCCGCACACACGGGGAACAACAAGGGCGACGCCCGCAAGAAATATCAGTGGTACACGGCTGTTCCGCCCTTGTGCCGCCAGTATGCAGGCCTCACTCCCGCCGATTATTTCGGTCGTACCTTGGTGGAGACGCTGCCCGACAGCATTCGCATCGGTGTCATCCACGTGGCGATTGGCGGTTGTCGCATAGAACATTTGTTCAAGGAATATGATCCGCAGTCGGTGACGCGCGAGCCGGATTGGTTCCAAGGCATCATGAACGACTACGACGCCCTGCCTTACACCCGAGTGCTTGAGTGCGCGCTGCGTGCCAGTCACCAAGGCGTGTTCAAGGGAATCTTGTTGCATCAGGGTTGTTCGAACACGGGCGACCCCGAATGGCCCGATAAGGTGAACAAACTTTACCGCGACTTGTTGAACGACTTGCACTTGAACGCCGAGCAAGTTCCCCTGATAGCCGGCGAGGTGGTCGGTAAGGAAGCCGGCGGCGCTTGCGCGTCGATGAACGCCATCATCCAGACGTTGCCCCAGACCATACCGACGTCGAAGGTCGTGAGCTCCGAGGGGCTGCCCGGTCTGCCCGACCATCTTCACTTCACAGCCGAAGGTTACCGCGAGATAGGCAAGCGCTACGCCGCCGCCTGGCTTGAGTACAACAAGATAAAAACGAACAAGCATCGTCGCCCCAGACGCTAAGTGCCGATGCGCTATTTCGTCACGCTCAGTTACGACGGCACAGGCTACCACGGCTGGCAGATACAGCCGAATGGCGTGAGTGTGCAGGAGACGTTGCAACAAGCGCTCTCCACGCTGCTCCGCGTTCCCACGGAGGTGGTGGGCGCGGGTCGCACCGATGCCGGTGTGCACGCCAGCATGATGGTGGCCCACTTCGACTGGGAGGGCGACGAAACGCTGGACGGCGCGCAGTTGGTTTACAAGTTGAACAAGCTGCTTCCCCACGACATTGCTGTGCAGAAGGTGGAACGCGTGGCCGACGATATGCACGCCCGCTTTTCGGCTCGCGCGCGCACGTACCATTATTATATATGTCAGCACAAGAATCCCTTCCGCCGGGCGTATAGCTGGTATGTGTATGGCTCGCTCGATTTCTCCCGCATGAACGAGGCCGCCGCCACGCTGAAGGAGTACAGCGACTTCACCAGTTTCAGCAAGCTGAGCACCGACGTGAAGACGAACCTCTGCACGGTGACCGAGGCTTACTGGGAAGAAATTGCCCCCGGAGAGTGGCGCTTCACCGTGACCGCCAACCGGTTTCTGCGCAATATGGTGCGTGCCATTGTGGGGACACTGATGGAAGTGGGCCGCGGCCGAATGTCCGTGGAAGGCTTCCGTCGGGTGATAGAACAGCAGAACCGCTGCTCGGCGGGCGAGAGCGTGCCGGGGAATGCGCTGTTCCTGGTGGATATTCAGTATTAGCAGTCCGGACGAAGCAACGGAAGTAAGGTAAGAGAAAACGTTTGTCGAAAGCATGACTTGGCTACTATTTGCTTTTCTGTCGGCCACCTTGTTAGGTTTCTACGACGTGTTTAAGAAGCGCGCGCTGCGGGACTACCCCGTGGTGCCCGTGCTGTTTCTCAACACCTTCTTCTCCAGTCTTATCTTCCTTCCGTTCGTTTTCCGGGCCGACGTGCCCTTCGGCGGTTGGGAAGTGCAGCGCTACATCGTGCTGAAGAGCTGCATCGTGCTCTCGTCATGGATATGCGGCTACTACGGCATGAAGCACCTGCCCCTCACACTTGTGGGGCCCATCAACGCCACGCGCCCCGTGATGGTGTTGCTCGGCGCGCTCCTGTTCTTCGGGGAGCGACTCAACGTTTACCAGTGGATTGGTGTGATTTGTGCTATTTTCAGTTTCTTCCTGCTAAGCCGAAGCGGCAAGAAGGAAGGCATCGACTTCCGCCACAACCGCTGGATAGCCTGCGTGGTGATGGCGGCCGTGTTAGGCGCCATCAGCGGACTCTACGACAAATATCTGATGGCTTCGCCCGAGGCAGGCGGTGTGGGGCTCAACCGCATCACGGTGCAGAGCTACTACAACTTCTACCAGTGCGCCATGATGGGCGTGATGATGATGGTCATGAAGCAGTCGTTGCCGCGCCCGCCCTTCAGTCGCGGTGTGTGGTTCATCCCCCTCATCAGCCTCTTCCTGAGCGCGGCCGACTTCGCCTACTTCTATGCGCTGAGTCTCGACGGTGCGCTCGTGAGCATCGTGAGCATGATACGTCGCGGCAGTGTCATCGTCAGCTTCCTGTTCGGAGCCTGGCTCTTCCGCGAGCGAAACCTGAAGAGCAAGGCCCTCG
>JABUUA010000136.1 GCA_021443405.1 Bacteroidaceae bacterium
TCGCTGCGCGACATGAACCGCAGTCGTGAGCTGGAAGCGTTGCTCGATGCAGGAGCCGTGAGTTTGAAGATAGAAGGACGGCTCAAGGACACGGCGTATGTGAAGAACGTGGTGGCCTATTACCGGAAGCAACTCGACCAGATATTTCGTCGCCGTCTTGAGTTTCAGCGAGCTTCGAAGGGCCGAGTCGATATTCAGTTTGAGCCCCGACCCGAAGCTTCGTTCAATCGCGGTTTCACCAATTATTTCTTGAACGACCGCACGAACGACCTTTGCAATCCGTTCACTCCCAAGAGCATGGGCGAATATGTCGGCTATGTGAAGGAGATTCGGCAGGGAGCCATCATCGTGGCGGGACTGTGCTCTTTCTCGAATGGCGATGGTCTTTGCTTTATCGACAAGGACGGTCGTCTGCAAGGTTTCCGCGTCAATCGGGTGGTGAACAACAAACTTTATCCCCAACACATGCCGACGAATCTGCCCGACAAAACGCGCCTTTATCGCAATCAAGATCAAGCCATGGAGCGACTGTTAGGCGGAAAAACCGCCGAGCGCAAGTTACCCTTGCATTGGGTGCTGAAGGAAACGCCCAACGGTTTTTCGTTGAACGGTGTGGAATTTGACTGTGCCCATCAGTTAGCGCGCAGTCCGCAGCGCGAACAGATTGAACGTCAGCTCGCTCGCTTGGGTGACACTCCGTTTGAATTTGACGGCGTCGATATAGAGATGTCGGCCGATTTCTTCATCCCCGGCAGCACATTGGCCGAGTGGCGACGGACGGTGGTGGAGCGCTTGACAGTTTCTTCTTCCGAATCTGTTCTGCAAAAACAGCCCAACAAGTTGAGTCAGCCGACGAATTATTTCGAGGGACAGCACCTGACCTATGCGGCCAATGTGGCCAATCGTCTGGCTCGCGAGTTCTACAGAAAGCACGGCGCGGCCCAGGTGGATATGGCCATGGAGGTGGCTCCGCAGTCGGTGGGTCCTTCTCCCCGGCTGATGACGTGCCGTTACTGCATTCGTCATCAGCTCGGTCTCTGCTCGAAACAGGGTAGGTTGCCCTATCGCGAGCCCCTCTTTCTGCGGTCGTCCGACGGGCGGATGTTCCGTCTGAAATTCGATTGCCAACTATGTCAAATGGAGGTATATGCGCAATAAGTGGTGGATTCTTTTGGTTGTCGGCCTGTTTTCCTCTTGTCATTATCCGCAGCAAGGCGAGGAATATGAGGTAGGTTATAACTTCGAGGTGATTGCCGACTCCCTTGTGTTGCAGGAAGACCGTCCGATGCATCTGCTCATCGTTCCCGAATCCTCCGATTCCTTTGTCGTGTTTCGGGGCGACCCGCTGGTGGTGGCGCAGATAGAAACTATCCCGGAAGACAGCATCGACAGCGTCTGGGTGAAGGTCGCTCGCGACCAGCTGACCATGGGGTGGCTCCACGAGTCGGTGTTGCTGGAATCCGTCGTTCCTGACGACCCCATCTCGCAAGGCATTCATCTCTTCAGCGACAGTCACTTGCTGGGTGCTATCTGCCTGGCCTTTGCCGTGCTGGCGGCGTGGCTCATTCGTCGTATGATGCACAAGCGTTACCACATGGTTCACATCGACGACATTGCGTCGCCTTTCCCCATGTTGCTCTGTCTCTGCATGGCTTGTTCGGCGGTGCTTTACGCCAGTATTCAGCACTTTGTGCCCGAGACGTGGTGTTATTTCTATTACCACCCGACGCTCAATCCGTTCGGACTTCCCGCGGTGTTGTCCGCCTTCTTGTTTTCGGTGTGGCTGATGGTTGTTTTGTCGGGGGCGGTGCTCGACGACATTTATCACTCGCTCCGCACCACCGAAGGTCTGCTGTATGGACTCTCGCTCATGGCTGTGCTGGGCTTGGTGTATGTTTTCTTTTCCGTCACCACCATGTATTATGTGGGCTATCTCTTTCTTCCTCTATATATTGTGGCCGCCATCTGGCAATATGTTCGCCGCCATCGGGCGCGATATTGCTGCGGACAGTGCGGAGCCCGTCTGCACGACTTGGGCGAATGCACAAAATGTGGCACAGTGAATCAATAGACTATGGCTAAAGATAAAATCATGTATGTCTGCGAAGAATGCGGACAAGAATCTCCCAAGTGGGTGGGGAAGTGCCCGGCCTGCGGTCAGTGGAACACGATGAAAGAGTTCCGCGTGGCGACCACCACCACCAAACGCGCTATTGCTCCGCTCTCGATGCAGGCGGAAGTGAAGCGACCCATCCCCATGCGCAAGATTGAGGTGGAGGACGAACCCCGCATCGACATGGGCGACGGCGAACTGAACCGCGTGCTGGGTGGCGGACTGATGCCGGGAAGTCTTGTCCTTTTGGGTGGCGAACCCGGTATTGGCAAGAGCACCCTGGTGTTGCAGACCGTCCTGCGGATGGAGGACCGCAAGATACTGTATGTGAGCGGCGAGGAGAGCGTTCGGCAGATTAAACTGCGCGCCGACCGTCTTTGCCCCGACGGAGGTGCCGACGTCTTGGTGCTTTGCGAAACGTCGTTGGAAGAAATCTATTCGCACATCGAGCGCGAACAACCCGACTTGGTCGTTATCGACTCCATCCAAACCATCAGCACCGAAACGGTGGAATCGTCGCCGGGTAGTCTGTCGCAGATTCGCGAGTGCGCCGCCTCTCTCTTGAAATATGCCAAGGGTGGCGGCTGCAGCATTCTGCTCATCGGTCATATCACGAAGGAAGGAACCTTGGCCGGACCAAAGGTGCTGGAGCATATTGTGGATTGCGTGCTGCAGTTCGAGGGCGACCAACATTACATGTACCGCATCTTGCGCGGCATTAAGAACCGATTCGGAAGCACCAGTGAATTAGGAATCTATGAAATGCAGCAAGGCGGTCTTCGCCAGGTCGTCAATCCCAGCGAGCTATTGCTTACCGAGGAGCGCGAGGGCTTGAGCGGCATAGCCATCTGCTCGGCCATCGAGGGCGTTCGGCCCTTGCTCATCGAGACACAAGCGCTCGTCTCCACCGCGGCTTATGGCACTGCCCAGCGTTCGGCTACGGGATTCGACAATCGACGACTGGCGATGTTGCTGGCCGTTCTGGAGAAACGCGTGGGCTTCAAGTTGGCGCAGAAGGATGTTTTCCTCAATATCGCGGGCGGACTGCGCGTGACCGACCCCGCCATGGACCTTTCCGTCATTGCGGCCGTGCTCTCGAGCAACGTCGATGCTGCCATCGACACCGACACTTGCATGTGCGGCGAGGTGGGGTTGAGCGGCGAGATTCGACCGGTGAGCCGCCTGGAACAGCGCATTGCCGAGGCGGAGCGACTGGGTTTCCGCCGAATGCTTGTGCCCCGACAAGGGCTGAAAGGCATCGACACTCGTAATTTGAAACTGCACCTCGTGCCCGTGAGTGGTGTGGCGGAGGCTGTTAGAGAACTATTCGGATGATAAAGGAACTGCAACTGAGACTGTCGCCGCAGGATGCTTACAACGAGCAGAGCATCCGCCGATTTATAGCGCGTGAGTATGCTCTCGACGAACGGACCATAACTTGTGTCCGTACATTGAAGCGGAGCATCGATGCTCGTCAGCGAACGATTTTTGTGAATTTGTCCGTCCGTCTCTATATCAACGAGCAACCCACAGACGCGGAGTTCCCCGTCATCGACTATCCGCAAGTGGACGGTCGTCCCGAGGTCATTGTCGTGGGGGCTGGTCCGGGCGGTTTGTTTGCGGCGCTCCGTCTGGTGGAACTGGGGTTGCGGCCCATCGTGGTGGAGCGCGGAAAGGATGTGCACGAACGTAAGAAAGACTTGGCGCGCATTCGGCCCGAGCAACGCGTTGACCCCGAGAGCAACTATTCCTTCGGCGAAGGAGGAGCGGGAGCTTATAGCGACGGTAAGTTGTTCACGCGCAGCAAGAAGCGAGGAAATAGTGACAAAATACTCCAAGTCTTCTGTCAGCACGGCGCAAGCCCCAGTATCTTGCACGATGCTCACCCGCACATCGGCACTGACAAATTGCCGCGCGTGATAGAAAACATGCGCAATTCCATTCTCCGGTGCGGCGGCGAGGTTCACTTCCAGACGAAGATGACGGAGCTCATCGTCCGCGGCAACCGGGTGGAAGGCATTTGCTGTGGCGAGCGTGAGTTCCGCGGTCCTGTGATATTGGCCACCGGGCATAGCGCTCGCGATGTGTATAGATGGCTGGCTTCTCACCAAGTGGAACTGGAGGCGAAAGGTCTTGCCGTGGGTGTTCGGTTGGAGCATCCCTCCGAGCTGATTGACCAGTTGCAATACCATTCGCGCCAAGGCCGAGGCAAGTATCTGCCTGCTGCCGAATACAGTGTGGTGCAGCAGGTGGAGGGCCGAGGCGTGTATAGTTTCTGCATGTGTCCTGGCGGTTTCGTCGTCCCCGCGGCCAGTGGTCCGGAGCAGATAGTGGTGAACGGCATGAGTCCGAGCAATCGCAGCGGACGGTGGAGCAACAGCGGCATGGTGGTGGAACTGCGCCCGGAGGACGTGGAGGGCGACGATGTTCTGCGCATGTTAAACTATCAGGAAGAGCTGGAACGGCATTGCTGGCTGCAGGGCAACCAGAAGCAGACGGCGCCCAGCCAGCGCATGGCCGACTTTGTGAACGGGCGGCTGAGTTACGATTTGCCCGCCAGCAGTTATGCGCCCGGGCTGATAAGCAGTCCCTTGCACTTCTGGATGCCCAAGTTCGTTAGCCATCGTCTGCAGGAAGGTTTCAAGGCGTTTGGGCGGCAGAAACACGGTTTCCTGACGAACGAGGCCATCGTCATCGGCGTGGAGACGCGAACGAGCAGTCCCGTGCGCATTGTCCGCGACGCGGCCACCTTGCAGCATGTCCGCCTCCAAGGCCTTTTCCCGTGTGGCGAAGGCGCCGGCTATGCGGGCGGCATCGTCAGTGCCGGCGTGGATGGAGAGCGCTGCGCCGAGGCCGTCGCCCAGTATTTGGGCGTGGTTTCGTAAAAAAAAGTTGGGCGTAGTTGGGGCGAATTGCAAATTTGTTTTAGCAGGCTCCAACCACGTGACACGAGATGATGGCGTATGAGACATTACGTCTGTCCGTCAAAAAGTCTTTCCCTCGCGGCAGCGTATTCGGCGAGC
>JABUUA010000137.1 GCA_021443405.1 Bacteroidaceae bacterium
ATGGTCATCTTACCGCTGATTCCCCGCATAAGATTCACGGCCAAATCCTTTATTCGTCTGAGCGTTCTCTGCCTCGCCCTCTATCTCTCGGTGAACGTTGTCATGGTTCCTTTGATTAGTATTGTGCAAGGGTCGCTGATAGCGAGTCGATATACCGCCTACATCATGGGAACCGGAAACTTCAACGGTTTTGTGGGCAACTATCTTATTTATATGCTTCTCCCGGCCGCAGCCACTTATCACATGTATTTGGCCAAACCACGCCAACAAGACTGGCAAGAACTGGTCATCGAGAAATATTTTATCAGTTCGACGTTTCTGACGGCGCTCATCACGTTCAACCGTTTCTTCGAATACTTCTCGGTATTGGCCATTGCCATGTTTGCCACCTATATGATGGAATTTTCTTTGGAAAAGAGTCGCCGTATCTTGATTGCCTGGTGTGTGGGGATATTGGTCGTCTTCAATATGATTAAGTTTTTCGTCATACCGGCGGGACAGAAGCCGCGCTACGCCATGTACTACCCCTACACAACCGTCTTTGACAACATACCTACCAGCTATCGAATTGATATGCACGACGCTGTGACGAAAGTAGATTATAGCGAGCAACGAGAATAAGGAGGCAATGAAAGTTCTGCACATCATCAACGACCTGAAAATCGGCGGCGCACAACAATTGGTTTGCGCCCTGCTGCCTCTCATTGCTAATGAATGTGAGGTGGAATTGCTGGTGATTCACAGGAGTGGCGATGTCTGCAGTCAGTTAAACGACCCGCGCGTCAAGATTCATTACCTCGACTGCCATCCGCGCAATCCGCTGGTTGTAGCGAAACTGCTCCGTTGGTTGAAGCGCTATGACGTCGTTCATGTGCATCTTTTCCCCTCATCGTATTTCTGCGCCATTGCCTCCTTGTTCACCCGAGCCACGCTGGTCTTCACGGAACACAGCACCAACAATCGGCGGCGCGAGAAGAATTGGTTGCGCCCCATCGAGCAATTTATTTATAGCCGATACAAGGCCATCGTCACCATCAGCGACCAGACACGCGACGCTTTGTCTCGCTGGTTACAGACCGACGACAAGAAATTAGTGACCATAGAAAATGGCATTTGTTTAGAAAAATACAAGCAGTCGGAAGGGAACAGAGAAGACTACGTCATCATGGTGTCGCGCTTCGAACCCGCCAAAGACCAGGAAACCCTCATCCGAGCCATGCAATATGTCACCCCGGCTCTCACCTTACAACTGGTGGGCGACGGAGCAAAACTGGAAGCTTGCCGACAACTGTGCACGGAATTAGGTCTGAACCATCGCATCCGTTTTCTCGGCACCCGCACCGATGTTCCGCAACTCGTCGGAAGGGCCAAAATCGGAGTACAGTCGTCACACTGGGAGGGATTCGGACTGACTGCCATAGAAATGATGGCGGGCGGACTTCCAGTCGTTGCCAGTCGGGTGGAAGGACTGCAACAGGTGGTCGAGGGCGCAGGACTGCTGTTCGACGCCGGCAACGAGCGTCAACTTGCCGACTGCATCAACTCGTTATTCGCTGACCGCGAGCAATACACCGCCACGGCAGAAGCTTGCCGACAGCGGGCACAACGCTATTCCATCAAAAATACAGCTCACAACTATGTCAAACTTTATCACTCGATTTGCCATAAGTCTTAGTGCTTTGCTGCTTGGGGCTTGTGCGGAATCCATTGACGAGTTGTGGGTGGAATGCGACGTCGTGGAGAGCAACACCGCCAATGCTCCTTGCGCCCTGGAACTGAAGTCGTGTTACAAAAACACGGAGAACATGCATCCCAAGGTCCTCTATATGCCCGACTCGCTCTTCGGTTATTGTTACTGGATGGCCTATTCTCCTTATCCGATGGGCAATCCGGAATATGAAAATCCGTGCATCGCTTATTCCAACGACGGTTATCGCTGGAAGAACATCGACCGCAATCCCATCGAAGAAACGCCCGACCGCAAGCAGAAAGACAAATACAACTCCGACCCTCACCTTGTGTTCAACGACGACAGCGGAGAACTGGAGTGCTGGTTCCGCGTCTGCGACGAGAACGCCGAGCAAGAACTTATTTATCGCCGCGTGAGCACCGACGGCCAGCACTGGAGTGACAAACAACTGCTCCACACCTCGCAAAGTGTGGCCGACGTGCTGTCGCCATCCGTCATTTATCGCAACCACACTTACTGCATCTGGGTCAATCGCGGTTTAAACGCCATTGACTATTACGAAAGCGCCGACGGAACGGATTGGCGATTCCAGCGGGAAATCAGTCTGCTCTACCAGCACGAAGGCGACTATTACCAACCATGGCACAACGACGTGATTTACACCGACGGACAATACATAATGACGGTCATGTGTAAGTCGGACAGCAAGAACTGGGTCACCTTTCTGACCACTTCCCCGGACAACGAGCACTACGAACTGCCTTATCTGGTGTTGCAAGGCCGGAAAGGCGCTTGGGACGAAACGATGTACCGCGCCTGCTTAGTGCAGTTGGCCGACAACAGTTATCGGATGTATTATTCGGCCCGCAACGCCAGCAACCGTTACGGCATCGGCATCACCGAATCGACCGATTTAAGGAACTGGCACGGAATCCAAATCAAAAAGGTCCAATAACATGAAGCGCATTCTTTTCACCCTCTCCATAGTTCTTTTAACAGGACTCTGCATCAACGAGATACAGGCCGACTACGTGCAACAAAGTTTTGCGGCCTCCTACAACACGATTCGAAAGGACAAGGGCCGATGGTTCATCACCACGACCATCGACCTGCACGGCCAGACCATGACCTTGCCGAACAACTGCACGCTCGTCTTCGACGGCGGGACGATAGAAAACGGAACCGTCGTCGGGAACAACAGCGACTGCCAAGCCCAGAAGAAATGTATCTTCCGAAATATCAAGCTGCAAGGAACGTGGCATGTCAGTCAGATTCCCAGCGAGTGGTTTGACTTTGGCAACGACGCCCGGAAGAATCTACAGAACTTCCGCAACCTTTGCACGCTCACTGACGATTCCCACCCGGGAACCATAACGATAAAGAAGGGGAAATACAAAGTGGCGATTGAGAAGAACGACGCATCGGCCCTGCCGCTGAACAGCCGGACCACACTGGTCATCGACGGAACCCTACTGCTGCAGCCCAACAGTTTCACCAATTATGCCATTGTGCGAGCCGACCAGAAACAAGACATCGTCATCCGGGGAGCGGGGAAGATTGTCGGCGATGTGGACAAGCACATCGGGAACAAAGGCGAATGGGGAATGGGCGTCAGCCTGCTCAGTTGCCAACGCGCCGTCGTCCAAAACCTTACAATACGTAACTGCTGGGGCGACTGCCTCTACATCGGTCAGCACCGCCGCACGGCGGACGACTACTGCGAAGATGTCGTCATCGACGGCGTGACCTGCGACGGCGGCCGTCGCCAGGGCCTCAGCCTCATTGCGGGGAAGAATGTGGTCATCCGGAACAGCACGTTCAAGAACACCGGCGCCGTCCGCTTCACGTGGCCCGGAGCGGGAATAGACATTGAGCCGAATTCTCCCGAGACCGTCGTGGACAATGTGGTGATTGACCGCTGCACGTTCAAGAACAACAATCTGCAGTTCCACGGCGACCTGCTGTTCACCAACCTCCCCCGCAAGGCCAACGTCGTCGTCAAGCAATGCTCCGGACTGAAGAAAGTCTCGGTGCGCGACAACGCCTACGGCGTCCACATTCAGGACTGCGACATCGACACGCTGCTCGTTGCGAACCTGAAGTCCGACGCCAACTTCAGCGCCGAACGCTGCCGCACAAAAATCATCACCCACCAACAACACTGACCGACCCACGATATGACCACCAACCCATTAGTTTCCGTGATTGTGCCCGTGTACAACGCCGCGGCCTATCTGAACCGCTGCCTGGAAAGTCTTATGGCTCAGACGCACGCGAACATTGAATGCATCGTCATCGACGACGGCAGCAAGGACGCT
>JABUUA010000138.1 GCA_021443405.1 Bacteroidaceae bacterium
TCAAGACGCTGGAGCGCGGTGCGTTCCGCATCGGCAGTTACGAGTGGGGCATCACGTATCAGGCCTTGCTCGTGGCGGCACAAGTGACCGGCGACCAGCGTTACAGCGACTATGTCACCCGGCGCTTCCGCTTCATCCGCGACGTGTTTCCCCGCTTCGCCCAGCAGAAGGAGGTGACCGACGCCCAGATGGGACAGATAGTTCGTCCGAAGGCCCTCGACGACTGCGGCACGATGTGCACCGCCATGATGAAGGCGCAGGGAAAGCCCCGCGGGCCGCTGCAGCTCGACGGCGTCATAGAAAACTACTTCCGTTTCGTGGAGACGGGCCAGTATCGTCTGCCCGACCGCACGTTTGCCCGCCATCGCCCCCAGTATAACACGGTCTGGCTCGACGACATGTACATGGGTATCCCCACTATCGCTTACCGCGGTGTTTATACGGGGCAGGGCCGTTACTTCGACGAGGCCGCCACGATGTATAAGAACTTCGTGCGCCGTATGTGGGTACCCTCGAAAGGCATTTATCGCCACGGCTACGTCGAAGGCCTTGCCCAGCAGCCGACTTATCACTGGGCGCGCGCCAACGGATGGGCTCTGCTCACCACGGTGGAACTGCTGGACATGCTGCCCGAAGGTCACCACGATCGTCCTTTCGTGTTGGAACAGTTGCGCCGGCACATCGCCGGTCTCGTCCAGTATCAGAGCAACGAAGGCTTCTGGCATCAGCTCCTCGACCGCAACGATTCTTATCTTGAGACCTCGGCGACGGCCATCTACACCTATTGCATCGCCCATGCCGTGTGCGAGGGATGGGTGGAAGGCATCACCTACGGGCCCGTGGCGCAACTCGGTTGGCACGCCCTTTCTACGCAGATAACCGCCGGTGGCAAGGTGGCTGGCACCTGTGTGGGCACCGGCATGGCGTTCGACCCTGCCTTCTATTATTATCGTCCCGTGAGCGCGGCGGCGGCTCATGGCTACGGGCCTGCACTATGGGCGGCGGCTGAGATGCTGCGCCTGCTCGACAAGTGGCATCCGCGCACCAACGACACGGGCCTCCACTATTACGCCCAACCGCAGACCAACCCCAGCCCCTTGTTCTACCTCACGGAGGACGGAAAGGGCGAGGCGGTCACGTGGTGATGAATCTCTCGACTTTAGGTGTCATATTGCTATTGGCGGGCCGTTGAGCCCGCCTTTTTTATAAAAAATCGCATAAATTGTAGAAAAAAGATAGAAAAACTTGCAGGTTTCTGAATTTTTGCTTAATTTTGTACCCGGACAATAACAAAAAGTAAAATACACACACTTAAAGCAACCTAACATTATGGACGCAAAGAAAGTTTTGGAAGACCTTAAGAAGCGCTTCCCCAACGAGCCTGAGTATCATCAGGCAGTCGAAGAGGTCCTCAGCACCATCGAGGACGAGTACAACAAACATCCCGAGTTTGAGAAGGTAAATTTGGTTGAGCGTCTGTGCATCCCTGACCGCGTGTATCAGTTCCGTGTTACCTGGATGGACGACAAGGGTCAGATTCAGACCAACATGGGTTACCGCATTCAGCACAACAATGCCATTGGTCCCTACAAGGGCGGTATCCGTTTCCATAAGTCGGTGAACCTCGGCATCCTGAAGTTCCTGGCCTTTGAGCAGACCTTCAAGAACTCGCTGACCACGCTGCCCATGGGCGGTGGTAAGGGTGGTTCTGACTTCTCTCCCCGTGGTAAGTCAAACGCTGAGGTAATGCGTTTCTGCCAGTCGTTCATGCTGGAGCTGACGCGTCACATCGGTCCCGATACCGACGTTCCAGCTGGTGACATCGGCGTGGGTGGTCGCGAAGTAGGTTACATGTTCGGTATGTATAAGAAGCTCACTCGCGAATACAGCGGCGTGCTTACCGGTAAGGGTCTGGAGTTCGGTGGTTCACTCATCCGCCCCGAGGCAACCGGTTACGGTACTGTTTACTTCCTGCGCGCTATGCTCAAGACCAAGGGCGAAACCATCGAGGGCAAGAAAGTGCTGATTTCCGGTGCTGGTAACGTGGCTCAATACGCTGCCGAGAAGGTGCTGCAGCTGGGCGGTACTCCTATGACTATGTCTGACTCAGACGGTTATATCTACGACCCCGACGGCATCGATCGCGCTAAGCTCGACTACATCATGGAGCTGAAGAACGTTTATCGCGGCCGTATCAAGGAATATGTTGAGCAGTATCCCACTGCCAAGTACGTCGAGGGAGCTAAGCCTTGGTTCGAGAAGGCCGACATCGCTCTGCCTTGCGCTACGCAGAACGAGCTCAACGAAGAGGCTGCAAAGGCTCTGGTTGCCAACGGCGTCATTGCTGTGAGCGAGGGTGCCAACATGCCCACCACGCCCGAAGCTATCCGTGTATTCCAGGAGGCTAAGATTCTCTATTCTCCCGGTAAGGCCAGCAACGCCGGTGGTGTATCGGTATCCGGCCTTGAGATGTCGCAGAACTCTGAGCGTCTCTCATGGAGCGCAGAAGAGGTGGATGCCAAGCTCCTCTGGATTATGGAGAACATTCACGAGAACTGCGTGAAGTACGGCACCGAGCCCGACGGCTATGTCAACTACGTGAAGGGTGCCAACGTGGCCGGCTTCATGAAGGTGGCCAAGGCTATGATGGCTCAGGGCATTGTATAAGAAAATACTATAAACACACATCACCGAAAGGCCCGTCGCTTCCGAGCGGCGGGCTTTTCTTATGCGCGGCGTTGGTGTTGCGGCGGTGTCGGAGGAAGGCTGCCTGCCCGCCTTGTTTCAGTTGTCCGCACGTTTTGCCTCACACGTCCTTATGTTTCGCCTCACACATACTTATGTTTGGCCTCACACATAAGGTTATCTGCGCTCATTCGTCTGCATGTCTGTTCGGGCCCGTTTGTGTGTTTTTTCGTCGTTTATGCCATGTTTCTCATTTATTTTGCTTAATTTTGTTTTCTAATACTCTGAAACGTGACATGAAACGACTTGTTTTTCTCTTGATTGTGACGGCCAGTGCCGCATCGGTCGTAGCGCAGAAATCGCTCTACATCCCTGCGGAGTGGAAGAATCCGTGGCCCGCCGACTCGCTGCTCTACGCCGAAAACGACCCCACAAATCAGTACACGTGGTCGAAATCGCGCTCTCGCGAGAGTGACAACGTGGTGGTCTATTGGGACAAAGGCTACGGCGCCACCGTTCCCACCGAGGCACCGGCCGACTTCCGGGTCGATATCGACGATCGGGTCATCGAGCATCTGAGATGCTTCCTTAGCCGCCTTCTCGGACAGATAGAGGTCTACTGGCAGGGTCTTGGACCAAGGCATCATCTCATCGATGACGGACTGATCATCGAGGCCTTCTGTGTTGGGCATTACGGTCAGGAGCCACTCGAGGTACTTGCGGGGATTGAGCCCGTTCATCTTGGCGGTGGTGACGATCGAGTAGATGCCAGCAGAAGCATCCGCTCCGCGCGGTGTGTCGCTGAAGAGGAAGTTCTTACGCCCTATTACGAATGGCTTTATGGCACGCTCTGCGATGTTGTTGGACAGCTCCAGTAAGCCATCATCCAAGACATTCATGACATAGGGCCAGTACTTCACCGCATAGGCGAGCGCCTCATACAAGGGCATTCTGGGAACAGCTGTGAGCAGCTGGGATTGTGCCCAGGTATAGAAGCTCTCCATCACAGGACGCAGGTGGATATTGCGCTCGGTCCTGCGGTTCTCTGCATCCAGATCATCAAATCTCGAATCGATGGCGAACATGGTATCGATACGGCGCCTTGCCTCCAGGGCAACCGATTCGACGTCTTCTGCCTTGATATCTCCGCCTGCGACCTTGACGATCTCTGCGAACTTCCTTCTCACATGCACAAGGCAGGCGGTGTTGGTGATATGAGAGATATTATGGCTGCAAAGCGTGCAGGCAAGGAGAGAGAGACAATAGCTT
>JABUUA010000139.1 GCA_021443405.1 Bacteroidaceae bacterium
CAGAAGTGTCAGCCCTAAATTTATGCCATCAAAAAAGTTTTACCGGACAGCAATAATTAGGAAACTTGGAGAAACCTAATGACCGATGGGGAAATAATGCTTGGACTCCTTACCGGATGACCACCTTGCAGCTGGTGCCGTCGTTGTACTGAATCACATAAACGCCGGCTTGGCGGTGCAGTTGAGATGCCAACACCTTGTGACCACCGATGGTGTACACGGCCCTGATGCCCTGTTCGCCCTGCTGTTCGGCGCTGGGCATATGGTCGTTGATGCCCACGGGAGTGGGGTCGTAGAGCATGAGGTTGCGGAACTCATCCACCTCTTCCTGCGTGATGCCCACGGTATTCAGCCAGTAATTCTCGTATTTGTCACGCAACGTCTTGCCTTCCAAGGCACGGATGACGGCGATGCGCTCGTCGATGCTGCCCTTGTCACGGTTGCCCGCGGGAGCGGCAAACGAGGTGATTTCGTAGTCATGATACATATCGTTCAGCGTGAAGCCCAGCAGACCTTGCAGCATCACGGCGAAAAGCCCTGTGCGGTCGGCCCCGAAAACACAGTGGAAATAGACGCCGCGGCCCTCGCGGATGTGGCCCAGAAGGAAGCGGAACTCCTCCTTCAAGCGGGCCTGCGTGCCGGCTTCGCTGAGATTGGCGGCCGTGTAGTCGTTGGCGCCCGCGAAATAATAGGTGTCGCCGTGCGTGAAACCGAAGCCCGAATGGTTGGTCTCGCGGTCTTGGTCGTAGGCGTCGTGGTAGCGCAAGTCTATCTCGGCACCGATGCCCAGCGCCTTCAGCGTCTCCACATCCTGCTGGTAAGGAGCATGAGTGCCGTTGACCTCGCCGCCGCGATAGATGAGTCCGTAACGCGTCTTACGTCCGTCCTGCATGGTCCAGCCGCCGAAGTCGCGGATGTTGTAGATGCTGGGAGCGTAGAGCTGGCGCAGCGGACCTTCCGTGGTGAACTGACCCTTCGCCAGCACTTCAGCGCCTTGCTGCACCTCGAAGTAGTAGGTGTTGTCGGGAATCAGGTTGGGCAGATGGCAGAGCGCAGCGCCATAGAGCACGGGGACGACGGTGGCGTCGCTCATGTCGGCGTTCAAACTATAACGGACCTCAGCGCCCGCCGCCTTGCCGACCGGCACGGGAATGGGAACGGCGTGAGCCAAGTCGCGACGCGCAGGAGCCGGCTTGTTGTAGTTCGACACCACACTGGCTGACGACTGCAGATAGGTCTCCGTGAGGAACTGCCGCACCTGACAGTTCATGATGTTGGCCTTGAAGTTCATGGCCTGCAAGTCCTGTATCTCGGCATTGACGTACTGCGAGGCAGTGCGCATCTTGCCGGCGGGGTCGATGTTGCGCCACGAGAACTGATTGTTCATGCCGTAAATCTGACCGCCGTCCCACGCCAACTGCAGCGTGTCGGGCAGCGCGGCGCTGATGACGGTCTCGCCCACTTCCAGTTGCGCCAGGTCTTGTGCCGCCACGACGCAGCAAGGAATTCCGGCGCGAACTTTCTCCACGGGGTAGAGCGTCATGGTTCGGGTGCTGGCATCCAAGGCGCCAATTTCATACACAGCCTTGAACAGCGAACCGGGAATGTCGCAAGGAGCATAGAAAGGTGTCAGTTCGTTGGCCGTAAATGTCTTTTCGATGGTCACCGTGGCGGGCGTCACCTCGCGCACTTCACTTTTGAGGCGCGACAGCACCACGGGCTTCCGCTCGCCGTAATAGAGGCGGAAATTGTCCAGTACCGCCCAGTTGTCGTCCTTGTCCGTGGCGTCGAAGGCAGCGCCGAACGTGAGGTCGCCGTCCTCCGTCACGGCCACTTCCAAATAGTTCCAATAGTGTCCCGCCCCAAGGATGGTCGGCACTTTCGACATCAGATGCGGGAAACCGCGCCCGTCCACCGTGGCGCCCACGTCCTCCACACGACTGACATTGTCGGAAGCCAGTGCGCTGCGTGCGTCCTCGAACAGGCTTTTCACGGGTTGGCTGCTCTCGTTGAGGAACAGGCGGAGCGGGTCGTGGCGGTTGCCGTGCTCAAATTCGTAGAGACCTTCCTTCCAACCACTCTGGCGATAGAACGCCTGGGCCTTGAGGGTGTATTTGCCCGCGGGCATTTTCTCCAGCACTTGTGACAAGGTGCCTTGGTTCTTAGCCGAGCTGAACTGCGCCACGCCGATGCTGTTCCAGGCAAAGGGTTTGGCGGTGGTCCATCCGTCCAGCTTGGCGGCGAAATCGGCATTCGCGATGAGGGGCGTCAGGTCGAACTGACCCGTAGCTGTCTCGCCGTTCTTCAGCAGCGTTGCAAAAGCATGCTGAACGGTGGCCGTCACGGCCGTCAGTTCTTCTTCCGTGTAGTCCCTGTCGTCGCTGAGCGAGACGGTGGCCGCCGCATAAACGCCATCAAAGTCGGCATGACTCACCGCCTGCCGGGCCACCTCGTCATACCGCGCCAGCGTGGCCAGCGTGCGCTCCTTCGTGAGGGGAATCACCACCTCGGGCAACTCCATGTCGGCCGAGACGTAGTAGAGGCGGAAGTTGTCGTAGCCCACATACGGCACTCCCGACGTGGCTTCCTGGCGGATGCCGATGCGAGCCGTGCCGTCCTTCACGATGAACAGCAGTTCGTTGTCGTAGAGACCGGCATTGAAGGCGTTGGCGGCATCGCCGGAACTGTTGGGAATGTAGCGACCGCCGCCCATATCAGCGCCCCAACTGCCCGTGGTGTTGTAGTCCTCGGTGATGAGTTTCACCAACACTTCCGAGTCGTTGGCGTAGAGGTAGGTCTCGTTGTTGAGGGGCTCGCCCTTCGCCAGTGCGGTCACCACATCGTTGTGGTCCATGGGCCGCGTGAAGGCTTGGGCTTTCAGCTTGTAGGTTCCGGGAGCCAAGCCAGTGATGTCCTGGTAGATATCGAAGGTGCCGTCGTAGGCGGTAATCAGCGGATTGACGCTCGTGGCCTTGAGAGCGCCCGTTCCGAAGTCGCCGCTCCAACCCGCCGTGCCGTCGTTGAACTGCGGATTCACGATAAGACCGGTCTTGTCGTCAGAGTGGGCGATATCTTCTTTCAGAGCGGCATCCAACGCCGCCGCAATGGCGGTCACCTCAGCCAAGCCATCGCCCGACAGGGTGGCGTCGGCCAGCGATTGACGGATGGCGGCCACGGCCTCGTCGAAATGGGCGCGGGCTTCGTCGCTCAAGGTCGTCTGTGCCGCTTCATCCAGCGCGGCCTGCACGCTGGCATAGGCCTTCACACTCACCTTGGCAGCGGCAATCGCCGCGTCCAGCGCGTTGTAGGTTTCCACCGTGGCGTGGGCGGTGAAGTTGGCCAAAGCAAGGTCCAGCGCCGTCTGCACCTCGGCGTTCATCGCGCCTTGCGGCACGGCGGCCAGGATGGCTTCCTTCTGCTCGTCGGTGATGACTTGCAGTTCGCCGTAGTAGGTGAGACTGAAATTGTCGAAGCTGACCCACGTGTTGCTGCGGAAGCCCTCGGGCAGTTTCACGCCGATACGGAGCGTTCCGCCGGCCCCAACCTGCACGCGCAAGACGTTGTCGGCATACATGCCGTAGTCGAAAGCCTTGCCCGACTCCGAGTTCGAGGTGGTGTTGGCCTTGCCGCTGTCGTTGTTGAAGTAGGGCACATAGCCGTTTCCGTAAGCCTTGTTGTTGGCGTAGAAACCCGACGGCGCCAAGTCGTCAATCAGTCGCATGGAACAGATTTCATATTCGTTCTCAAAAAGCTCGGCGAAAACGGCAATGGTGTCTTCTTCGATGGCTTTGTTGACAATAAGCTCGCCCACCTGAATCTCATGATTGAAATCATAATAGGAGATGGTAAGATAGCGAAGGTCTGATAGTGCAATGTCGGA
>JABUUA010000013.1 GCA_021443405.1 Bacteroidaceae bacterium
TTACTGGGCTTCGGGGCAACGAATTGTGCTGTTTTGAGTTTTACCGGACAGCAATAATTAGTAATCTCGTTTCTTTATGCGACGGGAATGTTCCGCCTATTGGACGGCGATCACACCTCGGCGTCCTTGTAGAGGAAACGCTTGATGCTCTTCTTGGGAGTCTTTTCAAACTCCTTGTCCATAATGCGGATGCCCACGATTTGACAGTAGGCGGGAATCACTTGATTCAGATTCTTGCGGTTTTCCTCCATGATGGCCTTCAGGTCGTCTTCCTTCAGGCGAAGCTGGTGGACCTTGTCGGGGTCGGGATAGACAAGGCCGTAGAACTTCTCTCCCTTCTGAATCACCACGCACTCGGCGACGAGGGGGAGGCTCATCAACTTGTCCTCAATCTCTTCTGGATAGACATTCTGGCCGTTGGCGCCGAGCAGCATGTTCTTCGAGCGTCCCTTGATGAAGACGTTGCCCTCAGCATCCATCACGCCCAGGTCGCCGGTGTGGTACCAGCCGTCGGCGAGCGTTTCGCGCGTGGCTTCCTCGTTCTTGTAGTAACCGAGCATGACGTTCATGCCCCTGGCCAAGATTTCGCCCGGAATGTTCTGCGGGTCGCTGCTGTTAATCTTCAACTCCATGCGCGGAGCGGGACGGCCGCAGCTGCCGGGGACGAAGGTTGACCAGTCGCTGTACGAAAGGATGGGGGCGCACTCCGTGGCGCCGTAGCCGACGGTGTAGTGGAAACCTATCTCGTGGAGCAAGTCCTCGATTTCCTTGTTCAGTGCGCTGCCGCCGATAATCACCTCGTAGAACTCGCCGCCCAGGGCCTGCGTCAGACCGTCGCAAATCTTCTTGCGGATGCGCTCGCCCAAGATGGGGGTGTGCATGAGCAGACGCACCTTCGGGTCCTGAATCTTGGGGAGAATGGCCTTGCGCACCACTTTCTCGATAATCAGCGGAACGACGATGATGACGCGGGGCTTGATGTCTGCCAGCGCCTTGATGAGCACGGAGGGACTGGCCAGTTTGGTGAGGAAGAAGACGTGGACGCCGTGGGTGAACTCGAAGAGAAACTCGAAGGCCATGCCGTACATGTGAGCCATGGGGAGCATAGACAGCACGCGGCTGCCGGCAGGTACTTCCTTGCCGAGCACTTCCACGCCGAAGTGGCAGTTACTCCACAGCGCGCGGTAGGGAATCATCACGCCCTTGGAATTGCTGGTCGTTCCGCTGGTGTAGTTGATGATGGCCAACTCGTCGGGCCCGTTCTGGTAATAAGAGATGTGATGCGGGCGGAAGTTTACGGGATATTTCTCGCCGAAGAGTTTGTTGAGATTCTCGCGGGCGTACTGCAACTTGGGATTGTGGCAGACGAGCAGCGAGTAGTCGATGAGCGAGATGACGCCCTGCAACTGCGACATGGCCTCGGCGTCGAGGTGCGGCCATACTTTGTCGCCGACAAACAGCAACTTGGCTTCGCTGTGCCGCACAATGTCGTGCACCTGGTCGGGATGGAACTCGTGGAGGATGGGGACGGCCACTGCACCATAGGTGAGTGTGGCGAAGAAGGCCACGCCCCAACGAGACAGGTTACGACCGCAAAGGGCGATTTTATCGCCGGGCTGGATTCCTGCCTCCTCGAAAAGGATGTGAAGTTTCTCAATGATGCGCGCAACATCCTTGTACTGGAAGGTAAATTCTCCATAGTCCGACATTGCGTCCAAGTCCCAATGTTGCCGGATGGAGTCCGCCAACACCTGATTAAAAACGGGTATTTCCATTGCTCAAAATCTAAAATTTTGTGCAAAGTTACAAAACATATAGCACAAAACAAAAGAAATTGTGCAGAAATCCACGCCCCGACGTAAAATTGTCGGTTAATAGTTGCGCTCGCCAAAAATCTTACTGCCTATGCGAACGAGGTTGCTTCCGTGGCAGAGGGCGATGGGATAATCGTCGCTCATGCCCCACGAACGCAGAGAAAACGTTTCATCGTCAGGGAAATACAATGTTTTGGCCCGGCGGAAGAACCGATTGGCTTCCTCGAAGTCAGCGGCAATGCGGCCCTCGTCATCCGTATTCGTTGCCATGCACATGAGACCCACGATGTGTGCATTAGGGCAGTTCTTCCAGTCGCCCGACTGCAGAAAAGCGTCGCATTCGCTGATGGAGAAACCGAATTTTGTCTCTTCTGCCGCTACGTGCAACTGCAAAAGACACGGAATCTGCCTTCCTGCGCGCAAGGCTTGTTTATGAATTTCAGCCAAGAGCCGGGCGCTATCGACGGCATGAATGAGCGAAATGTAAGGCGCAATGTATTTCACCTTGTTGGTTTGCAGATGACCGATGAAGTGCCATTCGATGTCGCTCGGAAGCTCGTCGTGCTTGCGTTGCAGTTCCTGCACATGACTCTCGCCGAAGACCCGCTGGCCCGCCTCGTAGGCCTCGCGAATCATCGCTGCGGGATGATACTTCGAGACGGCCACAAGGCGGGCGGCGGTGCCAAGCTCTGCTTCTATTTCTCGAATGTGGTCGGCAATCATGCGTCAGCCGCCTCCTGCTCAGGCTTGTCTTCGGGCACTTTATAGCGATAGATGTCCATGATGGCGGTCTCGGCCAGACTCACCACAACCCATTCGCCCAAGGTGCCCTTCATAGCTTTCTCCGTATTCTTGACAGCCGTAAAGAAATCCTTGGCCTGCACTAAGACCGTTTGGTTGGTGCGTTTCTCTGCGCCCGTCTTCTCGTCCAACTGGATGTAAGCCACCACCGCCTTGTACCAGCGGTCATCGGTGGTATCGAGACTCTCGAAGAGTTCTGCGATGCGAGCTTTCTTGATGTCCGACACTTCAAATTCGCCGCTGACATACGACTCAATCTCAGAAAGGAATCGCTCTTCGGCCTCGGTGAAGGTGAGAGCATCCACCAAATAGGTTTCGGTTACCTTTTTCATCAGTCCGGTCTCCATAGTCTTCATGAAGCGAACTTTGCATTCAAACCATTGACTTGCCATAATATTTGTATGTGTTTATTAGTAAATAGGTAGAATAAATTACTTGTGTTGTTTGCGACCGAACAGTCGTTCCGCCAAATCCATGCGGCCCATCCGTCGCAGTTCGGCCATGATGCGCTGCCGCTCTTCGGGTTTATACCAGAAGAAAAACATCCGTTGCCGCTGTTTGTCTTGCGACGAACGAGCACTGAAGACGGGTTCCAACGTATAGGGATGATAGCCCGTGGCCCACGTTTCGGTGGCGACCGTCATCGGGGTCGGCGTAAAGTCCTGAACCTGTTCCAGCTGAAAATCCATGTCTTTCGTCAGCACGGCCAACTGGGCCATATCCGCCGTATGACAGCCGGGATGACTACTGATGAAATAAGGGATAATTTGCTGCCGAAGGTTTTCTTTGCGGCAGATAGCGTCGAAGATGCCCTTGAATTGCTCGAATTGCTTGAACGGCGGTTTCCGCATGATGTCGAGCACCCGGGCGCTTGTGTGCTCGGGAGCCACCTTGAGTCGGCCGCTCACATGCTTAGTGATGAGCTCGTGGGTATATTCTTGTGCAGAGCGATTGAGAGTCTCGTCCTTATAATCATGCAAGAGCAAATCGTAGCGAACGCCGCTGCCGATGCAACTTTTCTTGACTTCCGGCAGGGCATCCACCGCCCGATAAACGTCTAACAAAGGACGATGGTCGGCATGGAGGTTCGGACAAATCTGCGGATGCAAGCACGAAGGACGCTTGCAAACGCTGCAGGCCTTCCGGTTCTTGCCCGCCATGCAGTACATGTTGGCCGAAGGACCTCCCAAGTCGCTGATGTATCCCTGGAAATCTTCCATCTGGGTGATTTGCTTCACCTCTCGTAATATACTCTCCTTCGAGCGGCTCGCGATAAATTTTCCTTGATGAGCCGAAATAGTGCAGAACGCACAACCTCCGAAACAGCCGCGGTGCAGGTTCACGGAAAACTTTATCATTTCATAGGCGCGGATGGTTTTCCCCTTGTATTTAGGGTGGGGAAGACGCGTATAAGGAAGGTCGAACGAGCGGTCGAGTTCTTCTGTCGTCAAAGGCGGATAGGGCGGATGGACCACGACAAATTGCCGACCCGTCTGCTGGATGAGCCGCTGGGCCTGCATTTTGTTGCTTTCCTCCTCAATAAATCGGAAGTTCTCGGCACACTTCTTGGGGTCGCGGAGGGCCTCATCAAATGAGTGTAACACAATGCTGTCCTGCTGCATTTCCAAGGACAACTGGTTGCAGGCGGCCACCGTCTGGGGAATCGCCTCGCCGCCCATGACTGCTTTCTCGAACGCTCGCCGGCCAATGCACGACTGGCCCAATTCGTCATACGACAACGTTTCGTCGCACGAATGGATGAGCGACATCAACCGGCTGGACAATTCGGTCACCGGTTTTTCTCCCATACCATATATAATAAGGTCTGCCTTGGAAGGAATCAAAATACTGGGAAGGTATTTCTCTTGCCAGTAGTCGTAGTGCATGAGTCGGCGCAAACTCGCCTCAATGCCGCCCAAGACAATGGGTACATCGGGGTATAATTCCCGCAAAATCTTACTATATACGATGGTGGGATATTCCGGACGCATGTCGTGACGTCCATCGGGAGAATAAGCATCTTCGCTACGTAAGCGCCGCGCCGCCGTATATTTGTTGACCATGGAATCCATCGCCCCCGGTGCAATGCCAAACCAAAGACGCGGACGCCCAAGTCGTTTGAAGTCACGATAGTCGCCATGCCAGGATGGTTGCGGGATGATGGCCACCCGCAAGCCGTTCGCCTCGAGGATTCGGCCTATGACGGCCACGCCAAACGAAGGGTGGTCCACATAAGCATCACCAGAAAACAAGATGACATCGGCTTGTTCCCAACCCCGTAACTCCATTTCCTTGCGGGTGGTGGGTAGCCAGTCAGATAATTGTCGTTGCGTCATCTCTTGTGCTATTCGGCGGCAGCGGCCGAAGAGACAGCGGTTTCCTGCCATTCGAGGAACAGACAAATGAGCTGATGGAGGGCAAAGGCCTTCATGTTGTCGTGGAACAAAACGTCACGGCACAAGCGCAACAAGCGCGCGTCACCGTTGGTGTTGTCCAATAACGATACGACGTTCAAACGCAATTTATTCAGCACATTTTCGTCCACAATCCCATTGCTGTCGAGTAAATCGCTCAGCAACGAATAGTCGGCCAGAGTCTGCAGATGCTCGTCGTCAATCTGCATGCAGCGCGACCCTTTGATGTTGGTGATGATAGTATGTGACATATCTCTTTGTTAGTTTATGGGTTGGTCGTTAATAGAAAGGAAAGCGCAGCGCCCAAGATTCCTCGTCTTACCTCCGTCTCGCGTATCATCTCAAGAGGAAAACCGAACGTGAGGGTCTTGCCGTCGGCTCCAGCATAAGCCACGGCGGCCGACGTGACGGAGGATGGGTAAGTCAGACAGGTGAAAGCCTCGCTCGTCGGAGTCAAGACACTCACGCGTCGAGTACTATACGAACGTTCGTTCGCTTCGTGTTCCAAGCTGAATTCGGCGCCCATACCTTGCACCACAGCAGTTGTGTCCGTCAGTAAATGTGGAAACGAAGGCTGACAATGAAGCGCGGTCTGCAAGAAAGACTCCTGAGACAAGTTGCCAACATCTTCCCCAATATAAGCGCCACTTACGAGCATGGAAATATGATTGTGCGAACAAGTCTGGATGAAGTCACGCAAGTTCGGAGTAAAACACGGTTGCGAGCTTTGACTATACCCATCAGATCGTTGCGCTCCTAAGATAACGACTAATAAATCAGGCAAAGTGGAGCGGAATGTGTCGGCCTCCACTGCGCCGCGAGAACAAGACGAGAAACTTAAAGTGGAATCTGCTGCAATTATATCCTTGCCATAACGAGTGGGGAAATCCCACGTATTACCGGCGACAACGAGGTCTTCATACTCGCTCCCGCTATTACCCGAATCGGAAACTGAGGAAAAATCAAATTGCTTTCCACAAAAACATGGATTCTTCTGATAAACCACACCGGGGTCCTGATTCATGTCGAAGCCTTTCTGCCCAACAGCATGAACAGGCTGAGGGGCTGCCATACGTTGGAAACCATTGATGATTAAAGCTTGCCTACCAATCCGCAAGGCGCTAAAGACACTCAGTTCCTCGCTGACCATGCTCTGACCTCCCCGGTTGGCAGCCGTCACTCGAAAGCGTGTCAGTTTTCCTCGGTTTACGGGCAAGGTAACTTTATTGCTTTCTACGCGTGTTCCGTTGTCGTAACCGAGGTCACCCTCGCTTTTATATAGAATGTAATAGTCAGGACGTGCTGTGGCCTCTATCTCATCAGGCGTGGCCTCCCAAGACAAGCATACGCTGTCGCCCACAGCATCTAAAAGAGCAGAGAAATTCTGAACAGGCAACGGTTGTACAATCACTTCCTCCTGCTTGTGCATTTGTGCCGAAAAGCGCAACATACCTTTATAGATGGCTCGGGCAATTCTGAATTTCTGAACGGGGTCATGTCCTATCAACATATCCGCAAAATTCTGATGCGACAAGGTCTCAAGAATCATACTCGGCATACAGGGCTCACGAGACTCGCTATAGTTCTTGTCGAATAGCTGCCGCCGATTCCATTGCCCATTGTAATGACGTAAATCGTTATCTACTTGCGTCATCACGATGTCGCACAAATCACGCGACGTTAATCTCGATAGATTGCTTGGAAACAAACCTTCGGCCAACCAACCCTCAAAGTCTGTTCTTGTATCCGTGAACTTTCCTGTCGTATAAATTCCCAACGTTCCAATAGGAGTGTTGTCTGCCGTTGTCCCGGCATCGCTGTGCACAGCAACGCTCATTTCTATGGGCACACATAAGCCCGTGTCACCGGGCATTATGCAAGAACCTGCCGTCACATAATTGGTCATGAGCGAACGAGCATTGATGTCGTCCCCGTAATCGTTGATGCTATTCTTGGTGCTGTAATACTTATACGGCACTCCGTACCACTGAGCCGTATATCGACTTCCTTCCAGATATCGGGAAACACCACTACGGACGGGCGCATGAATACTATCCCATCGCGCTATATTTCCCATGCCACCGCCCAAACGAACGGCATCTGCGGTAATTACACCACGATAGTTACTTTGATTCGTGAGCACGATACAATTGTCTGACGATTGCCCGGCTCTGAAATCGAAAGTTCCTAAATATACCCACGTCCCGCCACCTATTTGCTGATTGACGTGAAATTGTGTGTTGATGCCATTGTGTCGGACAATGTAGAGAGCATCACTCACGCTATTGGGCAACGACTTGTAACTCACATAAACGGCATATTGTCCATCTGCGGGTATGGAGGGAGTCCAAGTAATGGAACTCGTCTGTCGTTTGCTTGTCTGCGTATCGGCTCCTCTACATGTGCCCATAAGGAAAGGATTGTGTGAGTCGAGATAAACATCCCCCTGGTTATTACCAAACCCAATGCCGACATCTTGCCATTCGTAGACTCCGTTCTTTTCAATATATTCTCCCTGTTGCTCTATGCGGTCGTTATCAACGATGACTTCATGCTTGTTCATGTCACGCTCACGAGGAGTGAACACAATCGCTCCGGCATTCTCTAACATAGGTATAAGAAAGGGGACCACGATTGACTGCGTGAACAAATCCTCCGTAGTGCAGAACAAGCGCGGACGTTGCCATTTCCAGACGTTCTTCTCAACGTCAAAATACCGTCCATGACTGGCCGACACACTCACGTGGCGCCCTTGTAATCCCGCAGGCGCCTCAAAAACTGCCGATACAGGTAACACCCATGGATTACTATTGTTAGTAATGTTATTCCAACTGCGAGCGGCCGTAGTTTCTGCATAATCAGCCAGAGGGGATAATTCCTCCATCAGCGTGCGATTGGCATATACTTTCAGATTATAAGCGTTATAAGGAGCCGGTAGTAGCTGCGTGATATTGTTGCGAATACTTTGAATGGTCTCTTTCGTAAATGATTGAGCAGCAAACGAGCTATTCGCAAAGAGACTGACGCTATGGCTAACTGTATCCACCCGAACCGAGTCGAGTCGGCAGGGCTCCGTATTACTGATGGCTGGATTATGATAATTGCGAAAAAAATCTGCGAGACGACTTTTTATAATCGTCTCGCCATTATGTTGCGCTGTTATAATGGAGCAAAAACAGAGAAGAAATACTAACGTTATGGGCTTCCTTCTCATAAACCGGTAGTGAATTGTGCTGGATGTTTTCCTTGAAATGCCTCGAAGTATTTCTTGATTTCACACATTTCTTCCTCAACATTCCCTGTAGGCAGTATGCTTTTTGTACAAACGATGCGCTTGTTTTTATAGTCCATTCCATATAAAAGGATGGGAATTTTTGCTTTTAAGGCAATATAGTAGAAGCCCCGTTTCCAAGTAGGTTGGAGTTTGCGTGTGCCTTCGGGAGTGATGCAAAGTATAAACTTATCACGACTAATGGCGGCATCTGCCAGTTGGTCGGTCAGGCTTGTCTTCTTACTTCGAAATACGGGAATGCCTCCCATTTTCCGAAACAAGGGACCCAAAGGCCAGAAGAACCACTCCTTTTTCATTAGGAAATTGCCTTTTATCCCCATGGCGTGACTGTACAGCTGACCGTAGAAGAAATCCCAGTTGCTCGTATGGGGAGCAAGAGCAATTATATATTTCGACGGTTTCTCAACCGTGTCCACTATCTGAAAATGCAGCACACCAGTCAGCAACCAGTGACAAAAACGTCTAAACATACTGATAAGATAGGCCTAACAACTATGCGAGATTGTAAAGCTGATCCAAGATTTCATTCGTTTCCTTGATAATATCTTCTCGTAATTTGCGGAAATATACCTTGGGCTTCATACCAGGTTCAATGTGAGACACGCGCCGAATCATATTGTTCTGAAGGAGCAGGATGGCCTTCATGATATTGTCAATGTCCTCTTGTGAAGCGTTGTTATGATTGTGACTGATAACTACACTCTCCACAAACATATCACCACACATCTGGTTAATCGCCTTCTTTAGTTGTCTTTTGTTAGCCATGGTCTTGCTGTTTTAATGATATATAAACACTCATACAAAGATAAGAAAAGATTTTTGAACGGCAAAACATACCTTATATTATTTATATTATTGCAGTTTTTTCCTTAACTAATAGCGTCAATTCGCAATTATTCGTTAAATTTGTAGAGATTATGTGAAACTACATTTAACTTCAAATAATATAAATCATGGAAAAAAGTGCATTGCAGATTGCTCGCGCTGCTTATCAGCCGAAGCTTCCTAAGGCTTTGCAAGGTCCTGTGGTTGCAGTTGAGGGTAAGCCCACCCAGTCAGTAGGCAACCAGGACGAGATCAAAGCTCTCTTCCCAAACACGTACGGAATGCCCGTCATCACCTTTGAGGCAGGCGCACAACCCACCCTTGCTCCCTTTAATGTCGGAATCATCTTGTCGGGTGGTCAGGCCCCTGGTGGTCATAATGTCATCAGTGGTTTGTTCGATGGTGTGAAGTCACTGAACCCCGCAAACAAGCTCTATGGCTTTATTCTGGGTCCTGGCGGCCTTGTTGATCATAAGTACATGGAGATTACGCCTGAGCTTATGGATGAGTACCGCAACACTGGTGGCTTTGATATTATCGGTTCGGGCCGCACTAAGTTGGAGAAGGAGGAACAGTTTGAAAAGGGAATTGAAATCCTTCGTCAGCTCAACATCAAAGCGTTGGTTATTATCGGTGGCGACGACTCAAACACGAACGCTTGCGTTTTAGCCGAGTATTACGCCGCCAAGAAATATGGCGTACAAGTTATCGGTTGTCCTAAGACGATTGATGGTGACTTGAAGAACGAGCAGATAGAGACTTCATTTGGTTTCGACACAGCGTGCAAGACGTACTCAGAACTGATTGGTAACATTCAGCGCGACTGTAACTCGGCCCGCAAATATTGGCATTTCATCAAACTGATGGGTCGTTCGGCTTCTCATATTGCCTTGGAGTGTGCTCTGCAGTGCCAGCCTAACATTTGTCTGGTTTCTGAAGAAGTAGAAGCTAAGGCAATGTCGCTGGACGACGTTGTGACTTACATCGCAAAGGCTGTTGCCGCACGTGCCGAAGAAGGGAACAACTATGGAACTGTCCTGATTCCTGAAGGCATTATTGAGTTCATCCCTGCCATCAAGAAACTGATTGCGGAGTTGAACGAAGTATTGACCGACCCCGCAACCGGTGAAAGTCGTGAGTTCGCTGGCGCAGAAGAGCAGATTGCCTTCGTGAAGGGTGCAATAGCTGCTGATAATCTTGCAGTGCTGGAGTCATTACCCGAAGACGTAGCCCGCCAGTTGTGTCTCGACCGCGACCCCCACGGCAATGTTCAGGTGTCACTTATCGAGACCGAGAAACTGCTGTCACGCATGGTGGCCACTAAGCTCGCCGCATGGAAAGCAGAGGGTAAATACGTCGGTAAGTTCGGCACTCAGCACCACTTCTTCGGCTATGAAGGACGTTGTGCCGCGCCTTCGAACTACGACGCAGATTACTGCTATTCGCTCGGCTACAACGCAAGTCGCCTGATTGCTAACGGGAAGACTGGCTACATGTCTATTATCAAGAACACGACAGCGCCCGCATCTGAGTGGGTGGCAGGTGGTGTTCCCATCACCATGATGATGAATATGGAGCGTCGCAATGGTAAGAACAAACCCGTGATTCGCAAAGCACTTGTGGAATTGGACGGCGCTCCGTTTAAGTATTTTGCTGCTCACCGCGAGGCCTGGGCAAAGGAAACTGCCTACGTTTATCCCGGCCCCATCCAGTATTGGGGTCCTTCGGAAGTGTGCGACACATGCACCAAGACGCTGGCTTTGGAGCAGGCAAAGTAACACAAACATAGTCACGAATGAATAGAAAGGGCGGATGGACCAGTGCCGTCCGCCCTTATCTTTATCCTCAATGGGAACTAAGTCGCAGTCATCAAAACCTAAGAAACGCCGAACTTCCCGGCGAAAATCTTCGGGTCACAAGCTGAAAAGTAGTCGCGCCTGGGGGCTGGCCTTGGGCGGGATATTGATAGCTGTGGCGTATGTCTGCGCCATGTATTACTTTTTTGTTGACCCGTTTTCCTTCCGATGGAAGGGACGTTTTGGCGATGTTGACTATCCCGATGGCTATGAAGTAAGGGGAATCGACGTGAGTCATTACCAGAACGGGATTGACTGGGAGACACTTCGGAACGCAGACATTAACGACCGTGCGCTGAGTTTTGTGATTATCAAAGCCACGGAGGGCGAAGCTCTCATCGACGAAGACTTTAACGATAACTTCTATCGTGCGCGGCAAAACGACCTGATCCGCGGAGCTTACCACTTCTATAATCCTAACAAAAGCGCGAAGAAGCAAGCACAATTCTATCTGAAACAAGCGCACCTTGAGCCCGGCGACTTACCGCCTGTGCTGGATATCGAACTGAGAGGCAACAAATCTCTTCAGGACTTTCGGCGCGACATAAAGCTTTGGCTCAACCAAGTTGAAGCGGCGTATGGGGTGAAGCCCATCCTATATACAGGGTATAAATTTAAGGTTGACTACCTCAATACGCCCGAATTTGCGGACTATCCTTTCTGGATTGCCCACTACTATGTGAAGGAACTTCAGTATCAGGGCGATTGGACGTTCTGGCAATACACCGATTGCGGAAAGGTGAAAGGAATCAAAGGTCACGTCGATTGCAATATATTCAATGGCTCCATGAGTGACCTTTGCAAGCTGTTAATCCCCGAACCATCGGCCGAACTGATGGAGTAGGGCGGTCAGCGTTCCAAGCAAATCATCGCCCAATCATCTGTAACTTTTTGATTTTTTACTACAAAACCGAACTTTTCGGCTTCTTTTGTCAAGGAGGGAATGTCCTGTTCATAAAACCCGCTTAACAAGAGACAGGCATGGGGCTTGAGCGCTTGTGCAAAGCGCGACATATCGCCGAGCAAGATGTTCCTATTGATGTTTGCAATCAACATGTCGGCCGGTCGGATGCCATTCAAAACGTCGGCGTCACCGAACAATACTTCCATCGGAGCGCTGTTGAGCAGAGCATTCATCGTGGCATTCTCCACGCTCCACTCGTCGATGTCGTAACCCACAATCTCTGTCGCGCCCAGCTGATGGCACAAAATTCCTAACACTCCCGTCCCCGTGCCGGCATCTATGACGCGCTTTCCCCGTAAATCCATGGTGGAAAGATGCGAAAGAATCATGCGGGTCGTGGGGTGGGTTCCCGTCCCGAATGCCAAACGTGGGTTTATCACGATGTCGTGTTGGCAGTGATGTTCCACGGGGTGACGCGTGTCGTGAACGCAGACGAGGTCGTCGATGATGACGGGAGCAAACTCCTTTTCCCATACGGCATTCCAGTCCTCGTCGGGAGCTTTTGCCACAGAATATTCGAAATGATAGTCAGGCAACGGAAATGTTTCGATGAGTTCGCGCAAAACTGAAGCATCAAACATCCTTTTCTGCACATAGGCTAAAACGCCATTTTCCTTCGAAACGAACGATTCAAATCCAATGTTTCCCAATAACGCTTGCAACACATCGCAACAATCTTCGTTGTATGGTGTAACGACAAAATCGACCTCGTAATACTTCATATATATATTAATAATGTACAAAATTACGGAATTTTTCCTTACGAAGGGGGATTTTCCCCAATAATTTGGGCGTTTCCCCCTTTGCATACCGATAAAAAATCGTAATTTTGCAACCAGATAAACATCTAAATCATTTTGGATATGAAAGCAAGAAAAATTTTGTTAGGCATGATGGCTGTCCTCCCATTCGTAGTGAATGCTCAGGACGATGACATGTATTTCGTACCGAAGAAGAAGGCAAAGACCGAAACTCGCAAAACGGCGGCACTGAGCGAAGCTTACCGTCAGTACAACTACGCGAAACCTCAAGCGGAGGAAGTCGATACCGTGAGTTGCTGGACAGGTCAGCTTCGTGACACCGACGAGTTCAATCGTCATGGCACGGGTCCTCGGTATGTCACCATCATCACGGAAGATGATACTATCATGGTAGAAGAGGACAAGTTGCGTATGGACGAGCAAGGAAACTATGTCATTGATCGTAGCGAGTTGACCCAAGAAACCAATGATGATTACTATTACGACATAGACCGCGACTTCGAATATGCGCAGCGTCTCAACCGTTTCTATGGTTACAACTACTACCACGGCATTCCTTGGACCTACGGATATAACTACCTTTACGACCCTTGGTACTATGGTTCGTGGTATTACGACCCCTGGTATTACAACCATTGGTATGGTTGGAACTACGGATGGGGCCCGAGCTATAGCTGGTGGTATGGGCCGCATTACTACGGATGGAACCATCATTTCGGCTCACATTACCACGGAGGTCTGCTTGGTTATTCGCATCCCGGTCGCAGTCGCTCTACATTTGGCCACCTGGGTGGCGGTAGCGCCTCGAACCGTCGCGGCACAGCTTTGGCCTCGACCCGGGGCACACGCACCGTCGGTACAAGCCGCGGCACAGGCACCACGTCACGGGTTGGCACCAGCCGCAGCAGCGCAAGCCGGGGCATAGGTGTGACCAACAGTACTTCAAGCAGCCGAATCGGCAGCAGTCGCAGCGGCGCGAGCAGTTCTTCACGTTCTTCCAGCTCATCAAGTTCATCGTCAAGCCGCAGCAGCAGCGTCTCGTCAAGCAGTAGCAGAAGTAGCGGCTTCTCAAGCGGAGGCTTCTCAGGTGGCGGTTCACGCGGCGGCGGAGGCTTCTCAGGAGGTGGCGGTTTCTCTGGCGGAGGCGGCTCACGCGGTGGCGGCGGTGGCGGCCGTCGATAAGGGAGACGAGCAAATGAATGTTGACTAATAATAGCATAAAATATGAAAACACGTAGTATATTTTCACTCGCATTGCTGGCCGCAACCGTGGCAGCACAAGCACAAGACACCTACCTCAACGACCGCATCACGGCCCAGGATGAGCTGAACGGCTCGGCACGCTACGTAGGTATGGGCGGCGCCATGGGCGCGCTGGGTGCCGATCTTTCGGTCATCAGCAGCAACCCAGCCGGTATTGCCCTCTATCGCAAATCGGACGTCGGCCTTTCTTTTGGTTGCGTCCTCCCCAACGGCAATGGTTGGGACTCGAAACAACCCGCGACGTATGGCGAGAAACTTAACCGCGCTTCGTTCGACCAGTTAGGACTTGTATGGTCGCTCCGTACGGGCAACGACATGGTTCGCTTCGTAAACTTCGGCATAAACTATCAGAAGCGTAAGAACTTTAATACGGGCTTCTTTGCTGATAACTATACATTGAATGGCTTATCACAAATGGACCAGCTCGCCGACATGGCCAATGCTGAGATGGGTGGTCTCGATAACACCAACTTGGTGGGATTGGCAGAATATCCCTACGAGAATGACGAGAATACGTCGTATCTTGCTTGGGACGACCAAGGCAACTACTATAATGCTTACCCCAGCTACAGCAGCAATTACACGCGACATCAGGTCGGTGCAGTGCAGGGCTTCGATTTCAATGCGTCACTCAATCTGCAGGACCGCGTCTATCTCGGCATGACCGTTGGGGTGGATGGCGTTAATTACAAGTCGTGGAGTGAGTATGCCGAGTATGGTAGCGATAACGGGCTGAACCACGGACTTTACAACGACCGCAAGATTGAAGGCAGTGGTGTGAACGTGAAGCTCGGTATGATTGTTCGCCCGAGTGCTGAAAGTCCCTTCCGTATCGGCGTAACTATGGAGACTCCCACTTGGTATCGTCTGCACAACAGTACTTTGTACAATCTGTATGCCGACTTAGGAAATGGCGTGGAGAAGAGCGACCAGCCCGAAAGTTATCTCGACTACACGGTGCGCACCCCGTGGAAAGGCCGCTTGAGTTTCGGCACGACCATCGGCACATCTCTGGCCATCGGCGCTGAATACGAGATAGCCAACTACAGCAAGACCGCGATGGGTTACCCCATTTATAAGGAGCACGACGAGTATTCGGACTATCGGTCGCACAAGGACGTTGCGATGAACAACCACACGCGCGACAATCTTCACGCCCAGCACACTATAAAAGTGGGCGCAGAGTATAAGCCGACCAAGAACTTGGCTCTGCGGGCTGGTTACAATTTCATCAGTTCTCGCTTCAAGAAAGACTGCACGTTCGACCAGTATGCCATCTATCAAGACAGCGGCAACTACTATATGGCCAACGACGAAATCAGCACGAATTACATCACCAACACCGATTACTCTCGCATTGGCGCTGCTAACATTGTGACCTTAGGTATCGGTTACAGCCTCAAGAGCTTCTACATCAACGCGGCTTATCAAATGCGCGCCCAGAAGGCTGACTTCTATGGTTTCCACGCCAACAAACCGGGAGTGGAATACACGACCGCTAATCAGTTGAACCCCGTGGAAGTAAATCTCAACCGTCATCAGCTGACGTTCGGCCTCGGTTTCAAGTTCTAATCCAACGAGTTATCCCTGCAATAGTGCCCAATCACCGCGAGTGGTTGGGCATTTTGTTTGGGCGCTTGTTTGGGGGCTTCGGGACGTGTGCGGAAAGACATGCGGACGAGTGAGCTCAGACATGCGGACGAGTGGGCTCACACATAAGGACGTCTGAGGCGAAACGTCCGTATGTCTGTTTCGGGGGCTCAGAACAAGAGGTGCGTGAAGTCGAGCTGAATGGCGCTGGGGCTGTGTATCGTCTCGGTCTCCTCCTCGTCGTCAAACATCTCAAGGATAAAGTCGAGCTGCACGGCGAAATCGGGCTTTATGGCGTAGCGCCCCCAACCAATGCGCTTGAAGGGCGAGCGGCGCTGCTTCGATTGTCGCCACAAATAGTTTTGGACGGCGTTGTGAATCTTCTTATACCTGACATCGTCGGCAAAGAAGTCGGCATGCTCGTTGTAGATGCTCTGCGCGATACTCCCCACCGATAGTCCCGACTTGCCTTGCTTGATGAGCAAATCAATGATGTCTTTGTGGTACTGATTCTTCATACGATGTCCCAAAGTTAGTACAAAAATGCGTTAAAAGCAAGCGTTATATAAGATATTTTCGTTATCTTTGTGTCATAATATATAAAAACAAAGAAACGATGAAAAAACTGATTTTGTCCGCAGTGGCCGTGCTGGCCCTCGCCTCGTGTACCAAGGAAAGTTATAACCATGCCTTCTCGTTCGTTCGACCTAACGGCACATCCGCCCTGCCGGTGTATGCCGACCAAACGCTCGACAGCGTCGCTTTCTGGACGACCGACAGCTATTCTCTCGAGTCGAACACCGCGTGGTTGAAGTTAGACGACAAGATGAGCAGCGGCAAGATTGACAACGTTTATGGTTACATCTGGGGAGTGGTGGTCCCATTCACTTGCGAGCCCAACACTACGGGTGAGACGCGAACTACGAAGCTGACCCTCAGCGTGTATGGAGCCGACGAATGGCAGCAGCAAGGAACCGTGATGATAGGTCAGTTCGGCTGGCACAATGTCGAGCGGCCGCGTCCCGTCTATGATAAGGAATACACCGTGGCCACGTTCACGGCTCAGGACAGTGCCAAGCAGGAGACCGACACGTTGGAATTCAAGGTCAACGACTATTGGGAACTGAGCGACGGCGCCTTCGTCCATCCCGTTGAACGCCAAGGTACGAAGGACATGCACAAAGTGGTGCTGAACATCGACCCCAACGATACGGGAGCCGAGCGTAAAGACGCTATCGTACTGTCCACCAACCAAGGTAAGGTGAAGACCACCATCCAGTTCGTCCAGTCGGCAAAGTAAGCACGCATAAACCCAACTATAACCATGAAAAAGACATTGTTAGCAGGGCTGTGGATGGTCGCGTCGGCAGCCATGGCGGGTGTTCCCGATAGTGTGTATGTGCGGCCGACGGCACTTCCGCGCGGCGGCGGCCTTAGGATTGAATGGAGCGCCGACGGCTATCGGTGGACCTCGGCCACAGAAGGCCGCGTGCTCGGTAGCGACTTTGGCGCTTGGGGAGCAGAGAAAAAGCTCTTGGCGCCCTCTATCGTCAAGGGCGACGACGGGCAGATGGTGTGTGTGTTCCAAGTAAACGACCGCACCAACCAGTTCGGCGTCACCACCACACGTGACTTTGTCCGCTGGCGACCGCAAGATTATCCCTACATGAACGGGGTGGGAGAGTGTCTCGAACCCATAGTCTCTTATGTTCAAGGCATCTATACCGTTACGTTCCACAATAAGTCGAACCAGTGTTTCCGTACCACCAGTCGTGACCTGACGCACTTTTCCGACCCCGTGGCTACGGAGACGCCCAACGCCCCGAAAACGCTCCGCGTGCCTTACTCCGCTATAGAAAATCTGCGCAACAAGCAGTTGGCTTCGCAGAAGAAAGGCGAGTTAGAGGGCGAGTTGGCCCGGGACAACGCCACCCGCTTCGCCGGACTCAAGGAAGTTCAAGCAGAGGTGCGCGTGTCGGCCCGCAATCCCAAGGCCATCAGCGACAAATTGATGGGCATCTTTTTCGAGGACATCAACTATGCGGCCGACGGCGGACTGAACGCCCAACTTGTGCAGAACGGCGACTTCGAATACGATACGCACGACCGCAAAGGTGACGTCAACTGGAATAGCCTGACCGCATGGGAGAAGAGCAACGGCCTGATAGTCACGGCGACGGACGGCGTCAGCCCGAACAACTCGCACGCATTTGCCATCTCGGGAAAGGGCGAATATCTGGCCAACAAAGGTTGGGACGGCATCGCGCTGAAAGCAGGCGAGCGGTACAACCTCTCGATGTATGTCAAGGACGGCGCCGTCAAGGCCACCCTGGTCGAGGGCGGAAAAGTGGTGGGAGAAACCACCATCTCGGGCGGAAAGCAGTGGAAACTGGCCAAGGCCGTTATACGGGCCAATGCCAACACGAAACGAGCAGAACTGCGCCTTCAACCCGTCGGCTTGGACTGCGTGAGCATAGATATGGTGTCGCTTCTTCCGCAGGACACCTACAAAGGACACGGTCTTCGCAAGGACCTCGCCCAAGCGTTGGCCGACCTGAAACCCGCCTTCATGCGCTTCCCCGGCGGTTGTGTGGCCCACGGCGACGGCATAGGCAACATCTATAACTGGAAGGAAACCATCGGAGACCTCAAGGACCGTAAGCCCGCACGTAACTTGTGGGGCTACCATCAGAGCCGACAAATCGGCTACTACGAGTTTTTCCAACTATGCGAAGATATGGGCATGGAGCCCCTGCCCGTGCTGGCGGCCGGCGTGCCGTGTCAGAACTCCAGCGACGGAGCGCATGGTCAGCAGGGCGGCATCCCCATGGAGGATATGCCCGATTATATCCAGGACAGCCTCGACCTGATAGAA
>JABUUA010000140.1:0-1764 GCA_021443405.1 Bacteroidaceae bacterium
CAGGATGTGATGATGGATGCTCCTTCTGTAAATGTGCAGAATGGAGATTATTATCTCTACAACGTAGGCCGGGAGCAGTACCTTGTCGGCGCTAACGATTGGGGAACTCGCGCATCGCTGGGTCACGAAGCTATCAAGGTGACTGCCATGCTGAACAATGGCGCTTATGTGCTTTCCACCAGCTCCGTTTACAACGGCAAGAGCCTCGGCTCTAATGGCTATGTCGATGGAAGCGCAAGCAATTGGTACTTGTTTGACAAGGGCAATGGTGAGTATAACCTTGCCACGATTGACGGTACAACAACGAAGTATCTGATTGCTGATAACACAGGTACTCTTTGTCCTACCGTAGAAACTCTGCCTACGAATTCTAATAGTATTTGGAAATTCGTCACCCGAGCCGAATATCTGAATGCAGCAGTCGGCAGTGCTTCACTGACGAATCCCGTCGAGGTGACAGCCGTTATCACGAATCCTAATTTTAGCCGTAATGCTGAAAAGAAAGGCTGGACGGTTAGTGCTAATGGTGGTGATTGCAAGGCTGCGGGCGACAACGCCAATTTCAACTTGCAGCAGTGGAATGGAACCTTCTCCGCTTCGCAGGAAATTAGCGACCTGCCCAACGGCGCCTATAAGGTGACGGTTCAAGGCTTTTATCGTCCTGGCGGCAATGATGCATCGGGTGCTCAGAACCTAAAGCTCACCGTGAATGATGCCGAACTGCCTCTTATGTATGTTTGGGAAGGCGGTAAGGACGCTCAAGATGGAGCGTGGAGTGCGAAAAACACCGGTTCGGGCAGTGACAAGTATGTGCCCAATTCACAGGGAAATGTATCTGCTATATTCTCTGCCTCAGAGGATAACTACTTGAACACACTGCCTCTGGCTAATGTGACGGATGGCAAGGTGAAGATTACCTTTGCGAAGTCTGTTGCTGTTGGCAACGACTGGTCGATTGTGGATAATGTCCGTCTGTATTATCTTGGCGAGACGCTCGCTACCAGCGCAGAGGCATTGAATAATGGCAGCAGCGTGGACGCTGGCGTTTGGTATAAGTATGAAATCGGAGTGGACGGCGATTATGCCTTCACGGCTGGTTCTGCGTTGACGGATGTTGTCTATACTACTGACGGCAACCAAAACCTCACAACAGCCACGGGCAACCAGTTTACTTCTCCTCTTACGCTCACAGCGGGCACTTATTATTTCAAGAGTGCCTCGGCACAGACCTTGAAGGTGTCTCCCGCTAATAAGGAATATGCCCTGAATGCTGCAGTGCTCAGTCACGCGGATGGTGAGTATGTAACAGAGTTGACCACGTTTACCATGACTTACGCAAACGCATCGACGAATGATGACGAGGCAGTGCTGGGTATGGTGGACGGCACGGCTCAGGCTACTTTCAGCGCGGATGGCCAGACGGTCAATGGCACGCTGTCTGCAGAAGGAAAGGTTCTTAAAGCCACCTTCGAGGGAGTGACACTGTCGCTCAGCAAGGCTTACACGCTTTCTATTCCTGCCAATGTATTTGGTTATAAGAATGCTGCTGGCGACGTGATGGCTGCTAACGAAGCCGTCTCTATAACCCTCAATACGGGTGCTGTGGCTAACGGAACCTACTTCTTCTACAACGATGCATCGAAAGGCTTCTTGAGCCGTGGCGCTGCCTGGGGTACTGAGGCAGTGGTGGACAAGTATGGCGTTCCCGCTGTCGTGACGATGTTGCCGACCGGTAAATACACGTTGAAGTTTGTGGACACCGAT
>JABUUA010000140.1:2650-3871 GCA_021443405.1 Bacteroidaceae bacterium
GGCGTTACGGCCAGCAAGGTGACGGGCGTTGAGGAGAGCGGCACGCTCACCTTGGAGGAAGTGACAACTACCATTCCTGCCAACACTCCCGTGATGGTGAACAGCGAAACGACTGTTAATGAAACCTTCAATGGTCAGAGCGTGGCCACCCAGGACACTTATACCGAAGGTCTGCTCACGGGTGTTTACGTCGATACGCAGGTTCCCGTAGGCGACTATCTGCTCCAGAAGAACAATGATATTGTAGCCTTCTATCAGGTGGGCAGCGCAGAAGGGGCTGCTCGTCCTTATGTACGCAAGAACCGCGCCTACCTGTCAGTTCCCGCTGGCGGCAGCATCAAGGCATTCTACTTCGACGAGACCGATGCCGTGCAGAGTATTGCCGGCGACAAGGCCGAGAAAGTCATCTTCGACCTGCAGGGCCGCCGCGTGCAGAAGGCCGTGAAGGGCATCTACATCATCAATGGTAAGAAAACTATTAAGTAACAAGCATAACTATGAAGGCATATAAGAAACCCGAAACCGTAGTGACCGAGGTTGAACTCCACGCCATCATCGCCATGTCATTAGGCAATGGCGAAGCCGGACCTGGTGACGGACTCTCTCGCCGTCAGTACGACTTCGACGACGAAGAAGAATAAGAATCACGCGTACACCGCATAGATAACGCTGCCCCGGGCCGAAAGGTTCGGGGCAGTTTGTCAGTTGCTCCCAAAACTCCCAGAACTCCCAGAAAAAAAAGAATACCCAGCCCGTCGGGGAGTCAACCCGAATGTGAGCGGTGTGCAAAGCGTCAGTGGAGAAGTCAGTGGAGAAGTCTATGCAACCGCGAAAAAACAAAGCGTCGGTTTGTTTTTTTCTCCTCTTTGCCGTACCTTTGCACTCGGAAAATACAAGAACGATGATTTCATTCAACGAATTAGGCCTCTGCGACGAACTGTTGCGGGCCATTGAAGAACAGGGATACGAACACCCGATGCCCGTGCAAGAGGCCGTGATTCCCTACCTCACGCAGGAGAGCAGCGAGGGCGACCTCGTGGCGCTGGCGCAGACGGGAACGGGCAAGACGGCGGCTTACGGTCTGCCGCTGCTGCACCTCTTGTCCCACACACCCGCCCCCGAAGGCGAGGACGCCAAGGGACTGAAGGCCGTGATTCTTTCGCCCACCCGCGAGCTCTGCCTGCAGATTGCCGACGACCTCGAAGGCTTCTCGCGCTATCT
>JABUUA010000140.1:4355-8217 GCA_021443405.1 Bacteroidaceae bacterium
CCGACTTGCTCATTCGCGACGGTTACAACGCCGACGCACTGCACGGCGACCTGAGTCAGCAGCAGCGCGACCTCACGATGCAGAAGTTCCGCCAGCACCGCACCCAGCTCCTGGTGGCCACCGACGTGGCGGCGCGCGGACTGGACGTGAACGACCTCACGCATGTCATCAACTACGGAATGCCCGACGACACGGAAAACTACACCCACCGTTCGGGCCGCACCGGCCGTGCCGGCAAGAAGGGAACGAGCATCTGCATCGTGCATGGGCGCGAGAAAGGCCGCATCCGACTGGTGGAGAAGACCATCGGCAAGCAGTTCGTGAAGGGCACTCTGCCCGAGCCCAAGGAAATCTGCGGCAAGCAACTCTACCACGTGATTGACGAAATCGAGCGCGTGGAGGTGGACGAGGACGACATCGCTCCCTTCATGGAGGAGGTGAACCGCCGCTGGGAATGGCTCGACAAGGAGGACCTCATCAAGCGCGTGCTGAGCCGCGAGTTCGGTCGTTTCCTGCAGTATTACGCCAACGCCCCCGAGATACAGAGCGTGGACGAGCGCTCGGAGCGCGGCGAGAAAGCGCCCCGCGACCGCAAGAAGAAGGGCGACCGCACTCCCGAGGCGGGTTACAAGCGATTGTTCCTCACCTTGAGCAAGATGGACGGCTTCTATGCCAAGGAACTCATCAAGCTCATCAACGACAACGTGAAAGGCGACAAAGTGGAGGTGGGACGCATCGACCTGCTCAAGAACTTCTCGTTCGTGGAAGTGGCGGAGGAAGATGCCGACCGCGTGATAAAAGCCTTGAAAGGCAAGCGCGTGAAGGGCCGCACCATCGATTGCGAGGAAGCGAGTCCCGAAGGAGAAGAGCCCGGAGGCAAGCGGAAGGAGGAGCGCGGCAAGCGCAATGCCGACCGTGAGAAGCGCTCCGCCGAGCGAAAGTCACGCAAGGAGAAGCACGACCACGCCGAGACGCCCCAGCGCTCGTACACCAAGAGCGACTGGATGCAGTTCCTCACGCCCGGAAAACCCAGCAAGGTCAAGAAGGGAAAGCACGCCGAAATGCCCGACGCCGACGGTTTCGTGGGCGAGGAACCCGACTTCAGCGAGGAGGGATGGGCCCGCCGCTTCCCCAAGAAAAAGAAGAAATAACGCAGTCACTGGGGCAACCGTGCCTCGGTGAACAGACAAAGAAATACGATGAAAAAGATGCTTCTATTGGCCCTGTTGCTCATGGCAACCGTGGCCCGTGCCGACGAAGGTATGTGGATGCTCAACCGCATCGACGACCGAACGGCCCGCATTATGAAGGAGCTGGGACTGCAACTCACGCCTCGCCAGCTCTACAACCCCGAGGGCGTGAGCCTCAAGGACGCCGTGGTGGACTTCGGCGACTTCTGTTCGGGCGTGGTGGTCAGCCGCGACGGACTGGTGTTCACCAACCATCACTGCGGCTACAGCGCCATCCAACAACTCTCCACACCGGAGCGCGACATCCTGAAGAACGGCTTCGTGGCCCGCAGTCACGAGGAAGAACTGCCCGCCGAAGGTTTGTTCGTGCGCTTCCTCGACCGCACCGAGGACTGCACGAGCCGCGTCATGCGCGCCATGAACGGCTTGTCCAACGACAAACTCGACTCGGTGATGAGCGCCGTGGAGCAAGAATATACGGCCGCGAACCCCGGTAAGTACTGCTTGGTGAAGTCGTATTACACCGGAAATGCCTTTTACGCGAGCATTTACACCACGTACACCGACATCCGTCTGGTGTTCACCGCCACGGAGACCGTGGGCAAATTCGGCGGCGACACCGACAACTGGATGTGGCCGCGCCAGACGTGCGACTTCAGCGTGTTCCGCATCTATGCCGACAAGGACGGCCAGCCCGCCGACTACAGCAAGGACAACCAACCCCTGACGCCCAAGCATTTCGTTCGCGTGAGCACCGCGGGTTATCAGCCCGGCGACTACTGCATGACCGTGGGCTTCCCCGGAAGCACGGACCGCTACCTGTCGTCGTTCGGCATTCATGAGCGTACCGAGGCCATCAACGCCGCCATGATTGACGTGCGCGGCAAGAAGCAGGACGTCTGGAAACGCTGGATGAAGGACGACCGCTCCGTGGCCATCAAGTATGCCGCCAAGTTTGCCCAGTCGTCGAACTACTGGAAAAACTCCATCGGCATGAACAAGGCCGTGCAGGACCTCGACGTCATCGGGGAGAAGGAGACCATAGAACAGAACATCCTGCACTGGATGGCCGACGACGCCAGTCTGCAGAACCGATTCGGCGACATGCTGCCGCAGCTTAAGGCCGACTACGCCAACCGCTTCGACGCCGTGCGCGCCATGATGTTCTTCAACGAGACGTTTATGCGCGGCGCCGAGCTCTATCGTGCTGTGCAGCCTGGTTTCGACGACAAAGACTATGTGCGGGAGATGGACGAGGAAGTGCTCGCCACCCTCGCCGACAACTATCGCCAGCAGGTGCCGGCCAGGTATCTGCCCGATTTCTACTCGGTGATTGACCGCGACTATCAGGGCGACTGCAAGGCCTATGCCAAGGCCGTGTTTGCCGACAGCACTCTCTCGGCCGCTTATGTGGAGGCCGTGGATGCCAAGATGAAGGCACTGCGCGCCGACATCACCGCGGCTTCGAAACGCATAAACTACAACGAACACTTGCTCACACAGGCGTTGCTGGAGATGGAGCAGGAAGCGGCGCACTACAGCGACGCCAACTTCTCGATGCGACTGAGCTACGGCTACATCCAGGACTACACGTCGCAAGGCAACCACTTTGACTACTATACGGCCTCGGCGTCGCTGCTCGAGAAGGCAGCCCGACAGGACGAGGTGGCCGACTACAAGCTGGAAGCCGACATTGTGGAACTGATGAAACGGGGCGACTTCGGCCGTTATGCCGACAAGCGCACGGGCGACTTGCATCTGTGCTTCTTGTCGAACAACGACATCACGGGCGGTAACTCGGGCAGTCCCATGTTCAACGGCAAGGGCGAACTCATCGGTCTGGCCTTCGACGGAAACTGGGAAGCCATGGCGGGCGACATTTCGTTCGACCCCGATTTGCAGCGCTGCATCGGCGTGGACATCCGCTATGTGCTGTTCCTCATCGAGAAGTGGGGGCACGCCGACCACTTGATTCGAGAGGTGCTGGGCGAGTAGTCACCCCGTCGTCCCGGCCTGCGAGCGCTCGCTTCTGCGGGTGACCGAGGCTGCGGGCCCAACCACCGACCGCCACATGACCTTTATCGACCTCTTTGCCGGCCTTGGGGGCTTCCATCTGGCCCTGGCGCACTTGGGACACGAGTGCGTGTGGGCTTGTGAGTCGGCCAAGAAGTTGCGACGCCTCTACGCCGTCAACTTTCCCGGCACACCCATTGCCGGCGACATCACAAAGGTGGCGGTGGAGGACATTCCCGCCCACGACATACTGTGCGCAGGCTTTCCGTGCCAGCCTTTTTCGCTGGCGGGCAAGAAGGAAGGCTTCGACGACGAGAAGGGACGCGGCAACCTGTTTCGGCAGGTGTGCCGCGTCGCTGCGTTTCACCGGCCCACCTATCTGCTGCTCGAGAACGTGAAGCAACTGTTCCACCACGACGGCGGTCGCACGTGGGCCATCATGCAGGAGCACCTGCAGCAGTTAGGCTATGGGGTGAGCATGGCCATTCTCTCGCCCCACCAGTTCGGCATCCCGCAGCACCGCGAGCGGGTCTATATCGTGTGTCAATACGGGAAAACCGCCGCTGAAATGGCGCAGTTCCCGTTCCCGGAACCCACGAACACCCCCACCGACATCGGCGACTTTCTGCACCCCGACGCCACGCTGTTGCGCCCCGTAC
>JABUUA010000141.1 GCA_021443405.1 Bacteroidaceae bacterium
AGCCTGACGGACGATGCGGGGCCAAAAAAAGGGGGAACGAATCGCCGTCACTCGCAGCAGCTTTCGTTCCCTCCGGCGCTCAAAAATGACGTCAAATGCCGGACGCCGTCGGCAGGTTTGCCCCTGATTTACAGGGAAAGTCTTCGGAAGAACAAGAAGAGTAGGACTGCTACGAGCAATGAAATAATCAGCGTCTTCAGCACGACTGCCTTAATCCATTCGCGGTCCTTGGATTTTATCGCTTGAGAAATCTCGTGAACGGTTCGTAATAACGGAATCAACAGTATGATGACAAAGACGATGATAAACACCGACCTGCCATCTCTGACTATGGGAATCAAGCATGCCGTCGCCATCTTCTGTTCATTTATGTCGGTTGGCTCGCTTGCGACGTATTTCTGCCTTCATCTTGGCAGAACCGCTTCCGTGAGCGCCCGTAATGTATTGTTTCTTCTTAGCCTTGGTCTTCACCTTCGCTCCCTCCGGCGCCTTGGGCGTCTTGGCCCCGGCGCGGAAGGTGATGCCGCCTTGAATGACGGCATCGATGTCGTCGCCTCCGAATGCTGCCATGGGGATGTCGGGCATTAATGGTGGAACAGACGAACGCCGGTGAAGGCCATGGCGATGCCGTATTTATCGCATGTCTCGATGACATGGTCGTCGCGCACACTGCCACCTGCCTGGGCCACATACTGCACGCCACTCTTGTGAGCGCGCTCGATGTTGTCGCCGAAGGGGAAGAAAGCATCCGAGCCGAGGCACACGTTGGTGTTTTGTGCCAGCCACTCTTTCTTTTCCTGTTCGGTCAGAGGTTCGGGTCGTTCGGTGAAGAACTTCTGCCATTCGCCCTCGCGCAACACGTCGTCGCACTCAGGACCGATGAAGATGTCGATGGTGTTGTCGCGGTCGGCGCGGCGGATTCCCTCCACGAAGGGCAGTGCCATCACGCGGGGATGCTGGCGCATCCACCAGATGTCGGCCTTCTGACCCGCCAGTCGGGTGCAGTGGATACGGCTCTGCTGACCGGCACCGATGCCGATGGCCTGGCCGTCCTTCACGTAGCAAACCGAGTTGGACTGCGTATATTTGAGGGTGATGAGTGCGATGATGAGGTCGCGCTTCGCCTCGGGCGTGAACTCCTTGTTGGCGGTGGGGATGTTCTGGAACAAGGCGTCGTCGGCGAGGTCTATCTCGTTGCGGCCCTGTTCGAAGGTGATGCCGAAGCACTGCTTGCGCTCGATGGGGGCGGGACGATAGGCGGGGTCAATCTGAATCACGTTGTAAGTGCCCTTGCGCTTGGCTTTCAGCACCTCGAGCGCCTCGGGAGTGTAGCCCGGAGCGATGATGCCGTCCGACACCTCGCGGTTGATGAGACGGGCGGTGGCCTCGTCGCACGTGTCGGAGAGCGCAATGAAGTCGCCGTAAGAACTCATGCGGTCGGCGCCGCGGGCACGGGCATAAGCCGAAGCAATGGGCGTGAGAGGCAGGGGAGCGTCGTCCACGAAATAAATCTTCTTCAGCGTATCGCTCAAGGGAAGGCCCACGGCGGCGCCGGCAGGACTTACGTGCTTGAACGAAGCGGCGGCGGGAAGACCCGTGGCAGCCTTCAGTTCGCGCACCAACTGCCAACTGTTCAGCGCGTCGAGGAAGTTGATGTAACCGGGACGACCGTTCAGCACGGTGATGGGTAACTCACCCTCTTCCATGTAGATGCGTGAGGGCTTCTGGTTGGGATTGCAACCATACTTCAGTTCCAATTCAGTCATATTCTTATCTTAATTTTCGGTACAAAGATACGAAAAAAATAGCGAAAACAGCACAACTGCGGCCCGTTGTGTCGAAAATTTCAGGCAAACGTCGTCATTTCGTCGCCATAGAGCCGGGCGTCGTTCGTCGCGGGGCAAGGGAAGAAGCGACGGGGCGGAAATGTCGCCGTGGGCGGTCGCTTTTTCCGTGCCGATGCTTTGTGTTTGTCTTTTTTTCAGTATCTTTGTGGTACAGACAAACGTAGAACCTATGAAAAAGAGCCTATTCTTCAGCTTCCTGATGGCGATGGCCGCCACGGCGAACGCCCAGAACCCCATTGTGCAAACCTGTTTCACCACCGACCCCGCGCCCATGGTGAGCGGCGACCGTCTGTATGTCTATACCGGACACGACGAGGACGGCGCCGACTTCTTCTGGATGCAAGAGTGGCGCGTGTATAGCACCGCCGACATGGTCAACTGGACCGACCACGGGTCGCCACTGGCTATCGAGGACTTCGCGTGGGGCGACGACCGCGCCTGGGCGCCGCAGTGTGTGGAGCGCAACGGGAAATTTTACTTCTACGTCCCCTTGCACAGCCGTCTCTCCGGCGGCATGGCCATCGGCGTGGCTGTGGGTGACTCGCCCACGGGCCCCTTTCACGACCCCCTCGGCAAGCCTTTGTATGAGAATGGTTCGTGGGACCACATCGACCCCACCGTGCTTATCGACAAGAAGGGAGATGCCTACATTGCATGGGGTAATCCGCGCGTGTATTGCGCCAAGCTCAACGACGACATGATTTCGCTGGACGGCGACGTGAAGGTGATGGACATGACGGTGGAGGCGTTCGGCCCCGGTCCCAAGCGCCGACCCGACGCGCCCGCCCACTGCGGCTACACGGAAGGGCCGTGGCTCATGCAGCGGGGCAAGTACTATTATCTGATGTATGCGGCCGGCGGCATCCCGGAGCGCATCTCATACGCCCGCAGCAAGAAGCCCTTGGAAGGCTATGAATACATGGGTGAGGTCATGCCGCTGAGCGACACAGGCTCGTTCACCAACCACGCGGGCATTGCTTCGTTCCGCGGTCACGACTACTTCTTCTACCACACGGGCAAGCTCCCCGGAGGCGGCGGATTCGGTCGTTCGGTGGCCGTCGAGGAGTTCAAGTGGAACAAAGACGGCACGCTGCCCACCATCACACCCACGGAAGAAGGCGTGCAACCCATTGCGACCCTCAACCCTTACCAGCGCGTGGAGGCTGAAACCATGGCTTTCAGCAAGGGATTGCGCACGGAACAGCACGCCAAGACGGGCGTGTATGTGACGCAGACCCACAACGGCGACTACATCAAGTTGCGTGCCGTGGACTTCGGCAAGGGCGGACAGAAGACCCTTCGTATGGCGGCGGCAAGCGGACTGCGCGGCGGCACCGTGGAACTGCACTGCGACAGCATCGCCGGCGCCAAGTTGGGCGAGGTGAAAGTTGCGGGCACGGGCGGTTGGAACGAGTGGCAGGAGTTCACCGGCATGGCGACGGTTCCCGAGGGCGTTCACGACCTTTTCCTCGTTTTCAGCGGGCGCAAGGGTCCCCATCTCTGCAACCTCGATTGGTGGCGTCTGGAGGACTGAACGGACTCCTCCGATTGACAAAATGTCAAAACGCAGACGATGCCGGGAGACCGCAAAATAAAATTGCGAGCGGTCGCCCGCGTCTGCGCGACGTCTGTGCGGAAAATGGGTGGCTGATAATGAGACGATTGGAAATTGTTGACTGGAGAGACATCCGCAAACATGCCGAAAAATCGGCAAAGACATGCGGTCGAGTGAGTCAATTCGTCTGGACGAATCACCATTTTTTCTTAGAAGAATCGTCGCAGACGTGCGCATGACCTGTGTGGGGTCACCGCGAAACCCGATTTCAGACGTCCTAATGACTCCTTTCAAGGGCTGGCTCGTTCTATTTCACTCATAATTTCGTCCGGAATTCGTCGGCAAAAAGAAAGCACAAACGCGACCTTTTGCTCAAAGTGTAAGCAAAAGCTGAAATGGGATGGATAACTGCTTGTCGCATTCCTC
>JABUUA010000142.1 GCA_021443405.1 Bacteroidaceae bacterium
CCCTACATCGACCGCCTCACGTCGTTCCAGAACGAGCAGGACGCCTTCGGCCGCGACATCCCCGCCCGGTTCAAGGAAGTGAGCGAACTGGAACAGAAGATGGACGAGATGATAAAAGAGGAATTTGAGGAGACGGGCGACCAAGCGTGGATTTCCTACGCCTGGCGCACGAAGGTGAGCGTCATCAAGAAGGTGATTGTCCTCTACCTCGCCAACGGACTGACGTGGGAGCGCGAGTTCGAGTCGTTTGCCGACTGGGCCTTCCGCTACCTCATGTGGTGCAAGCTGAATCTGTTCAAAGAGCAGGCCGACCAGTTGTTCAAGGAGGAACGGATAAAGAAATTTGTTGCACACAATTCGCCGTTGCACCAGATGCCCGTCAGGTTCACCATAGAGCAGTTCACCGAGGCCGTCCTCCGCATGGGCTGCATGCGTGAGCCCCACCGGCTCCTGTCGGTCTATATGAGCCGCGGGAAGATTGAGAAGGTGAGCGAGACGACGTATCAGAAAGTATAAGACCCCCCATCTCGTGTTTCATGTTTCATTGAAACAAAGAGTGTGTCCCCCCCCAAAGCAACAGCGCACTGACGACGGAACATCATCAGTGCGCTGCAATGTTGGTGGAGCCGGAGGGGATTGAACCCTCGTCCAAACAGGGACATCCTGTGCTTTCTACACGCTTATTCTGGCCTTCGGTTTTCGTGTGCAGACAAGACCCAGACCACCAATCCGCACCTTAGCCTCTTAGTCTTCACCCGCGGCTCGAGGCCGCCGTGGGCTATCTCCGATTTTGCTGTGCCACCGGTTCAGAGCGCTTCGGAGCGACAGCCTCTGGGTGACATCTCGTCCCAGCACCTGGTGCCGGGATTAAGCCAGTAACTTACTGTACTTCAGTTAGGCAGCGAGAGCGTAAGTGTTTTCGCCAGTTAATTAGTCGGAAGTCAGAGATTATAGAGAGCGGCCGCCAACTCTCTGCGTGCTTACACAACATACCATCCTGCTGTCAAATCCATGTCGACCCCAAGGAATGTGCTGTAATGCGACTGCAAAGTTACTTCCTTTTTGCGGAATAACCAAAGGATGGGGCAGAAAAAATAAAGAGGCACGCGTGCGCGCACCTCTTTTATTAAATGGGGATGGAATCGGGATTACTGGTAGAACTTGTAGCGGTTGTCCACAATCGCTGCCTTGCGACGCAGGAAGTTCATGGCGTTGCGCAGGATGCCGGCGTTCTGCGAAGTGAGCTGACTGGCCACTTGCTCCTTGTCGGCCTGTGCGCTCTGCTTGGTGGTGCTGAGCACTTGGAAAGCATACACGGCATTGTTGCCGCGGACGCCGCTCACGAAGCTCTTGTCCTTGGCTCCTGCCACAGCACCCGTGAGCGCGAACTCCTGTGCGCCGAGCTTCTGCACGAAGACGGGAGCGGCGAAGGTGATGTGCTGGATGGTGTCGGTGACGGCGCCCTCCATCTTGGCCACGTCGGCCACGCTCTTGGCGCCCTGCATCTTCTCCAGCAGAGCGGCGGCCTGCTTGTCACGGATGACGCGGTCCTCGAGTTCGCCCTTGAGACTGGCGTCGTCGATGGCGCGGAGGCCCTTCTTGTGGATGTCGGTGAGCATGACAACAATCATGTGGTCGTTGCCGTTACCGCAGTCGAGCAGTTCCGAAACGTCGCCCTTCTTGGCGTTGAACACCCAGCGCAAGGCCTCAGTGGTGCCGGGAGTGCCGGCGATGTAGTGGTCGGCGCTCGAGATGTATTGGGCGGGAGTGACGGTGTAGCCCTCTTTCTGAGCGTTGGCCTCGATGTCTTCCTGCTTGGTGTTGGCGGCGAGGAACGAGCTGAGCTTGTTCCAAGCCTCGCTGTGCGTCTCGTCGCTGAAGTCGATGGTGCGCTTGATGGCGGCCACCTGATACTTGTCAATCATGTTGCGGCGGTCGGTCACCTTCACGATAATCTGTGCGCCGGTGGCGGTCACCTTCTTCACCGTGCCGGCGGGCGTGGTGAGGAGCGTCTCGACGTAAGCGCGGTCGTCGCCCGACAACTGCTGGCCGTCAACGGCGGCAGAGGTCAGCCAGCGGGCTGCTGCTGACTGGTTGTACTTCTTGGCGATGGTGTCCATGGGCGTTCCGGCCTGAACGGCAGCAAGGATGCTGTCGGCCGTGGCGGTTGCCTTGGCGTCGGTGCCGCTCACCACAATCTGGCTGTACTCCACTGAGTCGGGCTGCTGCACCTTGCTGAGGTAGGCAATCACGTTCATGGTGTTGTCGTTGGTGTTGGTGTAGGGGCCCTTGATGCTTCCGGGCGCCATGCTGTCAATCTCGTTGGCGATGTCGCGGGGCAGTGAGGTCTTGGCAACGGGCAGACCGTTGTAAGTCACGAGAGAACGTGACTCGCGGACGATGTTGCTGATGTTGTCGGTGCTCTGCAGGCTGTCCTTGTACTCGTTGAGCTCGGCTTCCAGCGCTTCGGTGTCGGCCTTGCTGGCGGTGACGGGGACGAGGATGTACTTGATGCTGCGAGCCTCCTCCTGCATGTCGAAGGCCTCGGGGTACTGTTTCTTCAGTTCCTCGTACTTAGCCTTGATTTCGCTCTCGGTGGGCGTGATGTCCTTCACCGTGGCGAGGGGCAGGGCGGCCATGAGGATGCTCTTCTCGGTGCCGCGGGCGTCAATCTCGGCCTGAACGGCCACGGGGTTGGTGATCATGCACGAGCTGAGCAGGCTGTTGTACTTGGCCGAGAGCGCCGTGTTGCGGATCTGCTTCTCGATGAACTTCCAGTACTGCATCATCTGGTCGAAGTATTCCTTCTGCTGAGCCGGCATCTCGGGGTTGTTCATCACCTCGTCGTAGTTGGTGAGGAACTGGTTGAGGATGTTCACGTCGAACATGCCCGTCTGCTGGTTGACGAAGGGAGTGCTGCGCAACACGGGACTTGTGCCGGTGTTGATGAGACTCTGCACTTCGGCGTCGGTCACGCGCAAACCAAGCGCTTCGGCCTCGTGCTCCATAATCTTTTGCTCGGTGTACGACTGCCAGAGCTGGTCGCGGAGCTGGATAGACTGCTGCTCGGTCAGGTTCTGACCGCCGTTGCTCATCTTTACTACATTCTCGTACTCGGTAACCAGGTCGTTGAACTCCTGATAGTTGACGTTCTCGCCGTAGATTTCACCCACTACCTGGCGGCTGGCATTGTTGGCGCCCGAAAGGGCGCGGACCAACTCCTCGGCAATAAAGGCGAACAAAGCGATACCAACGATGGAGATTAACACCACACCGTAGCTTCTAATTTTTTGAATTGCTGCCATTTGTTGTATAATTTTTTATTTTGTTTTCTTCCTGAATATGCATAATAGCGCACAAAGATACGAAAAAAAACGCAAAGACAAGCAACAAATCAGGAAAATCCTTACTCGCCCACGACTTTAAGGCGGACAAGTTCTATCTTGGTGACGGTGTTCTTTACGATTTTGAACTCCCAGTGACCGAACTTCACCACTTCGTTGAGCTTCGGGAAACTCTGGTATTCGTGAAGGATGAGACCGCCCACGGTCATGTAGTCGTCGCTTTCGGGCAGGTCGAGGTCGAAGCGCTCGTTCACCTTCTCTATCTCGAGTCGCGCCGAGAGGACATACTCGCCGTTGCCAAGGTCTTTGGCCACATAGTCCTCCTTGTCGTGCTCGTCCTTGATGTCGCCAAGGATTTCTTCTATAAGGTCCTCGAGGCTGACAATGCCGTTGGTGCCGCCGAACTCATCGACGACCACGGCCAGCGACGTTTTCTCCTGCAACAGCTGCTGCATCAGTT
>JABUUA010000143.1 GCA_021443405.1 Bacteroidaceae bacterium
CCGAGCATGGGGTTGAGGTTGGCGCCGTCGTAGTACATCAGGCCGCCGCAGTCGTGCACAAGGCGCTGAATCTCCGGAATGTCCGGCTCGAACAAGCCCAAAGTGTTGGGGTTGGTCATCATCATGGCGGCAACTTCGTCGTTGAGCAGCGTCTTCAGATGCTCCACGTCCACGAGTCCTTCCGCCGTGCTCTTCACCTCCACGATGTCGAGTCCGCAGACGGCTGCCGAGGCGGGGTTGGTTCCGTGGGCCGAGTCGGGGACAATTACTTTTGTACGCTGGTGCTCGCCGCGGCTTTCGTGCCAGGCGCGGATGACCATCAGACCCGTCAGTTCACCATGTGCTCCCGCGAAGGGACTGAGCGTGAAGCGCGACAAACCGGTCAGATGGGCCAGCATCTGCTGCAAGTTCTCGTAGATGTCGAGCGCTCCCTGGCAAGTGTCGGCCGGCTGGGCAGGGTGGAGTCCCGTGAATTGGGGCAGGGCGGCCAGTTCCTCGTCTATCTGTGGATTGTACTTCATGGTGCAGGAACCCAACGGATAGAAGCCGTTGTTCACGCCGAAATTGTTGGCGCTGTGGTTGGTGTAGTGGCGCACCACGGTCAGTTCGTCGCACTCAGGAAGCGCTGCGTCCTTGCCTCTCAACACAGACGAGCAAGGAGCGTAGTCGCCAAACTCGTTCTTGGGCAGCGCCACACCCTTGCGTCCTTCTTTCGAAAGTTCGAAGATAAGTTTATTGTAGAGCCTGTTGTTCATTGTGTCAGAAGGTTAATAAGGTTGTCAACTTCCTGTTTCGAGCGCTTCTCGGTGACGGCAATCATGAGGGTGTTGTCGTCGGTCTTCACGCCGGGCAGCACGCCGGCGTCGATGCATTGCTGTATCCGTGCGTCGAGGTCACCGCTGTATTCCACGCAGAACTCATTGAAGAACGGGCGGTCGTACTTGAGTCGGAACGCCCCGCCCTCGGCCTTGCACAGTTGTTCTGCCAGGTAGTGGGCGCCGGCGTACGACAGGCGTGCGGCCTCCTTCAGTCCCTCCTTGCCCATCACGGAGCAGTAGATGGTGACGAAGAGAGCCATAAGACTTTGGTTCGAACAAATGTTGGAGGTGGCCTTCTGGCGGCGAATGTGTTGCTCGCGGGCCTGGAGTGTGAGCACGTAGCAGCGCTGTCCCTTGGTGTCGAGCGTCTGTCCCACGATGCGGCCCGGCATCTTGCGCATCAGTTTTTCCGTGCAGCACATGTAACCCACACTGGGACCGCCGAACGACATCGGTATGCCGAGGCTCTGGCCGTCGCCCATGGCGATGTCGGCGTTCCACTCGCCCGGCGTCTTCAGCAGGGCGAGGTCGGCAATCACACTGTTGATGGCCAGCAGCGCTTTCTGCTCGTGACAGGCATCGGCGAAGCCCGTGAAGTCCTCGATGATGCCGAAGCAGTTGGGCTGCTGCACGATGGCGCCGGCAGCGCCTCCCTCAGCCAGCAAGGCTTGCAGCGAGGCGGCGGAAGTGGCGCCGTTCTCCGCCGCGATGGTCTTCACCGCGAAGCCGTGGAAGTGGGCATACGTGTCGATGACGCGCCGCACCTTGGGGTCCATGGTGGCCGAGACCAGCACGCAGTCGGCTTTCTTGGCGGTGGCCATCATCATCATGGCCGCTTCGGCGGTGGCGGTGGCGCCGTCGTACATCGAAGCGTTCGAGACGGGGAGCCCCGTCAGTCGGCTCATCATGGTTTGGAATTCAAAGATGTAGTGCAACGTTCCCTGCGAGATTTCGGCCTGATAGGGCGTGTAGCTCGTGAGATATTCTGAACGTTGAATCAGCGACGGGATGATGGAGGGCGTGTAATGGTCGTAGCAACCGGCGCCGGCAAAGCATGTGAGCAGTCGGTTCTTCGCCCCCATCTCGCTGAAATGCCTGCGGAGCTCCAGTTCGCTCATGGCCTCCGGGATGTCGTATTCGCCCTTGAAGCGAATCTCCTCCGGCACCTCGCTGTAGAGGTCGTCGAGCGACGAGAGTCCGCACACCTTCAGCATTTCCTGAATGTCGGAGTCGGTATGTGGAAAATATCTGTGCATAGTGTCTTGGGTTGGGAGGTGAGTCTCCTTGTCTTACTCCTTGCAGAACGCGTCGTAGGCGGTGGCGTCCATCAGGTTGTCCAGTTCCGAGGCGTCTGACAGTTCCACCTTCATAATCCAGTTGGCATAGGCGTCCTTGTTGATGAGCTCGGGCTCGTCCTCCAGCGCCTCGTTGATTTCCACCATCCCCAGGCCGCCGGGGGTAAGGTGGGAGGCGGCTATGCGCGCTATGGCCCAGTAGAAGCGGAGGGGGTCGGAGTCGGGAACAAAAAGGGCCAGCGCAGGCTCGTGGTCGAGGACATTGGCGCGCATCGCAGCCTTTTCGCTCTCACGCACATAAGGCGGGTTGCTGACGAGAATGTCGAAGGTGCCGAGGTCGTCAAGGCTCCCGGGCTGCAGCACGTCCCGCTCCAGAAATCTCACGCCGGCGTCCTGAGGACAGGGTATGTCCTGCGCGGACGCGAGGGCCAGGGCATCGGCTGAAATGTCGACGGCAGTCACCCGGGCGGCAAGGAGCGCTGCAAGGCTCCAGGCGATGCAGCCCGAGCCCGTGCAGAGGTCAAGCACGGTGGGGTGAGGGATTCCCGATGCCGCCGCACAGATGTGGCGGACGAGTTCCTCGGTTTCGGGCCGGGGAATGAGCACGGCGGGACTGACCCTGAAACGGTGGCCGCAGAACTCTTCCCAGCCCAGTACATATTGCAGGGGTTCCCCGTCCTCCAGACGATCCAAGGCTGTCTCAAGCGCCTTGAGCGGGGCCTCGGAAAGTTCCCACAGGGGCTCCAGGATGTGCTTCTGAGGGGAAATTCCGCATAAGTCCCGGCAGAGACGAGACACAATCGCTGCGGCCTCCTCCCCCGGATAAACCGCCGCAAGCCTCCCTCTCGCCTCCCTTATGAAATCCCGTATGTTCATCAAGAAGGACTAACGGCCGGAGGTGACGGTGATGATGTCGGTGAGGAAATCGGGCATCGACAGGCCTGCGGTGCGGACCATCTGGGGCACCAGGGAGGCCGAGGTCATACCCGGTATCGTGTTGATTTCGAGGAAGTAGAGTCCGTCTTCGGCAAGGATGAAGTCGATGCGGACAACGCCGGAGCAGTCCAGACGGCCGTAAATCCTGCGGGAGGCCTCCTGAATGAGTTCGCGCTCCTCTTCGCTGATGCGGGCGGGGCAGATTTCCTGGCTCTTGCCGTTGTATTTGGCATCGTAGTCGAAAAATTCGTTCTCGGAGACTATCTCGATCACGGGCAGGGCATTTATGCTTCCGTCCGCCGTGCGATAGACGGCACATTCGAGTTCGCGTCCGCTGACGGACTCCTCAATCAGCATTGTCCTGCCCTCGGAAAAGCAGAGGTCGAACGCCGCCTTGAAGCCCTCGATGCTCTTGACCTTGGTGACGCCGAAACTGGAGCCGCTGTCGGTCGGCTTGACGAAAACGGGCAGCCCAAGCCTGTCCACCACCTGCTGCGGCAGGTCCTCCGTCACCTCGTGTCTGCGCACGAACATATCCCTGGCGCATTTGACGAAATCCACGTCCCGGAGATAACTCTTGCAGGAGAACTTGTCAAAGGTGATGGCTGAGACGAAGGCGCTGCAGCTGCTGCAGGGGATGCCGAGCATCTCCAGATAGCCCTGCATCAGGCCGTTCTCGCCCGGCGTGCCGTGCTGCATTATGTAGGCATAGTC
>JABUUA010000144.1 GCA_021443405.1 Bacteroidaceae bacterium
GGGAGTTTGGGAGGAACAGTGTTTTGGGGGAGATTGGGAGGATTCTTTTTTGCCTACTGCAAAGTTGCGGTGGAATGCCAGCGTTTCAGAAGTCCCGTGCTGCCTCATGCAAAGTTTTGCAAAGTCGTTTCGGAGCCTCGGAAGTCCGTTTGCAAAGAAATGCAAACAAGAAGTGTGGGCAGTTCGGGGGCAAGCAACTATCTTTGCCGAAAAACGGAAGATTTGCTGCTGGCGCAGTTGCCGGCCGAGGCGGTGCAGAACATCAAGAACTCCGAGACCTTCCACCGCTACCTCGCCCTCACCTTCACCTATAACTTCGACGCCAAGGCGAAGAAAAAACAACAATTTCGGTAAACTCATGAAAAAATCTGACGCATAGCTTGTATAAAGTTATTTTGTTGTAAATTTGCGCCGAAAGGAAACAGTCCACGTCGCTCAAAAAAAAGTGACCCCGGAAAACTTCTCTTCGGCGCAAACTTGTTGCACCGCCAACTGAATGAGCGGGGGAAATCACGTTTTATGGCGCAATTTTCCATAATTTCAAGAAAATTTAGTATTTTTGTGCCGAAGATGGTAGTAAAAAGCTTTATATGGATAAGATAGCGCTCAACCCGGTTCAAATTCGACTTGCCTTCGTTGCCACATGTATCGAGGCGACGGCTCGCACTTTGGGGCTGAGTTATCAAGAAGTCTATGCCCGCCTAAAACGCATCGGCGCTATCGAGAACTACATCTATCCGCATTACAATGTCCTCCACACCGAGAGTCGCGAAAATGTGGTCCAAGACATCATCGAACTTATGAACGAATGGGAGTCGAAAGAATGAACGTAACTGTATATCATGGTGGTACAGATGTTATCATCTCACCGCAGTATGACGCAGGCAGAGACCATCTCGACTTCGGGAAAGGATTCTACGTTACCGACATCCGTCAGCAAGCCGTGGATTGGGCAGGCAGAATGGCCGACCGACGTAAGTTGCCTCCGTTGCTGAACGTGTATGAACTGGACAGAGATTCCATACTTGCCAACCATCGTTGCAAGGTTTTTGCGGCTTACGACGAGGAGTGGCTCGACTTTATCGTTACCAGCCGCCTCGGAGCACGTCCGTGGCAGGAATACGACTACATTGAGGGTGGTGTTGCCAACGACCGTGTGGTAGATACCTTGAACCTCTTTATGGCCGACCTCATGACCAAAGAGAAAGCATTGGAGAAACTTTCTGAACATCGACCAAACAACCAGATGTGCCTGCTCCGGCAAGAAATCATAGACAAGCATCTTATCTACCATGGAACAGAACAACTCTAACGACCCCATAAAGTCTCCTATTATACAGGAAATCATCATGAGCAATCGCATCGGCATCATCTGCGAAGAAATTTCCCGACGGATGAACATTGAGCCGACAAAAGCGCTCGAACTCTTCTATGAGAGTCAGACTTGTTCCGACCTTCATGACAAGAATACTGGTCTCTACCTCTATGGAAATCTGTATGTTGCAGACGAGTTTATGAGAGAAAGAAGAGGACTGTCGTGAGCTTGACCAACCACTGCCGACCCAATGTTTAGCGAGATTGCCCCGATTACTTATAAAATAGCGGTGGAGAAGAATATCTTGCAGCGCAAGATTTCAGATTTCTTCTCCGGAGAAAAGTTCGCCACCGAGCGCAGCTTTGAACCGCTGCCCGTGGTGATTTGCCAGCATGCTTCGCTGATTCGGCGCCGACTGGGTGGGGTGGACATGCAGTTGCAAGAGAACAAGGCGGTGAATTTGTCGATAGCCGCGCCCAAAGTCAACGGGATATTGATTCGGCCGGGCGAAGTGATGTCGTTCTGGCGACTCGTAGGAAGAGACTCGGCGGCAAAGGGTTACAAAGAGGGAATGACCATCGCACTGGGAAAACCGTCGAAAGGCATCGGGGGCGGTATGTGCCAGTTCACCAACCTCATTCATTGGATGGTGTTGCACTCTGAGTTGACGATTGTGGAACATCATCACCACGACGGACTGGATTTGTTCCCCGATTTCCGCCGAACCATCCCCTTCGGTACGGGGACAAGCATCTTTTACAACTACCGCGACTACCGAGTTCGGAATACGACCGACACGACATTTCAACTCCTTGTTTGGACCGACGGAGTACAACTCCACGGCGAATTGCGCGCGGCGGAAACACCCTCGTTCCGCTTTCAGATTGTGGCGAAGGACGACCGCTTCATTCAGGAAAACGGCGTGACGTTCCGAACGGGCGAAGTGATTCGCAGAAAGTTCGACGCACAGACGGACGAATTACTGGAGGAAACCGTCATCCGCCGCAACCATGCCCGCGTCATGTATAAGCTAAATCAGCAAGAACAGAACGAGACAACTCCATGAAGAAAGTGATATTTAAGCACATTCGTCGCTGCCTCTTACTTTTACTGTTGCTCTGGGTGGTGATTCTCCGGCACAGTCCCAGCGCCGGAGAATGGTATGCTCGCCATTGTTATCCGGCTATCTCGCTGGGATTGTCGTGGTTAACGTCCTTCACCCGCTATTCTTTGGAAGAATGGGTGGTGATTGCAGCGGGATTGTTGCTCTTGCTCTATCCCATTGTTACCTGGAGACGAAAGGACAAGAAATGGAGTTTGTTGCTGAACGAGTTGGAAATCGTCGGCTGGCTCATTGCGTGGTTTTATGTAGGGTGGGGCGGCAACTATTATCGCGACTCTCTGCTGACTCGCTTATCCATAAAGCCAGCTCCTTTTGAGAAGGCGGAGTTCTTAGATTTTCTGCACGAATACACCGACAGTCTGAACGCCAGTTATGTGCAGATGGAGCAAGTGGATAAGGAAGAAATTCTGACCGATATAAAAGCTGTCTATTCCACATTACCGGAACATTACGGACTTACAAGACCGACTGACTTTCAACGGCCGAAGAAGGTTTTGTTCAATGATTTGTACAGCGGCGTGGGCGTGCTCGGTTACATGGGACCGTTCACGGTCGAATCACAACTGAACAACGAACTTCTTCCGCAACAATACGCCTTCACGTTGGCGCATGAAACCGCGCATCTGCTGAGCGTAAGCAGCGAGGCCGAAGCCAATTTCTGGGCTTACACGGTTTGCTGTTCATCCCAACTTCCGGCCGTTCATTACAGCGGTTACTTCGGACTGTTGCCGTATGTCTGGCAAAATGCGCAACAACTGCTCACGGAGGAAGAACTAACACAATGGCGGGAGCAACTCAACGACGCGGTCATCGCCGACTTACAGACACAAGCCGATTATTGGCAGTCGCGCCGCAATCCCGTGATTGACGAAGTGCAGTCGCGTCTCTACAACTGGTTCTTGCAAAGCAACAATATCCCTTCGGGAACAGCAAATTACAGCGAGGTGATAGGACTGCTGATGGCAGTGAGAACGGGTCTGAATTAAACCATCGCGAAGATAATTTCACGCCGAGAGTTTGTCATTCGGAAAAAATACATTACCTTTGCAGTTAAGCGAAAGCGAAACAAGAACTACTAACTAATAAAACACAGAAACTATGAAGTACGTATGTGACGTTTGCGGCTGGGAATACGACCCCGAGGTGGGCGATCCCGACAACGGCATTGAGCCCGGCACTGCATTTGAGGCACTGCCCGAAGATTTTGTCTGCCCGCTCTGCGGTGTTGGCAAGGACGAATTTTCTGAGGCCTAAGCCGAAGCACCGAACGCAAAAAAGAAAAACTCCCTCTGATAGTCAGTCAGCAGGGA
>JABUUA010000145.1:0-3674 GCA_021443405.1 Bacteroidaceae bacterium
TTTCCGCTCGATTGCGGGTGCAAAGGTACAACAAGTTTTCCGAACAACAAAATGTTTCGGGAAGTTTTTGCAGTACTTTTTTGAGTACCTTATATATAATTATGCGCGCACATACGCGTGAAAACGGGTAAGCGCCTCGGTCAATATGGCGCGCGGACAGGCTATGTTGATGCGAAGGAACTGGGAACCTTGAGGCGCATACATCTGGCCGGCATTGAACCACACCCGGGCCTTCTGCTGAAGAGCGGCTTCCAGCGCCTTGGAATCGGAGAAGCCAAGAGCTGAACATTCCACCCACACAAGGTAAGTACCCTCGAGCCGCGTGACGGTGAGTTCGGGAAGATGGTCGGCAAAGAACTGACGCAAGTGGCAGTAATTAGCATAAATGTATTCATTGAGTTGGGCGAGCCACTCGGCGCCCTCGGGCGAATAAGCCGCTTCAAAGGCCACTACGCCGAAAGGATTGACGATTCCAATCTCCAAGTCCTGAATCTGTGTGGCGATTTTCTCGCGTGCTTCGTCGTCGGGAATAACCATTGCGGCGTTCTGCAGACCAGCGATGTTGAACGATTTACTGGGCGACACGCACGTTGCAAAATGTTGGAAACCCATCGTGGCATAGGGAGTGTACCGATGTCCCGGCATGGCAAGGCCGTTGTGAATCTCGTCGCTCACCACGAAGACTCCGTTACGCTCGCATATCTCCCCTACTCTATGCAGTTCTTCCTCCGTCCACACACGGCCCGCAGGGTTGTGAGGATTGCAGAGCAACATCAGCTTCACACGAGGATTAGCCGCCTTACGCTTCAAGTCTTCGAAGTCGATGTGATAGGTCGCGGCCTTATAGACCAGCGGACTATCTACCACCTCGCACCCGGCACCGGTGATGCACGAGAAGAAACAGTTATAGACCGGCGACTGGAGCAGCACGGCATCGCCCGGCTTCGTAAGCGCCTTGACGATGGCGGCCAAGGCCGGCACGACACCGATGGTGTGGACTACATGGTCACGGACAATGGTCCATCCGTAACGTTCGTACCACCACTGCAAGGCCCGATAATAGGAACTGGGCAAGGTCACATAACCGAACACACCGTGGTCCAAGCGTCGTTGCAGAGCCTCACGGATACACGGCGCCGCCTCGAAATCCATGTCGGCTACCCACAACGGCAGTACATCGGGCGCAGGACACAAATCCCACTTCACACACGCCGTTCCCCGGCGGTCAATCAATTTATCGAAATCGTATTTCATCACAGTATTTCCGATTTGAATTAGGCAGGTGTAAAGGTACGACAAGTTTCACAAACCATCAAATATTCGCCGCACTTTCTTTTATCCTCCGTACATGCAGGGAAACACTTACCCCCAACGTCACACAGTGCTTTGCAGTTGTTGCAAAACTGCAACAACCACAAAGCTCCCAAAAATCGACAATATTCGACTGACCAGTACAACCGCATCTCGTGACGATGTCATGCGGCACTAATCAGACATTATAAATCTATCTTATATCATTAACTACACCATGCGTATCCTCCTTCAGTCCCTTGTAGTTCATACCCCAAGCAGAAACCTTTACCTTGTAGGTTTTGAATAAGCCAAAGAAATAGCAATGAGACTCCGTTTCAAAATTGGGCTCGAGAATTACATCTACGTCACCTGTCTCCTTGGCACGGTACAATGCCCGTTGCTCATACTTGTCAAATTTACCGTAACGGTTTGACGCAGTGTAATAACGTTTGCCGTTCTTCACAAGTGGAATTCCAAGCAATTTCTTTGATACGACTGTACCCTCTACACGCTTTGCATTTTCATAGTCAAAATCAGCAGCCACATAGGTGTTGATTGAACTACTCTGTACTCCCATCATGGGGCCACTCTTCGTGTACGAAGCACAACTTGCAAGCAACGAACTCACAAGAATCACATAAAAAATTTTCTTCATTGCTTCATTAAGCATTAACAGCCCTCGAACCCCAGGAAGGCAAATGTAAATGTTTGAGTCAACAACAATAATGAAAAAGCGTGGGATCCACATTTCCACACGTCCGTCTCTGAGGTCCTGAGAAAACCCGTAATAGTGAACCTGTAGAGTGTCTGCCCACGCAAGTATTCTACATGTGTCTCAAAAGTGTGCGCGAAGACATGGTTAGCCTCCTGCACACTCCGGGAACACAAAGGTAGCATACCCGTAACATTCACTTCAGACAATGTCCATGACTATTACTTTGAAATTTCTCAGGTTTCAGAGAGCCATAGAACAAAGCATCAATGACGCTTTTTTACATTATGTTGTGCCCTCCCCACCGCTGTCCATAATGACCATACGATATAGGCAGGCGTTGCAAAGATAACACTTTTTATACAAACAATCTCGAAAAAGTGCAAAAAAGTGTTATCTTCACTGCACTTTTCCCATAATAAAGCACGGTAACAAGTCTTTCGCAACTCACAAACCATCAAATATTCGCAGAACTTTCTGCCCTCTTTCGAGCGGACAGATGGCCGTTGTCGCGAAGTGTCTGTCTTGGTACGCAGGTGCAATTTGTACCGAAATTGCTTGCGAGTTTCAAAGAATAGCGGTAACTTTGTACCGTTTTAAACAACAAAATTTTATTTTTATGAAGAAATTGATGACATTGTTGGTAGCTGTCCTCCTCGCAGGCGCTGCTAACGCACAAGCTCCCGAGAAGGGATTGTCATGGGCTGTAGAGGCAGGTCTCGGTTCACAGTTCGAGATTGGTGGCCGCGCACAGTACAACTTCAACAAGTATGTGGCATGGGACGTTCTCAGTCTCAAGTACGGCCACGAGTGGGATTGCGGTGTCGGTGACCTGAGCCTCAAGACGGGTGTTCGCGGTTTCTCGCCCGAATTCGGTCCCAAGCTGAAGGCATTTGCCGCTCTCGACTTCGGTTACACTGGCATTCATGGTGGTGGTGAATGGTTGAGCTGCTTCGGCATGGACTTCACCATGGGTCTGTACGTTTGGAAGGGTCTGTATCTCGGCTACGGCTTGGAGACTTACCACAAGAACGGTACTGGCAAAGACCATTTCTTCCGCATCGGTTACAACTTCTAATCGCCTCGCGACAGAGAAAGAAACACGGCGGGCCGTCCCTACGACGGTCCGCTATTTTTGTAGGTGAAATTTGCCGTTTCCCACAAATTTTACTACCTTTGTGGGTATGATAAACCCCGTCATCTGGCTTTGCAGACTGCGGCATCGCTGCGGCTATGGCGTTCATTCGCCCTTTGCTTTCCAGCTTGTCACGCAGGTGCTGTACGAGCAAGCGCACCACGACTTCTACGCCTACGAGTGGCTCGACCAGCAGTTTTCGCGCTGGGAACGCTGTGTGGGCTCCCTCTCGTGGCGACGTTCCCGCCTGCTTTTCCGGTTGGCGAACCACTGCCAGCCAGCAGTCATCAGCGCGCCGGGCGCCGACCTCACCACGCTGAGCTACCTGCACCAAGGCTGTCGGCGGGCCGAACTGACCGCCCAACCAACAGAAGCCGACCTCATCTATCTGCGTGAGCCCGACGCCGAAGCCCTGCAACGAATTCGCAAGGGCGGTCTCCTCGTGGTGGACCGACTGCCCCGCCACAAGACCTACTGGGCGAGTGTGAAACAACACCCGCGTGTGAGCGTCACCTTCGACCTCCACCACCTCGG
>JABUUA010000145.1:4534-10274 GCA_021443405.1 Bacteroidaceae bacterium
GACTATCCCACGAAGGAAGACTTCCTCTTCAACGAGGACGAGTATTAGTCTTTTCCTGACGGATTCGTAGCGAGACACAATTTACTGATTTTTATGGAAGTGCGAGGGGAGGTTTCTTCTTTCGCACTTTTGATTTTTTATGGAGTTTCCCTTTGCTGGATGAGAATTTTGGGGAGAATGGTGGCGTTTCTCGAAGAAATTTAGTAAATTTGTTCGTTAAAGAAAAATAGATATGAGTGCCGAAAACCTGTTTAAGAATGCTGAAGAGGCTTGCAAGCATCGCCTCTACACGAAGGCTAAAAGCCTGTTGAATACTTGTATTACCGTATATGGTGAAGACGACGATGTATATTGTCTGCTCGGGCAGATTGCCAATGACGAGGGGGACGACAACCTTGCCGTGGACTACCTGACGGAGGCGTTGAAGCTCAATCCCGAGAACATCCAGGCGCTCCTTCTGAAGGGGAAGGTCTGCGGACTGCAAAGAGGAAAACTGGAGGTCGCCAAGAAGTATTTCAACACGGTGCTGGAACTCGAGCCGGACAACCACGTCGCTCTCTGCCATCTGGCCACCGTGCTGAGGGAGGAGAAGGATTACGACAAGGCCGTTTCTCTTTTCCAGAAGGGAATAAACCTCGACGAAGGAGACCTGAGCGGCTACGCGGGTCTGGCGCAGACCTACTTCGACCAGGGAATGTTCCAAGAGGCCTTCGACACCGCGGTGGAAGGGGCGAACAACGGATTCGCCACTCCAGAGATTACGAATGCTCACGAGGGCTGGACAAAGATACTGAAGGAGACGGCAGAAATACTGGCGAAGCAGGTGGATTACGAGGAACTGTTCCTTGACATGACCAAAGAGATAGCAGACAAGTGGAGCGCTACGGTGATGCTGGTCCCGGACAAGTCGCTGACGGTGGGCGCTCTGCTCGAAGGCGGTCAGCACCACGACGCCGAGAACCCCGTGATTCGCTACAACGAGGAGGTGGAATACTACGAGCATGCTGTGGCTCACGAACTTGGTCACCTGCAGATGTATCTGGCTGCCGAACGTACCGACAACATGACAGAAATCACCCGCACGCCCAAGACGGACTCGGTATTCGAGAAGAAGTTTGGGGCGGAGATGCGCGAAAAACTGGCCGGGACGATGCCGGACGAACAAATAGAGGCGACGGTGAAGCAAGAGAAAGAAGCGCTCATCGCGCAGTTCACGCACGACCCCCTGAATCTGTTCGTGGAACAATACCTTTACGACAATTACCCCACACTGCGCCCCATGCAGTTCTGGGTACTGATTGCACAAATACGCAAGGCCGTCGCCAGCCTCAAGGAGGAAAGGGAGCGTCAACCGGTTTCGCCCAAGGCGTTCAGTGCCAGGAAAGTCCTGCATGCGGTGGCCGCACTCCATTTCAGGGAACTGTTCGGCATCGATTTATTTGGGGCATTCAAGTGCAACAAGAAAGAAGAGGAGAGTGCTGAACACATCTTACAGGCACTCCGCGATGATTATGAAACGTATGTGACGGAAGATAAACCGGGTCATGAAATTTATTTTCTTGATTTCTGCTCTGTAGTGTTGGACACGCGCTACATATTCTGGCTGAATTTCCCGGAGATACCTGAAGAAGAAGGGCCCTACGACTACGACGAGAAGGCTGACGAGAACGACGAAGAAGAATATGACGAGGTGGATGATGACGACGAATCTGATGACGAAGACGACGACAATGGCGATTCCGAGAATAAGGGAACCATCAGCTTATGGGAAGTCTCGACTATTCTGGCGATTTCAGACGCACTGGATTACTTCGCCGAGCACTCAAGTGCGGAGGTGACACAAATGGCCAAGGAAATGGACAAGCTCTTTGAAAGCGGCATCGACCCAGACGACACCGAGCACAAGTACAACGTCCCCTCGATGCCGGACAAGAAGGACATGACCGGAGAAGTGCTCCTCGCCAACATTTACACCGCATGGAAACTGGTGGGAGTGGAGATAGATGAGCAATGGGAGAAGGTTTACGCAAAAGTGTATGAGGACGCGCAAACTCTCTTTGCAGAACACCACAACGGCCAACGCTGCACGTTGGACGACTAACGTTTTCATCCCGATTTTGTTTCTGACGAATGGCTAAGAAAGCGAAAGTGGTGCGGGAGCGGTCGATTGAGGACCGCATCTGGGACAGTGCCAACAAACTGCGGGCAACCTCACGGCTTCGGAGTACCAGAACGTGGTGCTCGGGCTGGTGTTCCTGAAATACATCAGCGACTGCTTCGAGAAGCGGTACGACGAACTGGTGGCGGAAGGCGAAGGTTTTGAGGAGGACCGCGACGAATACACCGCCGAAAGGCGCACAGATTGACCTTGTCATAGAAAGAGGAGACCGCATCATCAATCTCTGCGAGATGAAATTCACCGACGAAGCGTACTCCATAACCAAGGACTATGCTGAATGGCTTCGCGAACGGAAAAGCATCTTCCGCGAGAACACAAAGACCAACAAGATACTCCGCACGACCCTTGTAACCACATGGGGTCTGCGTCAGAATGCCAACAGCGGAGCCATCCAGAAGACCATTACACTGGAAGACTTGTTCCAGTAGTATTCCTATCCCGGTTACCGGTCCTCGAGGAAGTGCTTGCCGTAGTAATAACCGCGGTAGTCGAGAATTTTGTAGTCCTTGTTCCAGCGTTTCTTAAAGTCGTTCCAGTCCTTTTGGTCCTGCGGTGTCCAGCCCGCCTCGGCAATGCAGATGAGACGCGGCAGAGCGAGATACTCTAATAAGTATCGACTGCCCACATGTTCACACCAGAAAGTTCCCTGCACGCCCTTGTAGTGCGGTTGCAACGAAGGGGCGACAGTGGCGGGAACGGGAACATAGTTGTAAGTGCGCTCGGCGGTGTCGGCCCCATTGCCAGCCCCCACAGGCTCGCCCGGCTCGGTGCTCTGCACGCGGTTGATGTAGTAAGGACCCCACGGCGTGATGATGTTGTCGAGGCCGAGTTCCGCCGCCTTCTTCGCTCCCGGCTGCACAAGTCCCTGCGTGTCCTCCCAGCACATGATGGTTGCGCCGGTGTTCTTGATGATTTCCACGTCGGCTCCCGCAGCCGTGATGCTCTCGTTCCACAGGAAAAGATGCTTGCCCAGCGAGGCGAGATGCTCGCTTATCTGCCGGATGAAGTGGCTCTGCAAGGCGCGGTAGCTGGTGAGGCCGAGTTTCTTGTAGAGCTTCTGGCAATCGGCATTGTTCTGCCAAGCAGTGGTGGGACATTCGTCGCCGCCGATGTGGAAGTTCTTCGAGGGGAAGAGGACGGCGAGTTCACGGATGATATTCTTAGTGAACTGCACGGCCTTGGGGTTGGCCACGTTCAGCACATCGCTCGAAATACCGCCGTCGGTCCACACGTTGTGACCGCCCTTGGGCGAGCAACTGTACTCGGGATAAGCCGTCATGGCGGCGACAAAGTGACCGGGCATATCGACCTCGGGAATCACCTCTATGTGCAACTTCTCGGCGTAGGCCACCACCTCACGCGCTTCCTGCTGGGTGTAGAAGTAAGGGCCGTAGGGTTCGCTGGTCTGGTAACGACCGTGGACGGGGTCCACCTCCCACGAAAAATCGCGCGTGGCGCCCACGGTGCAGAGCTTGGGATACTTCTTTATCTCGATACGCCNATACGCCAGCCCTGGTCGTCGGTCAGATGCCAATGGAATTTGTTCAGTTTGTAGTAAGCCATCACGTCGAGCATACGCTTCACCTGCTCCACGCCGAAGAAGTGGCGGCTCACATCGAGCATGAAACCGCGGTATTCAAACCGAGGTTCGTCGTCGATGACGCAGACGGGAACGGTGTAGTTCCTCACCTCAGGGTCATAGACGCCGGCCATCACGTTGGCGGGCATCATCTTCTTCACCGTCTGAAAAGCATAGAAGAAACCTGCGGTGGTGGCGGCCTCCACGGTGATGGTCTCGGCGGTCACGGTCACCTTGTAGCCTTCGGGGTTCCGGATGTCGGCGTTCAACTTCATCACGATGGGGGCATCGGTGGTGGCGCTCACACTCACATTGCGCCCGGTGGCGGTGCGGAGCACTTCGGCAAACTGCAGGGCTTCGGCCACATAGACTTCGGCGAGTTGGCCCGTCCCTACGGTGACGCTGGCGGGCAGTGTGAAGAAGCCGTTGCCCACACGGATGGACTTCGGACGAGGCGTAAGGTTGACGAACGGAGTTTGGGCGGACGCGCCGAGTGACAACAGCAGGACGGTCAGCAGCAAGAGGGACTTTCTCATGGTCGTGTTTTTTCGAAAAGGGTTATTAAAGACGTAGGTTTAAGGTTAACAGGACAAAGATAGTGATTCTTTTTTAGATTTAGGACCGACGAGTGACATTTTTTGCAATTTCGCCGTCGGCGGGCTGTCGGGCGACGATTTCCGGGGTGACCGCGAAGGGTTGTCGGGGAGCAGTGATGGCGGCGCCTAAGGAAAAAGAGAATTTTTCTTAGGAAAAAAGGCTCGGTCACCCAGTAAAAAGTGACGAATGACCCTTCCGACTGACCAACGGCGAAGCGACCGGAGGAAGTCGATTTCTGGGACGGTCGGACTGGATAAAAGCCCCGATGGAGCAGAAACTTTTCTTTTTGCTTTGTTATTCAGTTACTTCTTTGTATCTTTGGACAATCCTTTTTGAAAACAACTAAAAAATATACGCGCATGAAACACTTTTCTACTCTCTCACTCATCGCCGCTTTGGCCTTGGTGGCCAGCACAGCAGCGGCACAGTCGCCGTTTTACCAGACCAACCTGGGGCGGCAACACGACAACGCCGTAACGGCCAGCGCAGAGACGCGCGCAAGCAACACGGTGGAACTGTCGTATCTCGACGTCACCCAGCAAATGTGGAACGACATGGGCATCAGCGTCAACGGCAAGTGGCGCATGGGTGTGGCCGTCGTCTTCCCGCAGTCGATGGTTTCGAAATACGTCGGCTCGAAGGTGACGCACATCAGTTTCGGTTGGAACACGACCAAGATTTCGCCCGTCGCTGAGTTCTTCGTCCGCACATCGCTCGACGGTGAAGACGTGGCTTCGGCCACTGCCGCACTGAAAAATAAGTCGGCGGACGCTAACAACTATTACGGAAGTTGGAACAAAATTGCCCTCGACGATCCGTACGTCATCGAGGCGGACAAGGACCTCGTCATCGGTTACTTTGCCGACATGGAGCCGGTGGGCGCGGGAGTGTCGTGCATTCCTTTCTCTTCCTACGGCATCAGCAGTCCGGAACACTGCCAATACATTATGAACTGTTCGTTGCCGGAGGAAGAAGGCGGCAACATGTGGATTGAGCTCATCAACGAGCAGACCGGCAAGCCCACCTCGCCGTTGTTCGCCAGCGCCACGATTGTCGATGATTCGGGAACGATGATAAATCTGTGTGAAGTGATGGAGGCTTACTGCCTGCCCGTCATCACGAAGGAAGTGGCCACGGGCGGACTGCTCCGCATCGTGAACCGCGGCACCAACGACATCACCAGTCTGGAACTGACCTACACCTTCGGCGGAGCGCATCGAAGCGAGACCGTCAACCTCTCGAAAGGACTCACCCCCGCCAAGCAATCGAACGTATCCATGCCGTTCTACGCGCTCGGTTCGGGCAAGCACACGGTGGCCGTGACCAAGGTGAACGGCAAAACCAACAAGATAGCCGTGCCCGTAGATTACCAGACCATCGGCGTG
>JABUUA010000146.1 GCA_021443405.1 Bacteroidaceae bacterium
TATTATAAGTCAGGGGGTATCGTAAGTTGTACGACTGTTTAAGATTTTTGGTCACTTTTTGTTTCGTCACTCGGAAAGGCAAGCGAGCCTGCTCACACTCGGCAAATCAAGCGGGCTTGTTTTTGTTCTCGCTCAATCGCAGCCAGGCTGCTCGCTCAATCGCAGGCGTGAGTCGAAACCGCGACACCGCGCTGCTGAAGGATAAGTTTGCACGACGGCGTTTTTTCGGCAGAAAAACTCCGCATTCTCAAAAGTTATTCGTAACTTTGTGGTGAAAAGCAGTGGCACGCCAACAGAGTTGCACACGTCAAGGCGCGTGTCGCCGGTTCAACCAAAACTACAGAAATCGCGATGAAAAGTGGTAATATCATGCTATTGAGCAACAATCGGAAGTCCTATCTGTCGCCACGACTGTATGTGGTGACGCTGAAGTCGGAAGGTGTCGGTCTGCTGACGGGCACAAGGTTCACCGTTGTGAACAACCATACGTCGTCCAGCGCTGCACGTCAGGGCGATAGCGGCCAGGGCAGTAAGTTGGAGAACGGAAACATCGTGTCCGGCAGCACTTCTGACTTAACGTGGGAATAACAAATGAAGAACCAATCAACAAGACAGACTGAAACGAAGATGAAAAAGATAGTATTCTTGATGAACGTAATGACAGGCGTGCTGGCGCTGACGGCCTGTTCCGACGACGCCGTTGCTCCCTCGGGCGGTGGGACGGTTGCCGTCGGCGAGGTGAACTTCACCTTGTCGCAGGAACCCGCCACACGCGCTCACTACGCGTCGCAGGACTGGCTGCAGATGGAGTGGGACGTGAACGACGTGGTGACCATCGCATGCGCCCAGACGCAAGCTCCTGTAACTGTCACCGACCCGAGCGACCCCGACTTCTATGCTGCGGACAACTGGCAGACGAAGACGTCGGCCGAATATAAGGTGACGTCGGTGCTTCCGTACACCTACGATGTTTCGCTTTCGGACGGAGGAAAAACCACAGTAACCACCAATAGTCTTGCAAAGATAGGCCCAAGCTCGAACGACCCTAAAGAGGAACTTTACTGGGTGGATGACGCCAACGGCAAGCCCTCACAACATACATTCTATGCCGCCGCTGGCGCGGGCGTCACTATCAACGCCTCCTCGGGCAAGGCAAAGTTCCCGTATCTGTCCGAGCAACTGCTTGAATTGGTAAACGGAACTTGGATAAACACGAAGTACGCGTATATGGTCGCGTCTAAGACAACCTCCCGTGTGGACGACGTCGCCTTGGCGTTCCGTCCCATCATGACCACCCTTGAAATTGAAGTGCTCGGCGCGAGTGCAGGAGACATAGATGTCAAGGCGCTGGAGGTGACCATTCCTGCCAGTCAGGACGTGATTTACATTGACTCTAAAAGCAGTCAGGTCTATTTCGACTATGACATTAAGGGCGATAAGAGCGTGCTGAGTAGTTCGCGGGCTGACGAAACAATCATCTTCACGCTCCCGACTCCACAGAAGGTGGCGCCCACGGGCTCCATCAAGATTACCGCCGTCCTGCCGCCTGTAGCCATCGACTCCAGCAACCCGATAACCATCGTGGTGGACACCAAGGAGGGCAGTAGTAGGGCTAAGTACGCAAAGACGGTCGACGCGAAATCGAAGGTGGTGATTAAGTCGGACAACTGGAAGGCGTTCAGACCCACGTTTCAGGCCGTCGACCTCGGTCTCAGCGTGAAGTGGGCGACCTTCAACCTTGGCGCCAGCAAGCCGGAGGAATACGGCGACTACTACGGCTGGGCACAAACAGTGCCGTATGCCACGAGCGTCAATATGAGCGGCTGGGAGATGTACTGGCAGAAATTAGGCAGTACGGCCACTTCGGGGGCAGACTGCGGAGGAACGCTCGACCCACTGCTAAAATATATCAAGCCTGCAAAGGTAAACATGACTGGCTCCGAGTGGGATGTGGCGCATGTCAAGTTGGGTGGCGCGTGGCGTTTGCCAACTGAAAAGGAAGCTGACGAATTGAAGAATAACTGCGACTGGGAATGGCAGAGTGACTATAACGGCACTAAAGTGAAGGGCTACTTGGTGAAAAGCCGAACGAACGGCAACTCCATCTTCCTGCCTGCGGCTGGGCTGCACGATGGTGTCACAAGGAAGTTGTATTCGGGCAATAACGCCTATTATTGGACTTCGTTTCCTGGACAATCAAACATAAAAGCTGCAAACGTGCTCTTTTTCTATTATGAGAATGACGGAACCCGTCCAATTGCTCGCGGCGGCTTCGAACGTCGCAACGGATTCTCGGTCCGCCCTGTCTGTGATTAACAACCATAATTCGTAAATAAGTATAACCATGGCAAAGATTAAAACGTTAGGCATCCTGACCTCTGGCGGTGATGCTCCCGGCATGAACGCCGCCATCCGTGCGGTCACACGCGCAGCCATTGCCAACGGCATGCAAGTAAAGGCCGTCTATCGTGGCTACGAAGGTCTGATTCAAGGCGATATAAAAGAATTTACGACCGAGAACGTCAGCAACATCATCCAGCGTGGCGGAACCATCCTGCGCACAGCGCGCAGCAAGGAGTTCCAGACACCGGAGGGACGACAGAAGGCCTATGAGAACATGAAGAAGCACGAAATCGACGCGCTCGTCGTCATCGGCGGTAACGGTTCGCTCACGGGCGCCCGCATCTTGGCCGAGGAGTTCGACGTCCCCTGCATCGGTTTGCCCGGCACTATCGACAACGACCTCAACGGCACCGACCTGACCATTGGCTACGACACCACGCTGAACACCATCATGGACTGCGTGGATAAGATTCGCGACACGGCCACCAGCCACCAGCGCATTTTCTTCATCGAGGTGATGGGGCGCGACGCCGGTTTCCTCGCGCAGAACAGCGCCATCGCCGCCGGCGCCGAGGCCGCCATCATTCCCGAGGACAGCACGGGGGCCGACCAGCTGGAGCATTTCGTGGGCCGCGGCATCCGAAAGAGCAAGTCGTCGAGCATCGTGATTGTGAGCGAAAGCCCCAAGTGCGGCGCTATGTATTATGCCGAGCGCGTGAAGAAAGAATATCCCGAGTACGACGTGCGCGTGTCCATCCTGGGCCACTTGCAGCGCGGCGGCAGTCCGTCGGCGGGCGACCGCATCCTGGCCAGTCGTCTCGGCGTGGGAGCTGTGCAGGCGATTCTGGACGGACAGCGCAATGTGATGATTGGCATCCGCAACGACGAAATCGTGTATGTCCCCTTCTCGATGGCGGTCAAGAGCGACAAACCCGTGAAGAAGGAACTGGTGGATGTGCTCGACACGTTGTCGATTTGACCTGTTCGTCATCGCGTGGACGACGGGGCTGCTTTGTAACACGGAAAGTGAAAGGTCGGTCGCAATAGGTTGATACATAACATCAACGCTGCGACATCCGAGTCCATTCATGCCACTGCCGACACCCGTGAGACGAAGTGACGTAACGCAAAAAATGGAAAATAATTAAGAAAACATTTGGTGAAACCGCAAAAATATACTACCTTTGCAGTCGCAATCGAGAAAACGGCGGTTTTCACTGGGGCGCTTAGCTCAGCTGGTTCAGAGCGTCTGCCTTACAAGCAGAGGGTCGG
>JABUUA010000147.1 GCA_021443405.1 Bacteroidaceae bacterium
ACAACTCCTCCCAATGTTGGTTGGCGGCCAGCGAGTGATCGCAGTTGTGATTCCACTGCACTTGCAGCATGAGATTCTTATGAATCTGGAAGTTGGGTGCAATCGTATAGATGCTTTTGATTTCTCCGTCCGACCCGCCATCGCGATAGGCGTCGTACTTGGCATAAAATTTCAGCCACTTTGTGCAAGGAACTCCCACTGTCACATACCACGCGTCGGCTCGGCCGTTACTCGGATTCACTAATTTCCCATCGACATAATCGCCAATCTTCTGCCCCACATGATGGGCATACTCCGCACGCGCTGTCCACCCTTCGTGCTCATACTTAGCACCGAAGGCATAGCGGTTGCGATGGACCGTCACGCCGTTATAGGTCATATTGCCTTTCCAGCCGAACACACCGACGTAGAGGTCCTTCACCGGCTGAAGTTGCAAAGTACCCATCACGTCCTTCTGGTGATTGGCGTCGCCGTGATTGATTCCCTGGCCATTAAAGACGCCCACTTGATAATGGAACAGACGACGTTTGTCCTTTCCCACGGGAAGGACATCGCCTTGCAACTGCAGACCCAGGTCACGGCCGCCATCGTTCGTGGCTTCTCCACCGCAGTGGTCGCCCATACCCGCCAGTTTCTTCACCAACTGACTGTAATCGGCCACGCCCACTTCCCACGGGTTATACGGATTCTCGAAAGTAAAACCGCGCTTGAACTGTCCGACTTTCACCTCCAGTTCCTTCCAGTGACTCCACGCCACGAAGAAATCCTTGATGTGGGGCGTCTTAGCAGCAGAACTGCCGTCGCCCGTCATCTCCACCTGCATGCGGTATTTGAAATCACGCAGCACCGTGCCGTCAACATACAGACGAAGATTGCGAGCGTAGAAACCGTCGCCGCCGTGCTTGCCGACTTGTCCGCTGTATTTATAGCCGCCGACAGCATAACCGCCGAATTTCGGCGCCGAAGCCCACTTCGTCACCTTGCGGCCATACTCCATCGGTTCGTCATCACTTGCCGGCATCATAGCCGCGTCCAACTTCTTATTCAGTAATTCCGTCACAAAGCCCGCCGGTTCATCGGCGTCAGTCCCAACGGGGCGTTGGTCGTCCTCCGCCATCACCGGCAGCGACATCATCAGACCTATTATAAATAAGGTATGCTTCATTTCTTCTGCAGAATGTAGTCAACAATCCACTGACCGACTTCCTTTGTGCCGTACTGAGCGCCGCCAGCCACCTGAATCTCAGGCGTGCGGACGTTCTGGTCAAGGCTGGCGTTCACCGCCTCGCGAATAAGAGCGCCTTCCGCCGCCAAGCCGAAATACTCATAAAGCATGGCCACCGACAGAATCTGGGCAAGAGGATTGGCGATATTCAAGCCCTTTGCCTGCGGCCAAGAACCATGGATGGGCTCGAACACAGGCGTATGTTCGCCCGTAGAAGCGCTGGGCAGCAAGCCCATAGACCCGGTAATGCAAGACCCCTCGTCGGTAAGAATGTCGCCAAATGTATTCTCCGTCACCATCACGTCAAAGAACTTGGGTTCCTGAATCATGCGCATGGCCGCATTATCGACATACATGAAATCGGTCGTCACATCGGGATATTCGGGAGCCATCTCCTGGGCGACTGCGCGCCAAAGACGACTACTTGCCAAGACATTTGCCTTGTCCACCACCGTCAGATGTTTGCGGCGCTGACGAGCATACTGATAGGCAACGCGCAGAATCCGCTCCACTTCCGGGCGCGTATATTTATTCGTGTCGTAAGCCTCATCAGTTCCTTCCCGCTTCTCGCCGAAATACATGCCGCCCGTCAACTCGCGGATGCAAATGAAATCTGCGCCGCGCACTAACTCGTCCTTCAAAGGTGATTTGTGAATCAAGCACTCGAAAGTCTCCACAGGACGGATGTTGGCAAACAAACCTAACTTTTTGCGCATGGCCAATAATCCTTGCTCGGGACGGACCTTGGCATTGGGATTGTTATCGAACTTCGGGTCACCTACGCTGGCAAAAAGCACAGCATCGGCCTGCATACAAGCCTCATAGGTCTCATCGGGAAAGGGGTTGCCCACCTCATCAATAGCATGAGCGCCGACCAACGCCTCTTGAAACGACACCTCATGACCAAACTTATCCGCAACCGCCGACAGAACGGCCACGCCTTGTTCCATGATTTCAGGTCCGATGCCATCACCGGCCAATACGGCTATTTTCAGCTTCATATTTTTCTATTTTATCTTTGTTGTCCAACAAGAAATCAATGTCGTCAAAGCCATTCATCAGGCAATGTTTCTTATAACCATTGATTTCGAACTTCTCACTATGGCCCGTCTGCCCGTTGGTCACCGTCTGTTCGGCCATATTCACCTCCACTTCCGTGGCCGGATTTGCCGCGATGCTGTCGAACAATTCCTGTTGAAACTCCCGACTGACCACGACGGGCAGCACAAAGCAATTCAACAGATTGTTGCGATGAATGTCGGCAAACGAGGAACTAATCACCACGCGAACGCCATAGCCACTGATGGCCCAGGCGGCATGTTCGCGGCTACTGCCCGAACCCCAGTTCTGACCGCCCACGATAATCTCGTGGACTCCCTTGCGAGGCGCCTCGCAATAGTCGGGATGATTCATAACGAAATCAGCTATCGGCTGGTCTTGTTCGTCAAAACGTAAGTCGTGCATGAACGCGTCGCCGAAGAATTTGGGGTCACGCGTGGTGACCGTCAGATAGCGGGCAGGGATGATGAGGTCCGTATTGCAGTTGTCTATCGCGATAGGGATGCAGGTTGACTTAATGATATCAAACTTCTGTTTCATAGCAGTGTACGTGGGTCAGTGATTACTCCTGTCACCGCGGCGGCGGCAACAGTCATAGGACTCGCCAAAATGGTGCGGGCACCGGGGCCCTGACGTCCAACAAAATTTCGGTTGCTGGTCGATATGCACAGCTTGCCCGAAGGAACTCGGTCGCTATTCATCGCCAGGCAAGCGGAGCACGACGGCAGACGCACTTCGAAACCGGCCTCAGCCAGAATCTTATCAATGCCTTCGTCCTCAATCTGCTGACGCACCGCCCAACTGCCCGGCACCAACCAAGCCACCACGTTGTCCGCCTTCTTCCGCCCCTTCACAATCTGAGCGAAAGCGCGGAAATCCTCGATACGGCCATTGGTGCAGGCGCCTAAGAACACATAATCGACCGGACGTCCCAGCAACCGTTCGCCGGGTTCGAACTGCATGTATCGCAACTGTGCCAGGAATCCCTCCTTATCCGCCTCGCCGACACTCTCCACGGTGGGCACGGCTTCATCAATGGCCACGCCCGCGCCGGGGTTAGTTCCGTAGGTGATTCTCGGGGCGATGTCCTCCGCCCGATAGGTCACTTCCTTGTCGAAAACAGCATCGTCGTCCGAGCGCAGCGTCTTCCAGTAGGCGACGGCCGCGTCCCAATTCTTTCCCTTGGGAGCATATTCGCGC
>JABUUA010000148.1 GCA_021443405.1 Bacteroidaceae bacterium
CCGAGGAAGTGGAACGAATGGTGACATTCCCCATTGAAACTGCGGTGAACGGAGCCACCGGCATTCGACGTGTGCGCAGCAGCAGCCAGACGGGATTCAGTTGTGTTTGGGTGGAATTTGACTGGGACACTGACATCTACCGCGACCGACAGATTGTAGGTGAGAAGTTGGCACAAGTCTCACTTCCCGCCAACGCGGGCACTCCCACCCTCGGACCGCAGTCGAGCATCCTGGGCGAAGTTATGATTGTGGGCTTGACGCACGCCGACAGCCAGCATTTGCAAGAACTTCGGACCTTGGCCGACTGGACATTGCGGCCGCGACTGCTGAGCATCGGCGGGGTAGCGCAAGTAAGTGTCCACGGTGGCGACGTGCGTGAATATCAAGTTCTGCTTCACCCCGAGCGGATGCGCCACCACAACGTGAGCGTGGACGAGGCGGTGGAGGCTGTTCGCGACATGAACCGCAATGTGTCGGGCGGCGTGCTGTACGAATACGGCAACGAATATCTCATCCGAGGCGCCTTGGCCACCACCAACGTGGATGAGCTGGGCATGACCGTGGTAAAGACCGTAGGCGGAGCGCCTGTGCTGCTCGACCAGATAGCCGACATAAAGATTGGCAGTCAGCAACCTAAGACCGGCGTGGCCAGCAATAACGGGACACCCGCCGTGCTGCTGACCATCAGCAAACAGCCCAACGTGGATACCGAGAAACTGACCCGACGCATCGACCAAGCACTGGCCGACATACAGCGAACTTTGCCCGAAGGAACCAAGATGGACACGCAGATTTTCCGTCAGCAACGATTTATCGACGCCTCCATCGGCAACATACAGAAGGCATTGTTCGAAGGAGCGCTGTTTGTGGTGATTGTGCTGTTTCTGTTTCTCATGAACGTGCGGACGACGGTCATCTCTCTCGTCACCATTCCGCTGGCCTTGCTCGTCAGCATACTGGTTCTTAAGCTGATGGGACTCACCATTAATACGATGAGCATCGGTGGCATGGCCATCGCCATCGGGTCGCTGGTGGACGACGCCATTGTGGACGTGGAGAACGTCTATCGCCATAGTCGCCAGCAGCGCGTCGGCAGTAAGGCCGAATGGTTGTCGCTCATTTTCCACGCATCACGCGAAGTGAGAATGCCCATCCTCAACAGCACGCTCATCGTGGTAGCCGCCTTCCTCCCACTCTTTTTCTTGTCGGGCATGGAGGGCCGGATGCTGATTCCGCTGGGCATTGCCTTCATCGTGGCGCTGTTCGCCAGCACGGTGGTGGCGCTCACGCTCACGCCCGTTCTGTGCAGTTATCTACTGCGGCGTTCTGCTCCGCAAAAGGAAGAGGCGCACGACACGCGGTTGGTGACTTGGCTCAAGCAAGGGTATGCCCGCGCGCTGAACTGGTGTTTTCTGCACCGACGATTGGTACTGGGGGCCACGGCAGCCGCATTTGCGGTGGCGGTCGGCCTATTCTTTACGCTGGGACGTTCGTTCCTTCCACCCTTCAACGAAGGAAGTTACACAGTGAGTCTAAGCACTTTGCCGGGCATTTCGCTGGAAGAGTCGGACAAGATTGGCCGTGAAGCCGAGCGACTGCTGAAGGAAATTCCCGAGATACAAACCGTGGCCAGGAAGACCGGCCGAGCAGAACTGGACGAACACGCTTTCGGCGTGAATACAAGTGAGATAGAAGCACCCTTCGAACTGAGCGGTCGCTCGCGCAGCGCGCTGCTTGCCGATGTTCGCCAGCGCCTCTCGTCATTGCCCGGCGTGGCCGTGGAAATCGGTCAGCCCATTTCTCACCGCATCGATGCCATGCTCTCGGGAACTCGGGCCAACGTGGCCATCAAACTTTTCGGGACTGACTTGCAGCAGATGTATCGCAAGGGCCTGGAGATAAAGAACAGCATACGCGACATCCGCGGCGTAACTGACCTCAACGTGGAACAACTCGTTGACCGCCCGCAGCTGCGCATTTCGCCGAAACGAAATCTTATGGCGAAGTACGGCGTCACGCCCCGACAGTTTGCCGACTACATCAGCGTCTTGCTCGAGGGCGAGGCCGTGTCGCAAGTCTATGAGAAAGGCGGGGCTTTCGACCTCGTGGTGAAGGTGGGCGAGCACGACCGCGACGGCATAGAGCTCATCCGTTCACTGATGATTGATGCGGGCGGACGAAAGATTCCGTTAGACTATATCGCCGACATCACCAGCACCTCGGGGCCCAACACCATCAGCCGCGAGAACGCCGAGCGTAAACTGGTGGTCTCGGCCAACGTGGAAGGTCGCGACCTCCGCTCCACCGTGGAGGATATTCGCAGCCGCATAGCCGCCGACGTGTCGCTGCCCGAGGGTTATCACATAGAATATGGAGGTCAGTTTGAGAGCGAAGCCCGTGCCACGCGCATCCTGCTTATTACCAGCCTCGTGTCGCTCGTCATCATCTTTCTTTTATTGCTTGGTCAGTTCCACCGCTGGCAACAGTCGGCCGTGGTAATGGCTTCGCTGCCGCTGGCGCTCATCGGTGGTGTGGTGAGCATTGTGCTTACGAGTGGCGTGCTCAGTATTCCCGCCATCATCGGTTTTATCAGTCTCTTCGGCATTGCCACGCGCAACGGCATTCTGCTCATCGACAAATATAACAGTTTGCCCGCCGAAACTTCCGAAAGTCAGTCGGCGGTGGTGTCAGCCTCACTGGACCGCCTCACGCCCATACTCATGACGGCGCTCACCTCGGCACTTGCGCTCGTGCCCCTGGCGCTGGGCGGAGAACTGCCCGGCAACGAGATACAATCGCCCATGGCTGTGGTGATGTTGGGCGGACTGGTCAGCAGCACGCTGCTCAACATCTTCGTAATTCCGTTGCTTTACAAGCGGCCGAAATGAGACATTTTTCCCTATGTCATCAACCAAACAGCAATTCCCCTACACTATGTTTAAGCCACTTCTTCTCCTCCTTCTCGCCATCCCTATCCGAAGTTCCGCCCAGACACTCGACGACATATTCGCACTCGTGCAGCAGAACAACCTCTCGCTCCGCACCTACGAAGCCCAGTGCAACGCAGCAAAAGCACAGGCCCGCGCCGGCATTTCCATCGCCGACCCTGAGGTGGAGTTCGGGTATCTCTGGGGCCGACCGGGCGAGATAGGAACACGTAAGGATGTGGCCGTTTCACAGTCCTTTGATTTCGCCACGCTCTTCGGCGCACGCCGTCGCCAGGCACGCAGTCGGGCCGAACTGGCCGACCTTGAGTTGCAGCAGGCGCGCAACCTTGTGCTCTTCGCCGCACAACAGAACGTCATCGACCTCACTTATGCCAACAATCGGGTGGAACTGCGGCAGCAACGACTCGCCACTGCCCAGCAACTCTGCTCCGCCTACGAGCAACTGCTTCGCGAGGGAGAAGTGAGCAAACTCTCTTCCACACGCGCCCAACTGGAACGCGCCACGGCCGAGGCGGAACTACGACGCGCA
>JABUUA010000149.1 GCA_021443405.1 Bacteroidaceae bacterium
TGCAAAAGTGCCCGCGCCATAGTTCTGAAATCAAAGCGAAGCCTAATGAACGATTTGGGTTTGACGCATTTTTCCTTGTGCAGTCCGAATGCGTCGCAGCGGCGCGGCGGGACGGCGGCGGGGCGCAATTTTGCAATTTCCGGGCTGCAGAGCGCGGTTTGTTACGGAAAAATCACTAAATTTGTATTTCCAAGTCGCGACGTCGCTCTTTGCCTTCGGCGAGCCTGCTCTCGCTCGGGCCATTGAGCACGCTCATTGCCGCTCGCATACTCGCAGTCTTTGCGGAGCGGCTGCACGGCCTGGAGAAACGGGTGTGAAAGTGACACAAACAACAACAACGAAAAGAACGAAATGGACAAAGTCGGTTCGATAGCTCTTGCTGCAGATTGCCAGCTCATACGCATTCCGAGCGTCAGCGACGAGCGCGGTTGCTTGTCGGTGGTGGAGGACGGCGGGCAGGCGGTGCCGTTCGCTGTGCGACGGGTGTTCTGGATTTACGATGTCCCCGGCACTTCCTGCCGCGGCAGCCACGCCCACCGCACTTGCTCGGAGGTGGTGTTCCCCGTGACGGGCGGTTTCACCATGCTGATTGACAACGGCCGCGAGCGCGACGTGGTGAGGCTCGACAAGGCGAACGAAGGCATCTACATCCCGGCCGGCGTGTGGTGTGAACTGCGCGACTTCGACCCCGGAACGGCGCTGGTGTGCCTGGCCTCCGAGCCCTACGACGCGGCGGGATACATCCACGATTACAATCAATACCTAAAAGAGAAACTCCCATGATAGTCGTCCCTTATTCGGTCAATCATCGCGAGACGTGGAATCAGTTTGTGCGGCAGTCCAAGAACGGGACCTTCCTGTTCGAGCGCGACTTCATGGACTACCACGCCGACCGCTTCACCGACTGCTCGCTGTTCATCTACGACGGCGTGGACCTCAGCACTCACGAACGCGACACGGCGCTGCGGCTCGACGGACTGAAGGCCGTGTTCCCCGCCAACTGGGTGGAGAGCGAGCGCTGCGTCTATAGTCACCAGGGACTGACCTACGGCGGACTGGTGCTGGGCGAAGACGCCACGCAGCGCGACGTGCTGGCCGTCATGCAGGCGGTCATGCAGTATTGCATGGACATGTTGCAGGCGGAACGAATTGTCTATAAACCAGTTCCCTATATCTACCATTCCTGCGCGAGCGGCGAAGACCTCTATGCACTCTTCCGCGCCGGCGCCAAGCTGAAGACGCGGGCCGCCAGCACCGTGGTGGCCATGCGCCATCCGCTGAAAATGCGCACCTTGCGACTGCGCCAGGCCAAGAAGGCGCTGGAGAACGGACTCTACATCGACCGCGTCATCGAGGGCGACAGCCAGAGCCTCCACCGCTACTGGGAACTGCTCACCGCGGTGCTCATGGACCATCACGGAGTCCGTCCCGTTCATTCGGAGGAGGAGATGGCCCTGCTCATGCAGCGCTTCCCGAAGCAGATTCGGCTCTATCTGGTGAAGAAGGAACAGGAGATTCTCGCCGGTTGCGTCACCTTCTCCACCGACCGCGTGGCGCATATCCAGTACATCGCCTCGGGCGCGGAAGGTCGTGACCTGGGCGCGCTCGACCTGCTGTTCCGCCATCTCATCAACGACCGCTTCAAGCAGATGGAGTTCTTCGACTTCGGCATCTCGACGGAGGACGGCGGCCGCTGGCTCAATTCGGGGCTCATCTTCCAGAAGGAAGGCTTCGGCGGTCGCACGGTTTGTTACGACTCCTATGAGGTGTGGCTCGACCGCACCGTGGTCGCCGCCATGCTCGACGAGCCCGCCGCCGAGGACAACGAGCCGCTGAAGTTCTATGACCTGAAGACCATCAACGACAGTTTCGAGCCGGCGCTCACGGAGGCCATCGAGCGCGTCCTGCGGAGCGGCTGGTATTTGTTGGGGGCGGAGAACCGGAAGTTCGAGCGCCAGTGGGCCGACTACTGCGGCGCGAGCCACTGCGTGCTCACGGGCAACGGGATGGACGCGCTCACGCTGCTCCTCAGCGCCTACAAGCAGTTGCGCGGTTGGCAGGACGGCGACGAGGTGATAGTTCCCGCCAACACGTTCATCGCCACCATCCTGGCTGTCAACGCCGCGGGGCTGAAGCCCGTGCTGTGCGAGCCGTCGTTCGGCGACTATCTGATGGATGTGGCGGAAATGAAGCAGCTGCTCACGGAGCGGACGCGGGCCGTCATCCCCGTCCATCTCTACGGTGCTGTCTGCGACATGGACGCCATCAACGCCTGGAGCCGCGAGCACGGCGTAGTGGTCATCGAGGACGCCGCCCAAGCCCACGGAGCCCAGTATCGCGGTCGCAGGGCCGGACATCTCGGCGACGCGGCGGCGTTCAGCTTCTATCCCGGCAAGAATCTCGGAGCGCTGGGCGATGCCGGCTGCATTACGACGGACGACGAGGAACTGGCCACGATGGTCCGGAAGATGGCCAACTACGGTTCGGCCACGAAATATGTCAACGAGGTGAAGGGAATGAACAGCCGGACGGACGAGCTGCAGGCGGCCGTGCTCTCGGTGAAGTTGCCCCGGCTCGACGCCGATAACGAGCGACGCCGACAGTTGGCGCAAATCTACATGCAAGGCATTTCCAATCCGCTCATCGTTCTGCCCGCCTTGCCCAAGAACTTGGAACAACACGTCTTCTACGTCTTTCCCGTCCGCTGTGTCGCCCGGGAAGCGCTGCAGCAATATCTGAAGGAGCGCGGCATCGGGACGCTCATTCATTATCCCATCCCGCCTCACAAGCAGCAGGCCTATCCCGAGCTTTCGGAGTTGCGACTGCCCATCACGGAGCGAATCCACAAAGAAATTCTCTCCCTGCCCATCAGTCCGCTGATGAGCGACGCCCAGGTGCGGCGGGTGGTGGAGGTCATCAACGATTTTTCGGTGGATATGTGATGCAGCGTCCCCAACTCGAAATCCTGATTTGCACCGTGGAACCGCGGCTGTCCGGGGCGGAACGAGTGTTGCTCCCGCCGATGGACGGGGTGGCGTATCTGGTCAGTTGTCAGTACGCGACTGCGGAACCGCCCGTTCCCGAGGCGTTGCAGCGTCCCGATGTCCGGGTCGTTTTTCTGCAAGGGCGGGGGCTCAGTCGGAATCGCAACCACGCTCTCTCGCAGTCGGCGGGCGAGTTCCTCCTTTTGTGCGACGACGACGAGCAGCTCGTCCCGGCGAGCCTTGTGTCGCTCGTGGCGTTGTCGCGGGAACGGCGTTGGCAGATGGTGCAGCTGCAGGCCGACGGACTCAATAAGCAGTATCCCGCCGATTACGTCAGTTCGGTGGAACTCTTGCTGAGCCGCGAGGTGGGGCAGCGGATTCGTTTCGACGAGCGCTTTGGGCTCGGGA
>JABUUA010000014.1 GCA_021443405.1 Bacteroidaceae bacterium
TATTGTTATATAATCCTAAATATCAAATGGTTAACAATTATTCAGTAAATACTAATTAAGGAAGTGGCAGCTAAGCAAAGTTTATGTCAAAAGAAGGGAGAAAACAAGACTTTCCCCGAAAAGGGAGAAATACTTGTTCCGTGGGAATATGTTGAGTTTGGTGCTGGCTACATGAGAATCTACCATCCTTCTCATCCGATGAACCTGGGATACGATGGATATTATATTGAGGACAGACGTGTAATACGTGCTTTTAATAAGATTAAATACTACTTGACAAAGAACATTCGGGGTATTAAAGCGTATTGTGAGGCTGGGCGAATAATAAAAGTTTTAGATTACCAATCATTAGAGTGTGCCGTTGTCGTGCTGCAGAGACATACGCTTCCTCCTGATTTTGATGAGAAAAAGGCTGTATTGCATCCTGGTATGGTGCGACTGGACTATGAGCAAGCTCGCCGCAAAATTATAAGCAAGGATTCTAATTATCTCAGGTATTTGTGTGACCATCACCTACCAGAGTACCCTATTTTCTTCTCTAACGAGGTTCGGATTAACTCAAATGAATTGCCTTATGACGAGGAAAGTATGATTTTTGTCATTAAGGATAATCTGAATCATGTGGTTATTGTTTACGAAAATGCTTTGCCTGCAAGGGCAAGTATCATTTTTAGGGTGTACAGACACCAATGTGTTCAAGCCTTAAACGCTATACATCGTTTTTTTGCTTCCGATACGATAAATAAGAGAGAGAAGTTACAGCAACAGCGAATACGCCTTAATGGAAATGGAATCATAGACTATTCCCATAATTGGCATACAGATTATTTCGAATGGAAATCTCGTATGCAACGCTACTTCTAATAGAAGATAGTGCAAATACGGCGATGTATTGAGAACGGTGTGCTCATTGCTTTTGAATCGTTTGCACCTTTGTCTGGATTGGATATTGCTTGTGCCTACAAGTGTAAACGCAATTGCCGTTAACGTGATGTCTGCGTGGCAGACCTCCAGAAACCCAAAAAAGGCCGCCCAGTTTGTTAGGCGGCCTTTGATAATGTTACGGCTGTTGTGTCGTCAGAACTTAAATTTTCCTTCGCGGTCGAAGGGAAGAGGGTAGTCCGTGCGCCCGTGTATGGGGAAGTCGTTCTTCCACGACGAAGCATCGCTTATGCCCCAGAAGGTGACGCGCTTCACATGGTCGGCATACTTGTTCACGATGCCGAACAGTTCCTTGTAGCGCTTCTGCCAGGCCTTGAGAGCCTTCTTGGGCAGTCCGTTTCGGTAGGGGTCTTTGTCGGCTGTATACTGGAAACGCGTGGCCACGTCGGCGCCCGTGTAGGGGTTTGGCAGGATGGACATGTCCGTTTCCGTGAGTTGCACATCGACGCCCTCTGCGATGAAGGCCTTCACCGACTGCTCGTATTCCTCCAGTTCGGGGAAGTCCATGCCGATGTGCGTCTGCAGGCCGACGGCATCGATGCGGATGCCCTTGCTCTTGAGGCGGCGTATGAGCTGCACCACAGTGGCACGCTTGGCAGGTTCTGCCATGGAGTAGTCGTTGTAGTAGAGCTCTGCCGTGGGGTCGGCCTCGTGGGCGCACTGGAAGGCCCAGTCAACGAATTCCTCGCCCATAATCTTGTAGAAGTCGCTCTGTCGGTACGTGCCGTCGTCCATGATGGCTTCGTTCACCACGTCGTAGCCCTTGATTTGACCGCGATAGTGCCCGTAAACCGTGTTGATGAAGTTGCGCATGTTGGCCTTCAGCGTCTCGCGGTTCACGAGATTTCCTTCGTCGTCGTGGCAAATCCAGCTGGCGCATTGTGAGTGCCAGATGGGTGCGTGGCCGATGACGGCGAGGTGATACTTGGCGGCGTAGGCCATGAATTGGTCGGCCAGCACGAAGTCATAGATGCCGCGCTTCGGGGCGATGACCTCCGATTTCATGCAGTTCTCTGCCGTCACGCAGTTGAACTCGCGGGGCAGCAACCCCAATTCCATCTGCATTTGCTCTACTGTGCCCACCAGTTTGTAACTGGGGTCGTCTATTTTGTGCTCGCTCAGTTGTAGGTCGGAGGCCACGATCCACTGGTTCACGGAGGCGCCGATGAGGATGTGTTCGGCGGGAATGAGTTGTCGTAACTGCAACGTCTGTGCGTTGAGGCCCATGGAACAAGCCACGGCTGCAAGGAAAGCGAAGGTCTTCATACAGGTTTTGTTGGGGTTGATATCGGGGTAGGGAAGATTATTCGGCTGCGGGTTCGGGCGTGTCTTCCACCTCAGCCACGCGTTCGTCGTAGGTGATGGCCTGCACGGCATAGTAGCGTACGCAGCCATAGAGGAGGCCAATGATGGAGGCGAATACCGCCAATGCTCCAGTGATAGCACAGACGAGTGCCATGGTTGAGGGGTGTGTCTGATAGACTGCTGCGGCGCCGGCACCACATAAAACGGTAATAAAATAGGCGATGAAGACGGGAAGGAAGATGATGACTCCTTGCACGAACAGTTGCCAGCAGTAGCCGTCCATCAGCTTCCAGCTGCGGTGACAGCAGTCGGTCTCAGGCTGCTCGTAGCAGCTAAAGGTGTACAAACCCCAGCGCAGCGAAAGCCAAATCAAGACGGCGAGAAGGACTAAATACGCGGGAACTATCAGTGCTGGTGAGGTAGCCACTGTTGGAGCGGCGGATACAACTCCTGCTGTGATTATACCTATGACCGCGAAGATGGCCAGGATGCGCGCGTAATAACGCAGGGCTCCTTTAAAGAAATCGGTGTAGCGCGTCTTGATAGACTGCAGGGTGGTGGAGAGGATGTCATTCTTTTCACCGCGTACCAAGGGCAGATAGGCCGATGCGTAAGCCATCGTCAGCGGGGCGACGAACAGAGAGTACACCAGTACGCAACCGTAGTAGCCTACCATCATCATGCCTTGCGGCTGCATGCCGAAGATGAACTGCAGGGCCACGATGGGCACACATATTATAATAATAAGGAGGAACAGCAGTAGGGTTTGTTGCAGTCGTTGACCTTTCAGTGCGGCGTCGGCGAGGGCGCGAATCTCTTTTCTTGTTTTCATAATGTTTTTGTTTTAGGTTAGTAACTCAGTTTAATACTGTACTGCAAAGGTAGTTCATTAGACGGGCGCTGCCAAATCGCTGCAACCTTGCAGCGAAAATCGCAGCCGACGGGGCCCAAACGACTGCAAGGTTGCCGTTCAGAACAGTATCAAACCCATGAGAGCGCATAGGCAAATGATGAGAATGGGGTTGAGTTTATAGACGCGCTGGGCAAAGAAAGCGAACGCGAAGATGGCGCAGCTGAGCCAGAACTGCCACGGGCATTCGTTCACCGACGAGAAGTTCTCGCGGTTCATGAGTAGCAGAGCCGCCGCCAGCAGCAGGCCCACCACGGCGGGGCGCAGGCCCCGGAACACGTCGGCCACCACGGGATGGTCCTTATATTTCATGAGGAAGCGGCTGATGATGACCATCAACACAAAGCTGGGAAGCACCACGGCGAACGTGGCGATGAAGCTGCCGAGCACGCCCCAGTAGGGTGCGTAGCCCGCGTTCACCAGGCTCGTGTAGCCTACGTACGTGGCCGAGTTGATGCCGATGGGACCGGGCGTCATCTGGCTCACGGCCACAATGTCGGTGAACTGACCCATGGTCATCCAGTGGAACTTGGTGACCACCTCGCCTTGTATCATGGAAATCATGGCGTAGCCACCGCCGAAGCCGAACAAACCTATCTTGAGGAAGGTCCAGAAGAGTTGAACGAAAAGCCAAATCATAGCTCGCCACTTTTGAAGCGTCCGTAGAGGTAACCCCCTACGCCCGCAAGGATGATGACCAGAATGGGACTGACACCCAGCAGCCAGATGGCCGCGGCTGCCACGATGGGTATCCAGCAGTTGTAGCGCGAAATCTTGGCTCCCTTCGCCATCTTGAACACGGGAGCGAGGATGAGCGCCACCACGGCGGGACGGATGCCACGGAAGGCGCGGTCCACCCACACGTTGTCGCGGAACTGCTGGAAGCAGAGCGCTATGGCCAGAATAATGAGAAACGAAGGCAACGCAGTGCCCAGAGCGCAGAGGGCTGCGCCCGGGACACCGCGTAGTTTGTAGCCAATGAAGATGCTGATGTTGATGGCAAAGATGCCCGGGCACGACTGTGCCACGGCAATGAGGTCGATGAGTTCCTCCTTGTCCACCCAGTTGTGCTTCGCAGTTACCTCAGACTCGATGAGCGGTATCATGGCATAGCCACCGCCTATCGTAAAAAGACCGATGCGCACGAACGTGCTAAACAGCGTCCAGTTCATTGCTTCTTATCTTTGTTTCAGTTGGCTGACGGACATTAGCCGCGGTGAGCCTTCACCCACTCGCGAGCATTGACAAAGGCCTCAATCCACGGCGTCACTTCGTCGGCACGGCGGTTGGCGGGGTAGTAGCCGCACTGCCAGGGGAAGAAGGCGCGCTCGAGGTGAGGCATCATGGCCAGGTGGCGACCATCGGCGCTGCAGATGCCTGCGGTGCAGAAGTCAGAGCCGTTGGGGTTGGCAGGGTAGCCTTCGTAGCTGTATTTGAGCACGACGTTGTAGTCGTCCTCGCTGCCGGGGAGGCTGAACTTGCCCTCGCCGTGGGCCACCCAGATGCCCAGGCGACTGCCGCTGAGGCTGCCCATGAGCACGCTTCGGTTGGTCTGCACGGTCAGTCCTACGAAGTTCGATTCGAACTTGTGGCTGTCGTTGTGCAGCATCTTCGAGCCGGTCTTGTCCACGAGACCCAGTTCCACCATGAGTTGGCAACCGTTGCAGACGCCGAGCGAAAGGGTGTCGGGGCGCGCATAGAACTTGTCCAGCGCCTCTTTGGCCTTGGGATTGTAAAGGAACGCGCCGGCCCAGCCCTTGGCCGAACCGAGTACGTCGCTGTTGGAGAAGCCGCCGCAGAAGACGATGAAGTTGATGTCCTCGAGGGTCTCACGGCCGCTCACGAGGTCGGTCATCATCACGTCCTTCACGTCGAAGCCAGCGAGATAGAGCATGTAGGCCATTTCGCGCTCGCCGTTGGTGCCCTTCTCGCGGATGATGGCGGCGCGCAGTCCGCTCTTCTCACGGCGGTTGGGGTTGAGACCATATTGGGCGAGAGTGCCTTGGAACTGAGGCAGGAGGGTCCATTCGAGCGGCTGTTCCTTATAGTTGAGGAAGCGCTCCTTGGCCTTGCCGTTGAAGCTTTGCTTGCGGTCGAGTAGGTAACTGCTGCAATACCACACGTCGCGCAGGTAGTCGATGCCAAACTGATACTCGGCGCCGTCCTTCTCCACTTGCACGAGTCGCTCGTCGGTGGGGTGACCTAACTTGACAAAACCCACGCCGGCGTCGGCAAGTATCTCCTTGAAGCGCGCTTTGTGCTTGTCGGCCACCTGCACCACCACGCCAGGGTTCTCGGCCAGCAGCACACGCACCACGTCGGTCTGCTTGAAAGCGTCGAGGCAAATCTCCACGCCGCCTTCGGTATTGGCGAAGCACATCTCCAGCAAGGTCGTAATCATACCACCCGCTGAGATGTCGTGGCCGGCCAGCAGAATGCCTTCGTTCACGCACTGCTGGATGGCGTTGAACGCGTCGCGGAAGTATTCGGGATTGGGGCAGGTGGGCACGTCGCTGCCTACCTTGTTCTGACTTTGTGCAAAGGCTGAACCACCAAGACGCAACTCGTCGAACGAGAAGTCCACGTGATAGAGCGTGGAGGCAACGGGTTGCAGCACGGGCGACACCACCTTGCGAATGTCGCTGACCTCGCCGCCGCTCGACACGATGACGGTGCCCGGAGAGATAATCTTCTCGCCGCCCGGGTACTTCTGCGTCATGGAGAGACTGTCCTTACCCGTGGGCACGTTGATTTGCAGGGCACAGCAGAAGTCGCTAAGCGCTTCCACACCTTTGTAGAGACGCGCGTCCTCTCCCTCCTGGCTGCGGCAGGGCCACATCCAGTTGGCGCTCAAACTCACGCTGTCGAGTCCTTCAGAGAGGGGTGCCCACACGATGTTGGTGAGCGATTCGGCGACGGCCAGCACGCTACCCTTGGCGGGGTCGGCCAAACCGGCCTGCGGAGCGTGACCCAGCGCCGTGGCGATACCCTTGCGACCACGATAGTCGAGGGCTACCACGCCGCAGTCGCTCAAGGGCAACTGCAGTTCGCCCTGGCACTGTTGACGGGCCACCTTTCCGGTAACGGAGCGGTCCACCTTGTTGGTCAGCCAGTCCTTGCAGGCCACGGCCTCCAGCTGCAGCACGCGCTCCACGTATTCGTTGAGGTGAGCGCAGTCGTAGTCCACGTTCTCGTAGGTGCGCTCCACGGTATTGTCGTGCATGTAAGTCTTGGGGGAATGGCCGAACATCTGGGCCACGTCGAGGTCGAAGGGGCGCACGCCGTCGCCCTGCTGGAAGGCGAAATGCGCGTCACCGGTGGTCTCGCCGACCACGTACATCGGGGCACGCTCGCGCTCAGCAATCTTGCGTACGTGCTCCAAGTGCTCCTCTTGAATGAGCAGACCCATGCGCTCCTGGCTTTCGTTGGCAATGATTTCTTTAGAAGAAAGCGTCTGGTCGCCGATGGGAAGTTTGGTCATATCGATGAGGCCTCCGCACTCTTCCACGAGTTCGCTCAGGCAGTTGACGTGGCCTGCGCTTCCGTGGTCGTGGATGCTCACGACGGGATTTACTTCCTCCTCGCACAAGGCACGCACCAGATTGTTGGCACGCTTCTGCATCTCGGGGTTGGCGCGCTGCACGGCGTTCAACTCAATGCCGCTGCTGTAGCGACCCGTATCTACGGATGAAACGGAACCGCCGCCCAGACCGATGCGATAGTTATCGCCGCCGACAACCACCACTTTGTTGCCCTTCTTGGGTTCGCCCTTCAAGCAGTCACGCTTTGTTCCGTAGCCGACGCCGCCAGCCAACATGATGACTTTGTCGTAGCCGTAGCTCTCGCCGTTCTCTTGATGCTCGAACGTGAGCACCGAACCGCAGATGAGCGGCTGGCCGAACTTGTTGCCGAAGTCCGAGGCACCGTTCGAAGCCTTGATGAGTATCTGCTCGGGTGTCTGATAGAGCCACTTGCGTACGGGCAAAATCTGTTCCCACTCGCGTTCATCCTCAGTGCGAGGATACGAGGTCATATAGACGGCCGTGCCGGCAATGGGCCATGAACCCACGCCGCCACCCATACGGTCGCGGATTTCTCCGCCCGTGCCCGTGGATGCTCCGTTGAATGGCTCCACGGTGGTGGGGAAGTTATGCGTCTCGGCCTTGATGGAAATAACGCTCTCGATGTCGCGGATGACGAAGTAGTCGCTGGTCGAATGATCGGCGGGAGCGAACTGCTCCACCACGGGACCCTCGGCAAAGGCCACGTTGTCCTTGTAGGCGCTGATGATTTTATGAGGATTCTCCTTGGTGGTTTTCTTTATCATGGCGAAGAGACTTGAGGGTTTCTCCTCGCCGTCGATAATGAATGTGCCGCCGAATATCTTGTGACGGCAGTGCTCTGAGTTAATCTGTGCGAAGCCGAACACCTCGCTGTCGGTGAGTTTGCGGCCCAGTTGGTTCTCCACCTCGTGCAGGTAGTTGATTTCCTCGGGGCTCAGGGCCAGGCCCTCTTGTTCGTTGTATTCCTCGAGGTTATCGATTTGCTGGATGGGCGCCGGCTGGATATTGATGGTGAAAATGTCTTGGTCGAGCCCGTCGTAAAGGCGCTGCAGCATGGGGTCGTGCTCGCCGGTGGTCGTGGGGAAGTACTCCTCGATGCGACGGATACCCTTGAGGCTCATGTTCTGCGTAATCTCGACGGCGTTGGTGCTCCAAGGCGTAATCATTTCGCGGCGGGGTCCCACGAACTTGCCGTCCAGCCATTGGGCGTCGAGCGCCTCGGCACCGCCGTACAGCCAACTCAGTTTCTCTATCTCAGAAGCCGACAGAGCACCCTCGCTTTGGGTGGCGATGATGCTCTGTTCGTTTTTAAAAAATGTAATTACCATTCTATTAGTTGAGTGTGTCTATAAAGAAAAATACCCCTCTTTTCGGGAGGGGGTAGAGGGAATGCTTACAACTCCCAGCCCAGAGCACTGGCGCCCAGAACGGCGGCCTTGGCATCATCGAGCTGACTCACCAGCATCTTTGCCTTGCCACGATAGCATTTGAGTATGTTTTCGTCGTAGGATTTGCGGATGGGGTCCATGATGAGTTCGCCGGCCTTGGTAAGTCCGCCGAAGAAGACGAAAGCCTCAGGACTGTTGAAGCAGGCGAAGTCGGCGCAGGCGCGACCCAGCAGTTGGCCCGTGAAGTCCATGATGGTTTTGGCCACTTCGTCTCCCTTGCCGGCTGCGATGGCCACGTGCTTGCTCTCAATCTCGTCCACGGGGATGTCGCGCAACAAGGTAGGGCGATCGGTGGTACCCAGAATTTCGCGCGCGGTGCGGGCTACACCTGTGGCTGAGCAGTAGGTTTCGAGGCAGCCCTTACGGCCGCAACCGCACTCACGACCGTTGTGAGGCTCCACAACGACGTGGCCCAGTTCGCCGGCCATACCGTCGCTACCGTACACGAGCTTGCCGTCGCACACGATGCCGCTGCCAACTCCCGTGCCGAGGGTAATCATGATAAAATTCTTCATTCCCTTGGCGGCGCCGTACGTCATCTCGCCAATGGCGGCGGCGTTGGCGTCGTTTGTCATGGCCACGGGCACGCCGAGTGCTTCGCTGAACATCTTTGCCAGGGGGATGGTCTCCTGGTCCCAGGGAAGATTCGGGGCGAATTCAATGCAACCTGTGTAGTAATTTCCGTTGGGGGCGCCTATGCCCATCGCCTTGATTTTCTCGATACCGCCCACTTCGGCGATAATCACGTTCAAGGCCTCGACGCAGTCTGCCACGTACTGTTCCACCTTGGGGCCGTGGCCTCGCGTCTTCACGGAGGTCTGTGCCACCACGTTACCTTCGGCGTCAACAATGCCGAAAACAGAGTTCGTACCTCCGAGATCGAGGCCAATCACATAGGGCTTTGATGAATTACTCATAGATATTAGTGTATATATTATTATTTGTGTACAAAGATAATGCTTTTAGCCCAACAAAACGAAAAATGATGATGAAAAGTTGGTAGAATGGATAAAAAACGCGAAATTTGCAGCCGAGTTATGATAGCTATTCACCCAGTAGATACACTTGACCTCGTTGTGAAGGGCCTGATGATAGGCGTCGTGGTTTCTGCTCCTATGGGGCCGACCGGCGTTTTGGCTGTGCAGCGTACCCTCAACAAAGGCCGATGGTTTGGCTTCGTCACGGGTGTGGGCGCTGCGTTCAGCGATTTGATATACGCGCTCATCACGGGACTGGGCATGAGTTTGGTGATGGACTTTGTGGAGAAGCCCCGCACCATGTACATCATTCAGCTGGCTGGCGCCGTGATGTTGTTCTGCTTCGGACTGAGCACCTACCGCAGCAATCCAGCCACGCAGTTCCGTGCCAAGACGGGCGAGATAGGCTCTCTGTGGCACAACAGCGTGATAGGTTTTCTCGTGACGCTGAGCAATCCGCTCATCATCTTCCTGTTCATCGCCCTGTATGCCCGCTTCGGTTTCATTGTGCCCGACCATCCTGTGGAGCAGACATTCGGTTATGCGGCCCTTTTCGGCGGGGCGTTGCTGTGGTGGTACTTCTTGTCGTACAGCATCAATCATATCCGAAACAAGTTCGAGGTGCAGGGCATTCTGTGGCTTAATCGTACTATCGGCATCGTGGTGATGGTGGTGTCGCTGGTTGGTTTTTATTTTACGTTACGTGGAAAATCCTTATATTAAATGTTGGTTATAGACGAACTGAGAGCTCAAGGCGCTTGTGCCTATGTGATGTTAATGTGGCAGATAGAGGGCATTCTGCGCGCCAATAACCTTGATATCGACCGTCTTGAGGAAAGTTATATAGCGAGTTTTCCCGAGGATAAGCGGCCGCAAGAGCGCCAGTGGCTCATTGACCTCATTGCCATGATGCGCGAGGAAGGCAAGCAGGAAAGCGGTCATCTGCAGATTGTTCAAGGCACTGTCACCCTGCTCACCGACCTGCACAAGGAGTTGTTACGCTCGCCCAAGCATCCCTTTTACTCGGCGACCTATTACAAGGCGTTGCCTTACATCGTGGAGTTACGCGCCAAAGGCAACAAGGCTACGTCCGAGATAGAGACTTGTCTGGAGGCTATTTATGGCGTGTCGTTACTGGAATTACAGAAGAAGGAAGTAAACTCTGAGACGAAGGCCGCGGTCGCTGTTATCACACAACTGATGGTTCAGTTGAGCGACGCCTACAAAAAAGATAGAGCAGGCGAGTTAGAATTATAAGATTGTCTGAAAAAAATAAAGCATGAACGAAGAAATATCAAGACGACGCACCTTTGCCATCATCTCGCATCCCGATGCGGGTAAGACGACACTGACGGAGAAACTGCTTCTCTTCGGCGGCCAGATACAGGTGGCAGGTGCAGTAAAAAGTAACAAGATTAAGAAGTCGGCCACCAGTGACTGGATGGAAATCGAGAAGCAGCGCGGCATCTCTGTGACCACTTCGGTTATGGAATTTGACTACGAAGGCTATAAGGTGAACATCCTCGACACCCCGGGCCACCAGGATTTTGCCGAGGACACGTTCCGCACGCTCACGGCCGTTGACTCCGTGATTATTGTGGTCGATGGTGCCAAGGGCGTGGAGGCGCAGACGCGCAAACTGATGACGGTATGCCGCATGCGCAAGACGCCTGTCATTATCTTCATTAATAAGATGGACCGCGAGGGCAAGGACCCCTTTGATTTGCTTGATGAATTGGAGCAGGAATTGCAGATAAGTGTCCGTCCCTTGTCGTGGCCCATCAACCAAGGCGCGCGCTTCAAGGGGGTGTATAATATATATGAACAGAACCTCAATCTCTTTACGCCCGACAAGCAGCACGTAACTGAGAAGGTGGAGATAGACATGACATCGGACGAACTCGACCAGACGGTGGGCGAGGCCGACGCAGCAAAACTGCGCGAAGACCTGGAACTGGTGGACGGCGTGTATCCGTCTTTCGACGTGCAGACCTACCTCGATGCCGAGGTGGCGCCCGTCTTCTTTGGCTCGGCGCTTAACAATTTCGGTGTGCAGGAACTGCTCGATTGCTTCGTGAAGATAGCTCCCTCACCTCGTCCGACTATGGCCGAAGAGCGCATCGTGGCGCCCGAAGAGCCGAAATTCTCGGGCTTCATCTTCAAAATTACGGCCAACATCGACCCCAACCACCGCTCTTGCATTGCATTTTGCAAGGTGTGCTCGGGCCGTTTCCTGCGTAATGCGCCGTATCTCCACGTTCGTCATGGCAAGACACTCCGCTTCTCGAGCCCCACGCAGTTCATGGCGCAGCGCAAGAGCACGATTGACGAGGCTTGGCCAGGCGACATAATCGGTCTGCCCGACAATGGAACTTTCAAGATTGGCGATACACTCACCGAAGGAGAGGTAATGCATTTCCGCGGTTTACCCTCGTTCTCACCTGAAATGTTTAAGTATATCGAGAACGACGACCCGATGCGCACGAAGCAATTGCAGAAGGGCATCGAGCAATTGATGGACGAAGGCGTCGCACAGCTCTTCGTGAATCAGTTCAACGGTCGTAAGATTATCGGCACCGTAGGCCAGTTGCAGTTCGAAGTCATCCAGTATCGTCTGGAAAACGAGTACAACGCGAAGTGTCGTTGGGAGCCTGTCAGCCTTTACAAGGCCTGTTGGATTGAGAGCGACGACGAGGCAGAACTCGATATTTTCAAGAAGCGCAAGTACCAATACATGGCCAAAGACCGCGAAGGACGCGATGTCTTCTTGGCCGACTCGAGCTATGTTCTGACCATGGCCCAGCAAGATTTCGAGCATATTAAGTTCCACTTCACCTCTGAATTCTGATGAATTGCGAGATAGATATTAAGAATGCCGTCGAGGTTCTCAAGAAGGGTGGGGTGATTCTCTACCCGACCGACACGGTGTGGGGCATAGGTTGCGACGCCACCAACGAGGAAGCCGTGCGCCGCATCTACCAGATTAAGCAGCGTGAGGACTCGAAGTCGATGCTCTGTCTGGTGGATAACCCCAATCGCATACAACGCTATTTCCGCACTGTCCCCGACGTGGCTTGGGACCTTATCGACTGTGCCACGATGCCCCTCACCGTTGTCTTGCAGGGTGCCAACGGCGTGGCTCCGTCGCTCATTGCTGCCGACGGGTCGTTAGGGATGCGGGTGACACAGGACGAATTCTCGCGTCAGATATGCTATCGACTTCAGCGTCCGTTGGTGAGCACCAGCGCCAATCTGTCTGGGGAGCCAACTGCCCGCTTCTTCAAGGAGATTGACGAGAGCATCGTGGCGCAGATGGATTATGTGGTGCAGTTCCGTCGCGGCGACACGACACCTAAGAAACCCAGCAGCATTGTGAAACTCGACCTCGACGGTCATGTAACCATCCTTCGCCCATGAAGAAGCGCACCCGTCTCGAACGTTTCCTTGGCATGCTGCTCATTTGGCGGCGCCGCCACTTTTCCGAGAAGGGCTTTGTGCTGTTTCTTGCGTTCTTCGTGGGTATCTTCACGGCGTTGGCGGGTGTGATTCTAAAGGGACTCATCTCTCACATACAGTATCTTCTCACCCATCAGTTCTCGATAAGCGAGTCGAACTGGCAGTATCTTTTGTATCCCGTACTGGGCATCTGGCTCACGGGCGTGCTCATCCGTCGTGTGATTCGCAACGACATCTCTCATGGTGTGACCAAGATTCTCTTTGCTATCGCCCGCAAACAGAGTTCTCTGCCGGCGCACAACTGCTGGTCGTCGGTGCTGGCCTCCGCCATCACCATCGGCTTTGGCGGTTCGGTGGGAGCTGAGGCCCCCATCGTGCTTACAGGCTCTGCCATCGGCAGCAACCTGGGCCGTGTGTTCCGTATGAGCGCCAAGACGATGATGCTCCTTGTGGGATGTGGTGCCGCTGGTGCTGTGGCCGGCATCTTCAAGGCGCCTATTGCGGGTTTGGTATTTGTGCTCGAGGTGCTGATGATTGACCTCACCATGTCGTCGCTCCTGCCTCTGCTGGTCAGTACCGTGACGGCGGCGGGTCTCACTTTTGCCCTTACGGGAACCAGCACCACCTTTGAATTTCATCTCGACACCGCCTTCGCCGTCCATCGTTTCCCCGCTTACATTTTGTTGGGAATCCTGTGCGGACTGGTGAGTCTCTATTTCACGCGCACCATGAACTGGCTGGAGCAAATCTTCCGACGCTTCTCCCATCCCTATGCCAGGCTGGCGCTGGGCGGTGTGCTACTGAGTGTGCTCATTTTCTTGTTCCCGTCGCTTTACGGTGAGGGCTACGAGTTGATAGAACTTTTGTTGAACGGCAAGGGCGAGCAAGACTGGCTCACGGCGCTCAATCACTCGCTCTTCTACGGTCACAACTCCCTGTTACTGATTTACCTCTCCCTGGTGGTGGTGTTCAAGGTGTTCGCCTCTACGGCCACAAACGGCGGTGGCGGTTGCGGTGGTATCTTTGCTCCCTCGCTTTTTCTCGGTTGCATCAGTGGTTTCGTGTTCTCGCGTGTGTGGAATAGCTACGATGTGCTGAGCATCTCGGCCCCCGAGAAGAACTTTGCATTGCTGGGCATGTGCGGCGTGATGAGTGGCGTGATGCATGCCCCGCTCACGGGCATCTTCCTCATTGCTGAACTCACGGGCGGCTACGGACTCCTGCTGCCGCTGATGGTGGTGGCGGTGTGTGCCTATCTCACCATCGTGATTTTTGAGCCCCATAGCATCTATGCCATGCGTCTGGCACGCCGTGGCGAGTTGCTCACCCACCATAAGGACCGCGCCATTCTCACGCTGATGAACATGGATTCTGTGCTTGACCGTTACAGCAAGACGCTGCGGCCCGAGATGGATTTGGCGCAAGTGACGGAGCAGATAAGCAACTCACACCACAACGTGTTCCCGGTCGTCGATGCTCAGAAGCAGTTGTTGGCTGTGCTTTACATCGACGACATTCGCCACATTATGTTCCGCACCGAGCTGTATCACAAGTTCACCGTAGCGCAGTTGATGACGCCCGCCGCAGCGCGTCTCTCTACGAGCGACCCGATGGACGTAGTCGTGCGCGTGTTCGAACGCACCAAGGCGTGGACGCTTCCCGTGGTGGATGCCGACGGACGCTTCGTCGGCTTCATTCGCAAGAGCCGCGTCTTCACGATGTATCGTCAAATGTTAGCAGACATCAGCAATGAATAAAGAGCTTCGTATCGTGTATATGGGCACGCCCGAGTTTGCCGTGCTCCCTCTCCGCCGCCTGGTGGAGGACGGTCGTCACGTGGTGGCCGTGGTCACCATGCCCGACAAAGCCGTGGGTCGTCACCACGACACGCTCACCCCTTCACCCGTGAAGCAATATGCCGTCGAGCACGGCATCCCTGTGCTCCAGCCTGAGAAGTTGAAGGACGAGCAGTTCCTTGCCGACCTCCGTTCCTACGAGGCCGATCTGCAAGTGGTGGTTGCCTTCCGCATGCTGCCCGAGGTGGTGTGGGCCATGCCCCGCCTGGGCACGTTCAATCTCCACGCCGCCCTGCTGCCGCAATACCGTGGCGCGGCGCCCATCAACTGGGCCGTCATCCATGGCGACCGCGAGACGGGCGTCACCACCTTCTTTCTCGACCACGACATCGACACGGGCGTGGTGATTCATCGCCAGTCCGTGCCCATCGAAGACACCGACGATGCCGGCATTGTGCACGACAAACTTATGTTCCTCGGCGCCGATTTGGTGCTGCAGACGGTGGCCGACATCGAGGCTGGTGCCGTGCATCCCATCCCGCAGCGCGAACTCGCTGTCGATGAACCGCTGCGTCCCGCGCCCAAGATATTCCGTGAGACGTGCGAGTTACGCTGGGCGGAGCATACTGTGGAAACGGCCTACAACTTCGTGCGAGGCCTCTCGCCCTATCCCGCTGCGTGGACCACGCTTGCCGATGGCCGCCAACTCAAGATTTTCGTCGCCCGTCGTGGCGAGCGGGTCGGCGGGCTGACTCCCGGCACGATGGACACCGACGGCCGTCAGTGGCTGCGCATCGCCTGCACCGACGGGTGGCTCGACATCCTCCAGCTTCAGCTCGCCGGCAAGAAGCGCATGGCCATCGACGACTTCCTGCGCGGTCGCTTCATCCCTCACACCCCCTCGGCATGCTGAGCCCCATAGAGCGTCACTACCTGAAACACAAGGAGGAGTTGCGCCTGCAACGCCGCCACGGACAGGTGGAGTTCCGCGTCACCATGCACTACTTGCAGCGCTACCTCACGCCCGGTTGCCGCGTCCTCGACATCGGTGCGGGCACAGGCCACTACACCCATGCCCTGCGCCGCATGGGCTACGACGTGGATGCTGTGGAGCTGGTGCAGCGCAACATTGACGTGATGCTCGCCCACGACCCTTCGGTGAATGTCCGCCGTGCCGACGCCCGCGACCTTTCCTTCATCCCTGACGACCGCTATGACGTGGTGCTACTCTTCGGCCCCCTCTACCATTTGATGGGCGATGCTGAGAAGTTGAAAGCCTTGTGTGAGGCCCGGCGTGTCATGAAACCCACGGGCACATTGCTGGTCGCCTACCTCATGAACGAATACAGCATCGTGGAGTATTGCTTTGCAGAGAACCGCATGGACGCCCTGCTGCGCGAAGGCACGGTGAGCCCCGATTTCCACGTCACCCCCCGCGAGGGCGAGTTGTACGACTACATCCGCCTCGTCGATGCCGACCGTCTGCGCCGCGCCGCCCGATTAGAGCGAGTCACTCAGTTCTCTCCCGACGGACCGACGGACTATATGCGCGTTCGCCTCAACCAGATGGACGACGCCAATTTCGAGCATTTCGTGCGCTACGTCACCCAGACGGCCGAGCGCCCCGACCTCCTTGGCGCCGCCTCCCACCTCGTGGACGTGCTGCGACGCTCTCCCGAAACCGACAACCCCTAACATAGAAAATATTCATGGAAGTCATCCCTTCGTTCCAAGTAGACCACACGGGTCTGCGCCCCGGCATCTACATCTCGCGGCAAGACAGCTTCGGTGACACTGCCTTCACCACCTACGACATCCGCATGACCGCGCCCAACCAAGAGCCTGCCATCGCGCCTGCCGCCCTACACACCATCGAGCACATCGTGGCCACTTACCTGCGCAACCGCCCCGACTGGAAAGAATACGTCATCTACTGGGGCCCGATGGGTTGCCTCACGGGCAACTATCTCATCCTGCGCGGACACTACGATTGTGAGGTCATTCGGCAGTTAATGGTGGAGGCCATGACCTTTGTCGTCGAGTACGAAGGCACGGTGCCCGGAGCTGCGCCCGATTCTTGTGGCAACTATTTGCTCCACGACCTCCCCATGGCCAAGTGGGAGGCCGAGCGCTACATCCAGCGTCTGAACGATGAATTCTGCAGCGAGTACACCCTGCTCGAGCGCCCCGACGTGGACGGACTGCAGTTCCACGACGCCTAAGTCGCCCCGTCTCCGCGCCGACCGTTCCCATGACAAACGAGCAATACGTTACCTTGCACCGCCGCGACGACGTGCGCGCCCTCGCTCTGAAACGAGCGCCTGAGGGTGTGGACTTGCGCTGGTGTCTGCAACAAATCGAAGGTCTCCAACTGGCTGAGCGCAAGCTCCCGCGGTGGGCCGCCGCCGAAGGACTGTGGTTTCCCCCGCGTCTGTCCATGGAACAGTGCTCTAGCGAGGCCACGGCCAGCTATAAGCGCATGTTGGTGGAGCGCCTTCTCCCCGAGGTGGAGCGCACCGAAATGACCGATCTCACCGGCGGATTTGGTGTCGATTTCAGTTACATTGCTCCTCTTTTTCGCACGGCTACCTATGTGGAACGACTGTCGCATTTGTGTGATGTGGCACGGCACAACCTGCCCCTTCTCGGGCTGCCCGAGGCCCGCGTGCTGTGTGATGAGGCCGATGCCTACTTGTCTGCCGACCACCGGCTCTCGTTGTTGTTCCTCGACCCAGCCCGTCGCGACACCGTCGGACGCAAGACGGTGGCCATAGCCGACTGCACGCCCGATGTGGCGCAGTTGCACGACCGGTTGCTGGAACAGGCGTCTGTTGTCCTCATCAAGCTATCGCCTATGCTCGACATCCGCGATGCGTTGCGCGCGCTGCCCTCGGTGAGCGAGGTGCACGTGGTGGGAGCGCAGGGCGAATGCAAGGATCTTTTGCTCGTGTTGCAGCGCGGCGCGCACGAGGTCACCTATCATTGTGCCGACCTGGGCGCAACGCCTTCGCTCGTGGTGGCGAAGGAAACGGAACGGCACACCGCGCCGCGCGTGACCGATGGCGTGGGTGCTTATCTCTACGAACCCAATGCCTGCGTGCTGAAAGCGGGTCTGCAGGACGTGCTCTGCGAGCGCTACGGCGTGGGCAAACTGCATGCCATGAGTCATTTGTTTACGAGCGATGAGGCCGTCGCTGCCTTCCCGGGGCGTGGTTTCCGCGTGGAACAGGTGGGCGACTTCAGCAAACAAGGCGTGCGTCAGCTGTTGGCCGACGTGCGTCAGGCCAATCTCACCATCCGCAACTTCCCGTCCACCGTGGCCGACTTGCGCCGCCAGCTCACGTTGAAAGAGGGTGGCGACGTCTATCTCTTTGCCACCACGCTGGCCGACGGCAGGCACGCGCTCATCCGTTGCCGAAAGATATGAATCGCACGACCGGCCTCTTTCTCTTGTGTCTGTTGCTTTTCTTCGGTGAACAGGCCAGTTTTTCGCAGACCGACTCCCTGCGTGTGATGTCGTGGAACGTGGAAAACCTGTTCGATACGCACCACGATTCTCTGAAACTCGACTACGATTTCCTACCCGACGGCGACTGTGGCTGGACCCCCGTCCGCTATTGGCAGAAGTTGCACGACGTGGCGCGCGTGGTGATGTCGGCAGGCAACGACGACCGCGTGCCCGACCTTGTGGGTCTCTGCGAGGTGGAGAATGATACTGTGATGTTCGACCTCACGAGGCGCAGCGCCTTGCGTTCGTGTGGCTATCAGTATGTGATGACCGACAGTCCTGACGCGCGTGGTGTGGATGTT
>JABUUA010000150.1 GCA_021443405.1 Bacteroidaceae bacterium
GCGCCCACCGAGAAGGCGAGGTTGCGGAAGCGGAGCAAGATGTAGAGGAAGATGGCTAAAAAGGCCAGACCCATCTCAAGCGTGGCAGATTCTTCCCCCTCATTCACCGTAATGCTTTGAGAATAAAATTGAAATCCTCAACCTCGAAAGGAGCCTCCACCATTAATTTCGCTGTGCATCCTTTCCAGTTTAGCTTTGCCAATGACCCTTCTTCAGTTGCTATAACATTAGAATTTATTTTAGGTCAAAGTTGGGTTGATAATTTTTCAACTCTTGGCACAAAAAATCCCGACTCGCAGGAGCCGGGACGTTGTTGTGCCGTTGCGGCGGGATTACTTGATGTACTCAGCCAAGTCGGTGAGGCGCATATCGCCCTTGCGCACGAAGGTGTCGTGCATGGCGAAGGCCGCTGCCAGTTCGTGCTGTGTGTGGCCGCCCTTCTTGCTGGCGTGGTTGAGGTAGTCGGTCAGCATGGGGCGATAGTCGGGGTGAGCCACCTTGATGAGTTCCTTTGCCTTCTCCATGTCGCTCTTGTGGCGCAGGTCGGCCACGCCATACTCCGTGATGACGGCGTCGATGAAGTGGTTGGTGTGGTCGATGTGGCTGGCGAAGGGAACGATGCTCGAGATGGCGCCGCCCTTGGTGGTGCTGCCGCAGGTGAAGATGCTCAGGTAGGCGTTGCAGGTGAAGTCGGCGCTGCCGCCAATGCCGTTCATCATCTTCGTGCCGCAAATCTTGGTGCTGTTCACGTGGCCGTAGAGGTCGCACTCGATGGCCGTGTTGAGCGAGCAGACGCCGATGCGGGCGATGACCTCGGGGCTGTTACTGATTTCGGAGGGACGAACCACGAGTTTGTCCTTGAAGAAGTCCATGTTGGCATAAACGTCCTGCAGGCATTCGTTGGTGACAGTGAGCGAGCAGGTGGAAGCCGAGAGCACGCGGCCCTGCTTCATGAGGCCCACGGGAGCGTCCTGCAGCACCTCGGTGTAGATGTTGAAGTTGGGCACTTCGGGGCACTGGCCCAAGGCTCCGAGCACGGCGTTGGCGCCGCTGCCCACACCGCTCTGCAGGTTGAGGAACGACTTGGGGATGAGTCCGCTGCGAAGATTGTCGAGCAGGAAGTCGGCTACGTTCTGTCCAATCTGCGTGGTGATGGGGTCGGCATCCTTGAAGCCGCGCGCCTCGTCGGGCACGTTGCACTCGATAACGCCCACGATGCGGTCGGCGTCCACCTCCACGTAAGGCTTGCCGATGCGGTCGCTCGCCTTGGTAATCATGATGGGAGTGCGGTAGGGATGGTCCTCCACCTCATACACGTCGTGCATGCCCATGCTCTTGGCGCTGTGGAAGGCGTTGAGCTCCACGATGATTCCCTCCGAGGCGAGGCGGCACACGGTGGGGCTGATGCCGCCGGCGGCGGTGAGGTAGATGTGAGCCTTCGTCCCCACCTTCTCGATGGCGCAAGCCTCTATGATGCCCCAGTGGATGGGGCCGAGGTAGCCTTGGCGAATCTGCGTGGCCATGTTCGAGAGGTTGTAGTCGAAGTAGCGCAGCGAGTTGCGATTGACGTTCTTGCGGAAGTCGGGGTTGGTGGTGTAGGGAGCGCGGAAGTCGATGGCGTTGGCGTTGGAGAGCACTCCGTCGCAGCTCTGACCCGTGCTGGCGCCAGTGAAGATGCTGACTTTGAAGGGACGGCCGGCGGCGTGCTCGGCCTCGGCCTTCTTTGCCAACTCGGCGGGAGTGCACTTGGGCACACCTGCGGGAGTGAAGCCGCTCAGACCGATGGTCTGACCATTCTGCACGAGGGCGGCTGCCTCGGCAGCAGTAATTCTATTGAAGTCCATAGTGTATTGAGTGAATTTTTCTGTTTTCGACTACAAATTTACTTTATTTTATCCACATATCAAAATTTCGAAGCATCTGACTGCACAGCTCGTCGGAACTAACGCCCCGCAGCGCGGCGATGGTCTCGTAGAGCTGGCGGATGTCGGCCGTCGTGTCGTCGGTCTCCAGGAGCAGACGGTCGGCGGGGCAAGCCACCACGGCGTCGGGCCGGAAGTGCGCGCCAAAGCTGAAGAGGAAACCGTGAGGCAGAAGCTGCGTGAGCTGTGTGGCGCCGCCGCGGAAGCCGTGCCAAATCCAAGGCTGGCGGGCTTGCTCCTCGCGGCGCAGGCGGAGCACATCGTCGGCCGCCCGCACGCAATGCAGCACGAGCGGGCGCTGGAGACGTTCGCTCAGACGGATGCAGAAGCGGAAGGCGCGGGTCTGGAGTTCGTAGGGAGCGGCGCAGGCGCGGTCGAGTCCGCACTCGCCGATGCAGAGCCAGCGGCCGCCGTGGGGCGGAAGCGGTTCGCGCTCGAGGTCGGCCGACCAACCGTCGAGGTGCCAGGGATGCAGTCCCCAGGTGTCCACCCCGTCCTGCACGACACGTTCACCGCGGAGCGAGGGGTGATGGGCATGGAAGTCGATGAAGCGGTTCATGGCACGGGGTCGTAGCCACTGCCTCCCCACGGATGGCAGCGCAGCAGTCGGCGCACAGCCAGATAGAGGCCCTTCAGGGGGCCGTGCTTGCGGAGCGCCTCCACGGCATACTGCGAACATGTGGGCGTGAAGCGGCACGAAGGCGGCGTGAGCGGCGACACATACTTCTGATAGAAGCGGATGGGGAGGATGAGCAATTCGGTGAGGTAGTGCATGAGCGGCAGAGTGGGGGAAGGGCGTTCAGCGCGCCGAAGGTTAGGGTTGTGCGGTGGAGGCGGGAACATCGTCGTCAGAGGTGGAGTTGGTCATCTTCTCGGCCAGACGGTTGAGCAGGCTCACCATCTTCTGCTCCACAGCGTCGTAGGGGAGAATTTCGCCGCTCTGCCAGAGGAAAGCCACAGAGAGGCGGCGCCCGGCGAGCGCGTCCCATACGATGTATTTGTGGCGGCGGTAGGTCTCGCGCAAGAGACGTTTCACGCGGTTGCGGTCCACGGCGTGCTTGAAGTGGCGCTTGCTCACGCTGATGAGCACCTCCACGGGCAGTCCGTCACGCTCCTGCTCGCGATAGACGGCGCGGACGGGGTAGGCCGACAGCGAGCGGCTGCCGCTCTCGAAGAGGGCGTCGATGCGCTTCTTGCTGCACAGTCGCTCGGCTTTGCAAAACGTAGCGCGACGTTCGCTCTGCTCAGGCGTTGACATTCTTGATGTAGTCGTTGAGCGCGGCTGTAATGCTGGGGAATTTGGGAGTGGGGGCTTCGAGCTGCACGACGAGGCCGGCTTCCTTGGCCGCCTTCGCGGTGTTGGCGCCGAAAGTTCCGATAGCCACATTATTCTGCTGGAAGTCGGGGAAGTTCTTCTTCAGGGCATGGATGCCGCTGGGGCTGAAGAAGATGAGCATGTCGTAGTCGA
>JABUUA010000151.1 GCA_021443405.1 Bacteroidaceae bacterium
CCCGTATGTCTTCCTTTCTGTCAGTGTGATTGGGCCATGGGCAGCCTGGCCATGAATGAACTGAAAGGCAGGCACTAGACAGAGATCGATGGTCACAGTTAGGTTTGCTTTTGATAATGGTCGCACACCTCCACGAAAGAATGCTCGTGCTGGCAGAGCTGTGCATAGTAATCGACAGGCGCAAGGTAGGCCGACGGCAGCAGACAGGTGGTCATAGGGCGAGGAAAGTTCGTCGCCAGCGCGGGCGCCAACCGTCGAGCGAATAGGCAACGCCCTGCACACGGCCCAACAAGGCCTCGTGGGGAACAAGACCTAAGACGCGCGAATCGTTGAGGTTGTCGCACTGCCCGCTGAACATCCAGTAATAGTCACGCCGGAACGAATAGGTGGACACGCAGCGACCGTCGATGCACAGTGAGTCGCCCTGCACGGTGGCAGCACGACCTTCGTGGCGACGGATGACTTGGGCATAGAGAGAAACATTCCAGGGTGTGACGGTCACAGCCGCACCCCGACGGGGAACCACCAAGGGCCATATCTGGCCGTGGGCGTAGTTGCAACAAGGAGAGACCTGTCCGTGAGCACCCATCCACACGGTGTCGCCGGGCGCAGCCAAGCACTGACCGATGCAGAGAAGCGAGGTGTCGGGCAACGCCACGGCACTGTCGGCGGGCACATTGTAGGCCACCCACTGGTTGCGCTCGCATGGACGCGTGGCCAGTCGGCGGTAGCCCCACCAACGCGCTATGGGCAGACGATAGCCATAGGCCCAACGACCCACAGCCACACGGTCGCCTGTCAGCAGCGTGGGAGCGTGTCCCTCGTTCGGAATCACGAGGATAACCACAGCCCCGAAGCGGACAATCAGCACCGCCGCCACCACGAGAACCAGTCCCAGCAACCACTTCCAGGCCTTCATAGATTTACTTGATGTTATCTACCCAGCGGAACAAACGGTTCCAGCGAATACCGCCATTGAAGAGACTGTAGTCCTTGTTCATCGAGAGCCATATCATGATGGGCTTGCCCACAACGTGGTCCTCGGGCACAAAGCCCCAGTAGCGTGAGTCGGCAGAGTTGTGACGATTGTCGCCCATCATCCAGTAGTAATCCATCTGGAACGTGTACTCGGTGGCCTCCTTACCGTTGATAAGTATCTTGCCATCGCCGGTGACTTGCAGGTCGTTGCCTTCGTACACCTTGATGGGACGCTCGTAGATGGGCAGGTTGTCGAGGGTCAACTGGATGCTCTCGCCCTTGGCGGGAATCCAAATGGGGCCGTAGTTGTCGCACGTCCAGCCGCGATGACCGTTGAGGGGATAAAGGGCGTCGGTCTCCGTTTGCTCTATGATTTCGATGCTGGCCACTTGGTCAGGACGCGAGCGCAACACGTCGGCCACCTTCTTGGTCAAGGGCAGCACACCCGTCTGATAAGCGCCGGGCCGACCATACGACCCGAAGAGGTCCTCCTGACTCAAGCCCAATTCCTTCACGAGGTCCTCGGGAAGAGTGCGGTTGACAAAGGTGACTTGGTAGTTGTACTGCACTTCATCAGGTTCCTTGTTAGGCTTGCCATCGAGATAGATAATGCGGTCACGAATCTCCAACGTCTGACCGGGCGTGCCCACACAACGCTTCACATAGTTCTCACGACGGTCCACAGGACGACTGCCCACCTCGCCAAACTCGCCTGGCGACTGCTTGATATACGACGAACCTAACGCGTAGAGGTGTTCATAGTAACGGTAGCGCTCGAGCGGCGACAGCGCATCGATATCGACACCTTCGTTGTTCTGCTCGGCAATCTGCTGCCCGTAGAGATACGAGAGCATATAGTAGTCGGCCGCCTGATAACGGGGGTCGAGGGCCACGGTATCGCCTGCGGGATAGTTGAACACCACGATGTCATTGAGGGGCACACGCTTGGGCGAGATGCGCTTATACTTCCACTGCGGCCACGAGAGGTAACTCTTGACGTTGCCGAAGGGCAGTGTGTTCTGACAGAGCGGCATGGAAAACGGCGTCATGGGCGCGCGAGGGCCATAGCTTGTCTTGCTGACAAACAGATAATCGCCAATGAGCAGACTCTTTTCCAAGGATGACGAGGGGATGGTATAGTTCTGAAAGAAGTAGATGTTCACGAAATACACGGCTACGAGGGCAAACACGATGGCGTCGATCCAACTCATCAGCATGCGCGTCACGGGGTTCTCGAGCTCCTTCCACCAGCCCCAGTTGATGAAGCGCGTCACGTAAGCGTCGAACACGAAGGGCAGCGCGAGGGCACCCCACCACGACTTAATCCAGATGAGAAAGGCAATCAGCAGGCCACAGGCAATGATGCCGCGTACCCAATCTAAGGTGGTGGTCTCCGGCTTGAGCGTATGTTTCTTCTTTGTTGCCATAGTTAAAAATCAAAAAGGTCAGAGGTTGTGAGTAATCCCGAGTGCTGGGCCGTGTACTCGGCAGCGAGCACGGCGCCCAGAGCAAAACCGCGTCGCGAATGTGCATCGTGGGTGATGGTAATCATATCTTCGGGCGAATCGTAGGTAATGGCGTGGATGCCGGGCACTTCCTTGCGGCGGATATCGTCGATGCGAAGTACCTCGGGAGCCGTTTCGTGCAGTCCCCAGCGCTCCTTGCGGTCGAGATTCTCCACAATCTGCTCAGCAAGTGTGATGGCAGTCCCCGAGGGAGCGTCGAGCTTGTGCACGTGATGGGTCTCCACCATATTGACGTCATACTGCTCAAATCGGTTCATGATGCGAGCCAAATAGGTATTTACAGCGCTGAAAATAGCGACGCCCACGCTGAAATTACTGGCCCAGAACAGTGTCTTGCCCTGTTCTTCGCAAGCCTTGCGCACGTCGTCGCCGTGCTCTTCCTTCCAGCCCGTGCTACCGCTCACCACCTTCACACCGGCCTTCCAGGCGCGGAGGTAGTTGTCATAAGCCGTCCAAGGCGTGGTGAACTCAATGGCCACATCGGCCAAGCGAAAGGCCTCGCTCTCGAAGTCCTGCTGATTGTCGATATCGATGATGCTCACAATCTCGTGGCCTCGCGCACGCGCAATCTCTTCAATCATATGGCCCATCTTGCCATATCCTATGAGTGCAATTTTCATTCTTTTGGTGAAATTTATCGTACAAAGATAGGGAAATATGATGAATTTCCGTACTTTTGTTACAACTTTTAAGAGAAAGGTCATGGAAAAGCTGCTGCACTATGTGTGGAAACACCGCATTCTACCCCTGAAAGCTTTGCTGACAACCGACGGCGAGGAACTGGACATCGTGGATGTGGGACTGCACAACAGCGACGCAGGTCCCGACTTCTTCAACGCCAAAGT
>JABUUA010000152.1:0-2554 GCA_021443405.1 Bacteroidaceae bacterium
CGGCTAGGACACATGCCTCTCACGCATGGAACACGGGTTCGATTCCCGTAGGCGCTACATTGCAGGTCTCGTGTTATCGGGGAACCCCGAAGCACGAGATTTTATTTTCCCACCCCTCAACCCTTTCGCCGCGCGCGCCAATACAGTCGCCGCTCCTCAGTCATGCGCTCCGTGGCATAACTCAGCATGACGGACGGCATGCCCGCACAATGCTGTTCCAAGAACTCCTCCAACCGGCGCAGTCCCACCTCGCTCCTCTTCCCCATCTCGCGCAGCATCCAACCCGCCGCCTTGTGCAACAGAGGTTCGCGCGACGTCAGCAGGCACTGGGCCCGGCGCTCCAACGCGCAGAAACGGTCGTGGCGGACGTGCTTCCACGTGGCCACCATGGCAATGCGCTGTTGCCACAGCGTGTGCGACGGCGTTATCCAAGCGTCCATCAGCGTCGTCTTGGGGAATCGCATCTCATAGTCGCCCACAATCTTATAGGCACTCAGGTCCACCAAGTTCCAGTTGTTGACGAACGGATGGAGCGAAGTGTAGAGGCGGAAAATCGCCGCCATCGCCACAACATCCCTGCGCCTCGCCGCCCGTTCATAATGCGCCACTAAGATGAGCAGTCCGCACAGCCGTACCTCGTGCCACTCGTTGCGGACGAGCATCGCCGCCTCCTCGGGCGTGGTCTCGCGCCAGACGGTCTTCACCACACGGAGCGTCTGGGGATTTGTTACGCCGAGAAACCGGTCCTTCTCGCCGTATTCACCCGCTCCCGTTTTGAAGAAGCGTGCCATCCCCTGCGCTTGTCTGGAGTCGGCCAGCGCGAGCAGCGCGTCTGTCACGCGCCGCACCTGCTCAGTGTGTCGGGTGGAAGCCATGGGAGAAATCAGCTCTCCAAGAGCGCGTTGCACCGGGCATCGGCGTCGGCCAGCCGCTGACGGCAATAGGCCACAAGTTGTTGCGCCTCCTTCATACATTCGGACATGTCGTCAATCGAAATGTTCCCCTGTTCCATCTGCACACTCAGCTCCTCCAGCCGTTTGAGCGCGTCGTCGTATTTCAAGTTCTTTTCCTTCATTTCATGGGATTGTTAAGAGATTACAGACTCCACCTCGCCATCGCTCAGTCGCGTGACGAGTCTGTCGCCCGGCCGAAGCGATGCCACAGAACTCACGAGGCGGCCATCGCACAAGGTCATCGAGAAGCCGCGCCGCAGCTGAAGCGTCGGATCGAGCAGCGCGATACGTTGCTCCGTTTCCCGCAGGCGACTGCGCTCGCGCTCCAGAGAAGTACGGAAGCCCGTGCGGCATTTCTGCTCCAGCAAGGCAATTCGGTATTTCTGTTGTTCGTGCTGTGTCCGATACAGCAGGGGGAACTCCATCGCGTAACGGTCGAGGCGCGCCTTTGCCAAGCCCAGCGCGTCGCGGCATTTCTGCACAAGGGCACCATAGACCGTTTTCAGGCGTGTGGAAGTGCCTAAGAGGTGTTCGATGAGGAAGGTGGCCACCGCCGTGGGCGTCTTGAACCGGCTGTGGGCCACGAAGTCCAGCACCGTCTCGTCGCGTTCGTGTCCGATGCCCGTGAACACCGGAAGGGGGCACTGTGCCACACCCGTCGCCAACACATAGGAATCAAAATCGCTCAAGTCGCTCGAAGCGCCGCCGCCGCGGATAATTACCACTACGTCCCACTGCTCTGCCTCGCCGGCAATGCGCTCCAGGGCTGCCGCCACACTCTCCTCCACGTGCTCGCCCTGCATCACGGCAGGGAACAACTGCAGCCGAAAGGAAAGTTGATAAGAGTTGTGGAGCAACTGATGGCAGAAGTCGCCGTAGCCGGCCGCCGTTTCGCTACTGATAATCGCAATGCGCTGGCAGAAAGGCGATAAAGGAAGGGACTGATTGTCGTGCAAAATACCGTCGGCCTCAAGTTGTTGCAAAATATCCTTGCGGCGCTGCACCACCGACCCCAAGGTGTACGAGGGGTCCACGTCCTGAATCATGAGGCTGAGACCGTAGTTCTCGTGAAAAGCGACACGCACCTGCAACAGCACCTTCAGCCCAGACCGCAGCGATTCGCCCGTCGCCCGCTGAAAGGACGCCGAGACGAGTCGGTACTGATTGGCCCAGCAGACCACACGCGCACGTGCTATGATGTCGGTCCCGTCGTCGGAGCGCTGCACCAATTCGCCGTAGAAATGTCCACCATGGGCCGCCTTGGCGTCGGACAGTTCGCCCGAAACCCAGTATTCCCCGTCGAGGTTGTCCTCAAGCACGCCGCGAATCGTGGCATTCAGTTCATAGAGTGATAAAGGTTCCATCGCCACCATCTTTATTCTTATCGCGTCCGTTCAAAAAGCGTCTTCTGCCCTTTAATTTTCTGACCCCTAATCCGAGCGAGCAATTCCGACATCCGCACCCTCAGCACCGCAGCATAGGCATAATGGTCGCGGACGTCGATTCGCCCGATGTCGTCTTTCTCCAGACCGCCGACCTTCATCAGGAAACCCGCGATGTCGCCCTTAGAGATTTTGTCCTTCTTGCCCTTGCCGATGTAA
>JABUUA010000152.1:3970-7289 GCA_021443405.1 Bacteroidaceae bacterium
GGTAATCTTGAAGGCCGTCTTCTTGATGGTCTCGCAAAGTACCTCAAAGCTCTCGCCCCGGACACTCTTCAGCACGTGATTGACCACGCCCGGACCGCTCACCCCGACATTGATGATGGCGTCGGCCTCACTGACGCCGTGGAACGCGCCGGCCATGAAGGGATTGTCGTCGGGCGCGTTGCAGAGCACCACCAGTTTGCCACAGCCCAACGAATCGTAGTCCTTGGTGGCTTCAGCCGTGGCTTTGATGATTTCGCCCATCAGCCGTACCGCATCCATATTGATACCCGTCTTGGTGCTCCCCACATTGACACTGGAACAAATGCGCTCGGTCACAGCCATCGCCTGAGGAATGGAACGAATCAAAAGTTCGTCGCTCGCGGTCATTCCCTTCTGCACGGTGGCGCTGTATCCGCCCAGGAAATTCACCCCCACCTGCTTGGCGGCGCGGTCGAGTGTCAGCGCAATCTGCACATAGTCCTCGGGGGTGCGGCAGCAAGAGGCGCCGACCAAAGCAATGGGCGTGACGGACACGCGCTTATTGACGATGGGAATGCCTATTTCGGTGCTTATCTGTTCGCCTGTAGCCACAAGGTCTCGGGCCAGCGTCGTTATCTTATGATGGATTTTGTCGCAACAAGTCTGCACGTCGGCATCGGCGCAATCGAGCAAATTGATGCCCATCGTGATGGTTCGGACGTCGAGGTTCTCCTCTTCCACCATCTTGTTGGTCTCCAATACTTCGTTGAGATTTATCATCGTAGAAGAAGATTAAATTCGGTGCATATTCTCAAATATATCCTCGCGCTGACACTTTACCTGAACGCCGAGCGCGCGGCCGCATTCGTCGAGTTCGTCATGAATCAGCGCAAAAGGCTTGACACACTCCGCAACATCCACAATCATCATCATGTTGAAATACCCGCCGACAATCGTCTGGGTGATATCCAAGATATTGATGTCATTATTCGCTAAATACGTACAAACGTGGGCAATGATGCCTTTGGTATCTTTCCCCACAACGGTAATGATGCATTTGTTCATAGTAAAAAAATGGTTAATTAATTATTTAATAAGGTTCAATTCACCTCCCATCCACTCCACATTGGGTTCCTCGCCCTGCAATTTGTGCCACGCCACCACCGCTCCATCGGCGTCCATCTCGCAGACGACCATATGATGCACCTGGCCATCGGGCAAGACCAATCGATGATAGGCTCGTTTCATTGGCGCTTCAATGTTGAGGTAATCTCCGGCGAAGTGGCTGGATGGCACGCTTCGGTTTCTCCAGCAAGGGCAACGGCGCCGCCGGCTTATTGCCTTTCTGCGGAACGGGCCGAATGTGATCGAGCGAAGGTTTCACGGCGGGGTGCTTCACTGCGGTGTCAACTCTCAGCGTGTCAGTGGTCTTGAGTGAATCTGCAACTCCGACACTGTCCGAGGCCACCGTATCCTTTATCTCCTCGGGCGTTCGGATGCGCAGGAGATAGGTGTTGCTGAGAAGCCAGAGTAGGAACTGGTTGTTGGACGGCGTAACATAGAGGCTGATGGTGATGGACTTCAAGTCGTGTTCGCGCGAAAGAGCACTGACCGGAATCACCAATTTCCCTTCGTAATCGCCCGCAATGCGACTGGACGTCGCCAACACCGAATCGTTGTCGTACCGGGCGGAGAGCAAGAGATATCCTTCGTGCTGATATTGTTGCGACACAAAACGACTGGTGAAGCCTAACTCGAAAGCGTCGCCCCGCTGAAAAGTGCTGTCGGCACTAAGTCCAAACGACAGGATGTTCTTGCCTCGGTCGGCCGTCACTGCGGTCATGACACGCCGCCATATCAGCGTAGTATCCTGGTTTTCCGCATAGCGGTCGTAATTGATGGTGAGTTTGGTCTCGCCGCCCAACAGATTGGCTTCGTTGTTCATACGAGCCTCGATGTGGTCATACATCTCCGCCAAATGCTGACTATGAGCGCTGTACCACACCATGGAACTGTCGAACTCCGCCTCCGTGATTCCGTATTTCTCGAACACCAACTGCGCCATGCGATACCGCTCTTCCAGTATATCGCCCATCGACGCCTCCGCCATTCCTTGCGCCTGGTGGTAATCGTACAATATCTGCTCCATCCGCCGCTGGCCGATAACGTCCGAGGGAATATCCACCGAACACGCGAACAGCAGGCACAAGAGGCAGAGAGAACAGAAGAATCTCATTGTTGCAGCTTATGGCGATAACACAGGAGCATGGCTATCATGCCACAGGAAATGGCGGCGTCGGCAAAGTTAAATATGGGGCTGAAGAAGATGAAATGCTGTCCTCCGACCATCGGCATCCACAGCGGCCAGTCCCACGACACCAAGGGGAAATAGAACATATCGACCACCCGTCCGAGGAACAACTCGCCGTACCCTGTGCCCCACGCCACAAATTCGGCCGTGAGAGGAGCGGGCGGATTGTTAAAAATCAAACCATAGAATAAGCAGTCGAAAATATTTCCCATGGCGCCCGCCATCACCAAAGCCAGGCAGGTGAGGAAGCCCCACGACGTGCCTTTGCGAATGCACCGAACTATAATATTGCCCAGCACGCAGACAGCCACAATCCGGAACGAAGTCAGGAAATACTTGTTGAACACCTCCATGCCAAAAGCCATACCGTTGTTCTCGGTGAACACCAAGTAGAACCAGTCCGTAATGCGCCGACTCTCATGCAGATAAAAGTCGGTCTTCACCCAAATCTTTATCCATTGGTCGATGCCGACCACACCAACTACCAGCGCCACGGCGGCAACGAATTGCCACCATTGCCTGCGACTCAGAGAGACAGTAGTTGGATTGCCCATACTCAGTTTTTGCGATGTGGGTCGTTCTTCGCCTCGATGCAAAGGGTGGCATGGGGCACGGCGCGCAGACGCTCCTTGGGGATGAGTTTTCCCGTCTGACGGCAAATACCGTACGTCTTGTTGCCGATTCGCACCAAAGCGCCCTGCAGGCCGTTGATGTACTTCTGCATACGAGCGGCCATCGACATCAGCTGGGCCTTGCTCTGGGCTTCGCTCCCCTCCTCCAACGCGTGGAAGGTGGGCGACGTATCGTCCACGCCGTTTCCGCTACTGTTCGAGAGTTCCTCGAGCAGCGCGTCATAGTCACTCTTGGCGACGGCCAATTTCTCTTCAATCAAGGTGCGAAACTCCTCGAGTTCCTCATCAGAATACCGAGACTTTTCCATTTATATTTTCATTAAAGTTAATAGGTTCTTTGCACGATGGTCTCGCTTCCCTCCACGACGATACGGTCGGCCAGCACCGGCTGCGCCAC
>JABUUA010000153.1 GCA_021443405.1 Bacteroidaceae bacterium
GGCGGGGTGAGGGTGTGGCCCATGCGCACGCGCTTGGTCTCGAGATACGCCTTGTTGAACTCGTTCGGCTCCACGATGATGGGCACGTTTTCCGTGATTTCCAGTCCGTAGCCCTCGAGGCCCACGCGCTTCACGGGGTTGTTGGTGATGAGGCGCAGTTTGCTGATGCCCATGGCGCGCAGGATTTGTGCGCCCACGCCATAGTCGCGCTCGTCAGGACGGAAGCCCAGATGGATGTTGGCGTCCACAGTGTCGTCGCCCTGTTCCTGCAGTTTGTAGGCGGCAATCTTGTTCATCAGACCGATGCCACGGCCCTCCTGCATTAAATATACCACGGCGCCCTTGCCCTCCTTCTCTATGAGTTGCATGGCGCGGTGGAGCTGTTCGCCGCAGTCGCAGCGGCACGACCCGAAGATGTCGCCCGTGGCGCAGCTCGAGTGCATGCGCACGAGCACGGGTTCGTCGCTCGTCCATTCGCCCTTGAAAATCACGACGTGTTCCAGTCCGTTGCTCTTCTGACGGAAGGGAACAATGCGGAAGTGCCCCCATGCCGTGGGCAGGTCGGCCTCCACGCCACGCTCCACGAGCGACTCGCGTTGCAGGCGGTAGGCGATGAGGTCGCGGATGGAGATGATGTGCATACCGTGCTGGCGGGCCACCTCTTGCAACTGTGGCATGCGGGCCATGGTGCCGTCTTCGTTAAGGATTTCTATGAGGGCGGCGGCGGGTTGCAGGCCTGCCAGACGGGCGAGATCGATGGCGGCCTCGGTATGCCCGGCGCGTCGCAGCACGCCCTTGTCCTGGGCGTAGAGCGGATTGATGTGGCCGGGGCGACCGAAGTCCGAGGGTTTCGAATTGGGGTCGGCCAAGGCGCGGATGGTAGCGGCGCGGTCGTGGGCGCTTACGCCCGTGGTGCAACCTTCCAGCAGGTCCACGGTCACGGTGAAGGGCGTGCCCAGCATGCTGGTGTTCTCTTCCACCTGATGTTGCAACTGCAGCTCGCGGGCACGGCTGATGGTGATGGGTGCGCAGAGCACGCCGCGGCCGTTCTGCAGCATGAAGTTCACCTTCTCCGGCGTTATCATTTCGGCGGCGGTGATGAAGTCACCCTCGTTCTCGCGGTCTTCGTCGTCCACCACGATGACGAACTTGCCTTGTCGGAAGTCCTCGATGGCCTCCTCTATCTTACTGAGATTCATGTGGCTCATTGATGATTTTAGTGGTTATTCGGTTGATGATATTGTCTGAAATGTCGCAAATCTCCTTGAGGTCGCGGTGCAGGCGCAGGCGGAAGCGCCAGATGTAGAACCAGAAGAAGAGGCCCACGGGCAGCAGCATGCCGGCGATGGCATTGAGGCGCGCGCTCTGGAACGGGCGTGTGTGAGCGTCGGGGTTGATGATGGGATATTCGTTGAGGTAGCGCAGCACCATGTTGTCGGTACTGTTGTGCAGTTCGTTGATGAGGGTCTCCAGCTGGTCGTTCAGTTCGCGCACCTGCGTGTCGGGGCGGTAGCGGAAGAAGATGCGCCAGTAACTGGGCAGGCGGAGCAGGTGGTAGCGCTCGGAGTAGGCGCGGCACTGGGCCGACAGCGTCTGCAGGTCGGTCACGATGCGTGGGTAGTCGGGCGTCTCGATAATCACTTCCTTGCGATTCAGTTTGCGGGTCTCGCGCAGTCCGAACAGGCGCATGAAGAAACGGCGGTAGCCCTCGATGTTGAACACCACCGAGTCTTTGTTGGCCTTCACCGTGAGGAAGGTGCCGATGGGGGCCAGCACCATACTGCTCAACCACACGCCGAAGGGGATGAACCACTGGCCCGACTTGGCCATTTTCTCGCCGCTCACGTTGATGATGTAGTAGAAAATGAAGATGAGCACCGAGATGATGACGGGCACGCCCAAGCCTCCCTTGCGGATGATAGCGCCCAGCGGGGCCCCGATGAAAAAGAAGATGAGGCAGGCGACCGAGAGTGTGTACTTCTTGTGCCACTCCACAAAGTGGAGGCGCAGCGCGGCGCAGTCCTCGTTGGAAATCAGTTGTCGGAAATCATACTCCGCTTTCAGTTGGCTTACTTTACTTTGTGCGTTGCGCAGGGCATTGCGCTGTTGGTCGATGGAGAGGCGGGCAAAAAGCGTGTCGAAGGGTAACGACTCTTTGATGGCCTTTGCCACGCGCACCGAATCGCGCTTGCTGGCGGGTGCTTCGCCGCGTACCATGGCCATGGTGAGCTGCGAGGCGTAGAGCGCGTGTCCCGTGCTGTCGATGCGATGGTTCAGCGAGTCGATGCCGTTCGTAATCATCGTTATGTTCTTCGTCGCCGCGTTGGAAGCGAATAGCGAGGCGTCCATCACATTGAAGTTGCCGTCGAACGGGATGAGGTCCACCTCGCGGGAGAAGGTCTCGCGCATGTAGGGCACCGATGCCCTCATCATGTTGCCGCTGTGGGCGTCCATGTTGCGGAAGCGCTCGCCGTTGTAGAGTGTGAGTTGCAGGAACGTTTTGTCGGCGGTGGTTTGCAGGCGTCCCGAGTCGGCGAGCACTATTTGCGTGTCCTCGTAGCCGCCCGCCGTGCTGTAAATCATCACGCCGTAGAGCATGCCGGTCTTCGTGTCTTTCTTCTCCACGTAAAGGTTGTAGCCGGGTATTTCGCTATAGAATTGTCCCTCGGGAATGTCCAGTTCGGGCGACTTCTGCTTCATGGTCCACACCAGGGCGGCCAGTTGTTTCGTGGCCTCCGGCCCGATGTTGTTTTGGAAGTAAAAGCTGCAACCGGTCAGTATGACCACGAAAAAGAACACGGGCGTGAGGATGCGCAGCAGGGGGATGCCCGCCGCTTTCATGGAGAGCAGCTCGAGCCGTTCGCCCATGTTGCCAAAGGTGATGAGCGAGGCAAGCAGGATGCCCAGCGGCAACGATATGGGGACGAGCGTGAGTCCCGTGTACCAGAAGAACTGCATCAGCACTTCCGTGGAGAGCCCTTTGCCGATGAGCTCGTCGATGTAGCGCCATGTGAACTGCATCATGTACACGAAAAGACACACAAAGAACGTACCTGCAAACAGTTGCAGATAGGCTTTGAGGATGAAAGCGTCCAGTCGTTTCAATATGCGCATACGCGTGCGTACTTAAAGAAATGCCTGCAAAGGTACTTAAATTTGCGCTAACTTGGAAATATTCCATTCTTTTTCTCACTTTTTATAGGAAATATTTGCAAGGTTAAGAAATAAGTGCTACCTTTGCAGTCGCTAAAAAGATGGCGGGATAGCTCAGCTGGTTAGAGCGTCGGATTCATAATCCGGAGGTCGTGGGAT
>JABUUA010000154.1 GCA_021443405.1 Bacteroidaceae bacterium
TTGCAGGCAATGCAGCCTGTGATAAAAGCGGCTACGAAGCCCAGTAGCAGCGACCACGACGATAGGCCGCCCATCGCCTCGTTCACGCCCATCGCCAGCATATCCTTTGCGTCGAGCAAGGCCATTCCCAAGATGGGTGGGATGGCCATAAGGAAGGAAAACTGTGCCAACGACTCTTTCTTGTTGCCCAGAATCAAGCCCATGCCGATGGTGCTGCCACTACGACTCAAGCCGGGCAGGCAGGCGATGGCCTGTGCCACACCGATAACAAAGGCATGAAGCGGCGAGATGTTCTCGCGCTGACGTGGTTTCGAAAAATAGCTGAAAGCCAACAGCGAGGCCGTAATCAGCAGACAAACGCCCACGACTATCAAGCCTTGGAAGGCTTCTTCCACTATATCCTTGAAGAAAACGCCTACAATTCCGATGGGAATCATGGAGATGATGATGTTCACGGCATAGCGCCACTCGTCGTTCCAGCGCCCTTGACACATACCTTTCAATATCCATACTATCTCCTTCCACAGCACAACTATGGTGCTCAACACCGTGGCAACATGCACCGCCACAGTAAACGACATTATCTGGTCGGGGTCTTGAATGCCGAACAACTTGCTGGCAATGGCCAGATGACCACTGCTCGACACAGGCAGATATTCCGTAAGACCCTGGAATATTCCCATTAAGAGCGCTTGAAATTCATTCATCGCTTACTTGTTCTTGGGCTTGTAAAGGATGGCCACCACCATGAAGATGAAGCCGAAGAAACTGATGGCGGGGGCCAACTTAATACGGCGAGCACTGAAAATCTCGGGGTTGAACACCCCCTCTTCACTGCCCGAACCCGACATCAACGTCAGGCCGAGAATGATGATGCACATGCCTATGGCCAGCAGAATGTAGTTAACTTTACTGAAGGCGAAGTTTTTCTTTTCCATGCTATGTCTAATAAAATTTTTCCGAATGACTTATTGATACAGCTCACTCTCCTTCATGCCCAGGAAGTGATTGACGCTTACGAGGGTGCAGACAATAGTAAGCAACAGACCACACACCACGACGATGCCGAGCGTTATGAGCACATACGGCAACGTGACATAAGCTTTAGTGGTGGCGTCGTACGCCCACATGGCATGCACACTTCCGTAGAGAACGGCACACGCCAATAGGCCGGAGCAGAGTCCTATCCACAGAGCCCTCCGCATGAACGGCCGGCGGATGAAGCTCCATTTAGCGCCCACGAGGCGCATGGTGTGGATAAGAAAGCGGCGCGAGAATACGCTCAACCGCACCGTATTATTGATGAGCACGAGCGTAACTATCAGCAGAAGCACGGCCAGGCCCAGCAAGAAATAGGTTATCTTCAATAGATTTTGGTTCAATCTTTCTATAAGGTCCTTCTGATACATCACGTCGCTCACCAACTTATGACTGCGTAACTCCTTGCTCACCCATAGCAGACTGTCGGTGCAGGCATAGGCCGCCTGCAGGTGCATCTCATAGGAAGGGGTGAAGGGATTACAGCCCAAAAACTCCGAAGGGTCGTTACCCAAGGCCTCGGTTTGTTCCTTCAATGCCTGCTCACGACTGATGTATTGGATGTCCTTCACCCAGACGCGTGCCTCCAGTTTCTTCTTCAAAGCCTGTGCCGTGGTGTCGTTCGCCTCGTCCGACAATATGACAGTGATGGTCAGACTCTGGCGCACGCTCACGCTCAGACGGTGAGCCGTGAGGCCACACAATATAACCAACCCTAACAGGATGAGCACAAACGTGGTGCTGATGGTGCTGGTGAGGTTCTGCCATTGCAGCGATATCAGTTTTCTTTTCTTAGGCATCGAAATCCAATTTATTGAAGATGATAAACCTTACGACCTTATGCGACGGTCACTCCACCACGGTGCCTTTGAGGGTGGCACTACTACTTTCGGTTATTTCCACCGTTACGTGTTCGCCGATGTGATGGCCCGCGCGGTCGAACACGACTACTTTGTTCTGCTCCGTCCGCCCGAACAATTGGTCTTTGGAGCGCTTACTTACACCCTCCACAAGTACGTCGAAGCGGCGTCCCACGCAGCGACGGTTGCTCTCGGCCGACAGTTCGTTCTGCAACGCTATCAGTTCGTTGAGCCGGCGTATCTTGGTCTCCTCGGGGATGTCGTCGGGGAAATGTTTCGAAGCATAAGTGCCAGGTCGCTCGCTGTACTTGAACATGAAGGAGCTGTCGTAACCGCATTCGCGCATCAGCGACAGGCTCTGCTGGTGGTCTTTCTCCGTCTCGCCGCAATAGCCTGCGAATATATCGGTGGAGAGTCCGCAGTCGGGAACAATGCGACGTATGGCCGCCACGCGCTCCATATACCATTCCCGCGTGTAACGTCGGTTCATGCGGTGGAGCACTTCATTGCTTCCGCTCTGCACGGGAAGGTGGATATGCCGGCAGACGTTCGGCTCGTCGGCAATCACATGCAAGGTCTCGTCGCTCATGTCCTTAGGATGACTGGTGGTGAATCGCACGCGCATTTCGGGCACGGCTCGCGCCACCAAGCGCAGAAGGGTGGGGAAGTCCACCTCATTTCCCTCGGCGTCCTTGCCTCGGTATGAGTTCACGTTCTGCCCCAACAACGTGACTTCCTTGAAGCCGCGCGCCGACAAATCGCGGGCTTCACGCAGAATACTCTCCACGTCGCGACTGCGCTCCCGGCCTCGGGTATAGGGAACAATGCAATAATGACAAAAGTTGTTGCAGCCACGCATTATGCTGACGAAGCCTCCGATGTGCGGTCCGCATATTCGTTGCGGCACTACGTCGCGGTACGTCTCCGTGAGGCTGAGCTCCACATTTATGGCTTTCTGCCCCGCTTCCACCTGAGCAATCAGGTCAGGCAGCGCCATGTAAGAGTCGGGTCCGCAGACGATGTCAGCCCCGTGCTTCTCTATCAGCTCCTCTTTCACCCGTTCTGCCATGCAACCCAACACGCCGATGATGAGCTTTCGCCCGCGTCGCTGCAAGGAGCGGAAGTATTCCAGTCGGCTCAGTATCTTTTGCTCGGCATTGTCGCGCACCGAGCAAGTGTTCAGGAAAACTGCGTCTGCCTCCTCTACTGACTCGCAAACTTCGTAGCCGGCTATGCCCATCACCGAGGCGACAACCTCACTGTCGGCAACATTCATCTGGCAACCGTAAGTTTCTATCAGTAGTCTCTTCACACTCATATTTAATTATTATAATATATAAATCGGTGCAAAGATACCATTTTTTTTGGGGATTTGCGTGTTAAAATATCTTCATCTG
>JABUUA010000155.1 GCA_021443405.1 Bacteroidaceae bacterium
GAAGCCGTTTTATATAGAATATAAAGATTTCAGTAAAAATATGAGCAATCACGACATTGAACACAGCACGGTGAACAAGTCTGCTACGGAAGACTTTACCATCACCGATTTTCTTTCTCTCTGCCTGAGCAGATGGCACTGGTTCCTCCTGAGCATCCTCGTGTTTATGGGGCTGGCCACCTTGCATCTGCTGCGAACGACACCCACCTACACCCGCTCCACCGTCATCATGCTCAAGGAGGAGGGGAACAACGGACGCTCGTTCTCAAGCCAGATGGTTTCGAACATGGGCGTGTTCAGCGACCGTCTGAACATCAACAACGAAATCAACACCATGCAGGCCCCCGTCATCATGCAACAGGTGGTGGAGCGGCTGCACCTCGACGTAAAATACATCGTGGACGGCGTCTTCCACAGCGAAGAGCTCTACGGCAGCAACCTGCCCATCAACGTGCAGTTCTACGGCATCGGCGCCGACGACCCCATCACCTTCGACTTGGAGCGCAAGGGGGACAAAGACATTAAAATCAGCAACATCACCTACCGCGGCTTCACCACGTCCAGCACCTACAAGATGCAGCTGGGCGACAGCATCAAGACGGAGTTCGGCGGACTGCGCGTCACGGGGAAAGACATCGCCACCCTCACCGCTGCAGCCAGCGGCCACAAGCTGATTCACATCAGCCGCTCGGGCTACTTCAGCACGGCCATTGCCTGCCTCTCACACTTGAGCGTGGGTCTGGCCAAGAAGGAGACCTCGCTGGTGAGCCTCGTCTATACCGACGCTTCGACCCAGCGCGCGGAGGACATTCTCAACACCGTCGTGAAAGTGTATAGCGAGAACTGGATTCAGGACCGCAACCAGGTGGCGAACAGCACTTGCCAGTTCATCGACGAACGTCTGCAGGTGATTTCCAGCGAGCTGGACGGTGTGGAAAGCGACATTTCTTCTTACAAGAGCGCCCACCTCACCCCCGACTTCGATGCCGCCGCCGGTATGTATGCTTCGCGCGCACAAAGCGCCAACGACATGCGGATGGACCTGAACAACAAGCTCTACCTCATTCGGCAGCTGCGCCAGACTGTGACCAACCACAACAACAAGGACCTGCTGCCCACCATCGAGAACATCGGCGCCATCAGTGAGTTCAACGCCACACTGCTACAGCGCAACAAGCTGGCTTCGAACACCACGACGGACAACCCCGTGATTCAGGAACTGGACCAGACGCTGGCCACTCTGCGCTCTTCCATCCTTGCCAACATCGACAACGAAATCACGGCGCTGAACAAGCAGATGCAGAACTACAGCAAGCAGGAGTCGGAAGGCAACTACCGCCTGGCCTCCAACCCTCACCAGTCGCAGCACCTGTTGGCCATCAGCCGTCAGCAGAAGGTGAAGGAGTCGCTCTACCTCTTCCTGCTGCAGAAGCGTGAGGAGCAGGAGCTCTCAAAGGCATTCGCCGCCTACAACACCAGTCTGGTGACTCCGCCCACTGGAAGCAACGCACCCACCGCACCCAACCGCAACCAGATTCTGCTGATGGCTCTCGGCATCGCCTTGATTCTCCCCGCCATCCTCATCTATGTGCTCGAGCTTATGAACTCAAAGGTTCGCGGCCGCAAGGACATAGAAAGTCTGACGATTCCCTACATCGGCGAAATCCCGCAGTGCAAGTTCAAGAACGTGCAGCCGCAGAAGACCGACAAGAAAAACAAGAAGAGCAAGCGCGCCAACGACATCTATGAGGTGGTGGTGAAGGACAAGTCGCGCAACACCATCAACGAGGCCTTCCGCGTTGTGCGCACCAATCTCGAGTTCATGATTGGCAACACGAAGGACCACAAGGTCATCGTGACCACCTCTGCCAACCCCGGTTCGGGTAAAACCTTCCTGACGGCCAACATCGCCGCTTCGCTCGCCATCAAAGGACTGAAGATTGCAATGGTGGACCTCGACCTGCGCCGCGCCTCGCTCTCTACTTATGTGGAGAAGCCCAAAGTCGGCGTCAGCAACTATCTGACACAGCAAATCGACACGTGGCAGGAAGTGCTCGTGAAAGGAATGATTCACGAAAACCTCGACGTTGTGCCCGTCGGAACCATTCCTCCCAACCCCACCGAACTGTTGTTCTCGGAGCGTCTGGAGAAGATGCTGCAGGACATGAGAAAGGAATATGACTACATTTTCATCGACTGTCCTCCCGTGGAGATTGTCGCCGACACCAGCATTATCGCCAAGTGGGCCGACCTCACCATCTTCATCGTCCGCGCCAAGCTGATGGAGCGCGACATGCTGCCCACCATCCAGGACTTCTACGACACGAAGAAATACAACAACATGGCCGTCCTGCTCAACGGAACCGAGGCCAGCGGCAGCCGCAAATACGGTTATCGCTACGGTTATCGCTATGGTTACAACTATGGCTACGGTTCTTACGGCTACTACGGCGAGAAGGAATAACCATGTGGCCGTTCTCTTCCCGCCTGCGAGTTGCGCAGACCGACTTATTCTCTGGCTACGTCGAACGCCACTGTCATCTGCTCCCCGGAGTGGACGACGGCGTTGACGAACCGGAAGAGAGTCTGCGCATTCTCCGCAAGATGGAAGAACTGGGCGTGAGCGAACTGTGGCTGACGCCGCACATCATGGAGGATATTCCCAACAGCCCCGACGACCTGCGGCAGCGCTTCGAGGAGTTCGCCGCGCTCTACCGCGACAGCAGCGAAACGGCCGGCAGCATCCAGCTGCACCTTTCGGCCGAACACATGCTGGACACGCTGTTCGAGAAACGACTGGCGGACGGAGACGTCCTGCCGCATGCCGACGGACAACTGCTTATCGAGACCTCCTACATCAATCCTCCGTTCAACATGCACGAGTTGCTCAACAAGGTGAAGCAGCACGGGTTCTTCCCGCTCCTCGCCCACCCCGAGCGCTATGCCTACATGGATGAGGACGACTACGAGCAACTGAAAGACATGGATGTGCGCTTCCAACTCAATCTGCCGTCGCTCACCGGCGCCTACGGCCGCACGGCACGGAAAAAGGCACTCGACCTTCTGAAGCGAGGCTGGTATGATTGCTACGGAATGGACATGCACAGCGAGCGGGCGCTCCACTTTTTCCTGATACAAAAATTGCCGAAGAGCGTGCTTCGGCAATTGGAATTGGTTGGGCAAGGATAAACCCATATCGGTCATTAGGGCGATTGGGGTGCATTGTTGATTGTTGCATTGTGGGTTTATAGAACTGCTAACATGCTGGATTAAACGTCCTATCGT
>JABUUA010000156.1 GCA_021443405.1 Bacteroidaceae bacterium
GCAACGACTGTCTATAAATATCAACAAATTTAGCCATCACTCCAAATTTCGGAAGACCCTTTTCTTAGTGGAGGAGCGCAAGAAATTTGACGTAAGCCGGGTAGAGCAGAAACGCTCGCACGACTATGTCAGCTATGTGGATAAGCAATCGGAACGACTGATTGTAAGCCGACTGAAGGAATTGTTGCCGGAGGCGGGCTTCATAGCCGAGGAGGGAAGCGGCTCCATGACCGACGAGCCTTACTGCTGGGTGGTGGACCCGCTGGACGGAACCACCAATTTCATTCACAACAATGCACCGTATTGCGTGAGCATCGGTTTGCGTGACCGCGAGGGAATGCTGTTGGGCGTTGTGTATGAATGTTGCCGGGGCGAACTGTTCTGGGCGAATCGTTATTCGCGGGCTTATCTGGGCGACCAACCCATTTGCGTCAGTCGGGTGGGGGAGATGGATAGCGCGGCGGTATTGCTTGGTTTTACCTATGACGCAGAGCGTTATCACGGCTTCATCGTGCCGCTGATACATCGACTCTACGGGCGTGTGGCGGCGTTGCGTTTGCAGGGTTCGGCAGCGGCAGAGATTTGCTATGTAGCTGCGGGGCGATTCGAGACACGCGTGGAGGCGCTCATCGGTCCGTGGGATGTGGCGGCGGCCAGCATTATCCTGAAGCAGGCGGGCGGAAGAATGTCGGACTTCTCGGGCGAAGAGAGCGAGCAGTTCTACAGCGGCCGTGAGGTGCTTGTGAGCAATGGATGGGTCCACGAGGCAATGTTGGCTGCGATTGCCGACATGCCCCCGGTCCAGTAAGTGTTGTGATTACAGCACCGTTAATAAAAATCCCCAGGAAACCGGAAGGAGTCCTGGGGGGTAATTGTATAGAAAATTCGAGAGCGTTAATTCACGGCCATCTTGTCGATGCGTGCCTGATGGCGACCACCTTCAAATTTGGTGGCGAAGAACTCGTCCATGATGGCGGTTGCTTCTTCCTCCGTGATGAAACGGCCCGGCATAACGAGAACGTTGGCATTGTTGTGCTGGCGGCACAAGTGAGCAATCTCGGGTAACCAGCTGAGTCCGGCGCGAATACCCTGATGCTTGTTTAGCGTCATAGAAATGCCTTCGCCACTGCCGCAAACGGCAATGCCAGGATAGCATTCGCCACTTTCCACGGCCAATGCCAAAGGATGGGCAAAGTCGGCATAGTCGCACGAGGCTTCGCTGTTTGTACCGAAGTCCTTCCATGCAATGCCTTTGTTGTCAAGATACTTCTTGACATACTCTTTGAGGGGATAGCCAGCATGATCGCTGGCTAACCCTACAACTTTCACTTCCATCAGAGCATGCTCTTCACTTGGTTATACACGTTCTCAGCGGTGTAACCCAACTTCTCGTCGAGCACCTTGTAAGGAGCTGAGAAACCGAAGCTCTCCAAGCCCCAAACCTTTGACTCGGGAGCGGCGCCGATGAGGAAGCCCTGGAGATTGACGGGGAGACCGGCGGTGAGACCGAACACCTTGGCACCAGTGGGAACTACCGACTGCTGATATTCGGCCGACTGACAACGGAACACGCCCTCTGAGGGGATGCTGGCGATACGAACCTTCACGCCGTCGTTGCGGAGAAGTTCAGCGCCTGCAACGAGCGTGCTGACCTCTGAACCGGTGGCAACCAGAATGACTTCTGGATTCTCGTCGGACCCAGCCACGATATAACCGCCTTTGCGAGCCTGTTCGTAGTCGTTGTCAGCGGGCAAGTTGTTGATATTCTGACGGCTGAGAATCAAAGCCGAGGGAGAGTTGGTGTTCTCCATGGCCATGGCCCAGCAAGTGGTGGTCTCGAGAGCATCGGCGGGACGCAATACGAGCGTTGAGTTCTTGCCGTGATGATTCTTCAGTTTCTCCATCAAACGAATCTGTGCCTCTTGCTCAACGGGCTCGTGGGTAGGTCCGTCCTCACCCACACGGAAAGCGTCGTGAGTCCAAACGAACTTCACGGGCAGTTCCATCAAGGCGGCCATACGAACGGCAGGTTTCATGTAATCTGAGAATACAAAGAAGGTTCCGCATGCGGGGATAACACCGCCGTGGAGGGCCATACCGATGCAGCAGCAAGCCATGGTGAGCTCGGCAACACCTGCTTGGAAGAATGCACCTGAGAAGTCGCCAGCAGCAAGTGCCTTGGTCTTCTTGAGGAAGCCGTCAGTCTTGTCCGAGTTCGAGAGGTCGGCGCTGGCGCAAATCATGTTGGGAACTTGCTCGGCGAGCACACTGAGGCAGGCTGCCGAAGCGTTGCGGGTTGCGTCGTTGTCCTTCTGCACGCACTTGCTCCAGTCAATCTTGGGAGCAGCGCCACTGAACCATTCATCCTGTTGGACAGCCTTTTCGGGGTTGGCAGCGGCCCAAGCCTTCTCCTCCTCGTGGCGAGCAGCGCAGATGGCCTTGAGCTCCTCAGCGCGTGCGGCATACATTGCCTTTACATCGTCGAAGATGACGAAAGGATTCTCGGGGTCGCCACCGAGGTTCTTGATGGTGTTGGTGTAAGCGTCGCCACCGAGAGGAGCGCCATGGGTCTTGCAGTTGGCCTCGTAGCTGGTGCCGTCGGCTTTCAGAGCGCCCTTACCCATAATGCACTTACCGATAATCAGAGTGGGTTTGCCTTCCACCTTCTGGGCCTTTTCGATGGCTTCGCGAATCTGCTGGGCGTCGTTACCGTTGATTTCAATCACTTCCCAACCCAACGCGCGATACTTGGCGGCGGTATCCTCGTTCATGACCTCCTTGGTCTCGGTTGAGAGCTGGATGTCGTTCGAGTCGTAGAACATAATGAGATTGTCAAGACCCAAAGTAGCGGCAACGCGAGCGGCGCCTTGCGAAATCTCCTCCTGAACGCCACCGTCAGAAATGTAGGCGTAGATGGTCTCCTTGGCGAAAGTGGGGTTGCCGGTGTGTGCAGCCAGGAATTTGGCGGCGATGGCGGCGCCCACTGCGAAGCAATGTCCCTGACCAAGAGGGCCGGAAGTATTTTCAATACCGCGAGCAACTTCGAACTCGGGGTGACCCGTGGTGGGAGAACCCCATTGGCGGAGCTGCTGCAATTCGTCGAGACTTACCTTGCCGATGAGTGCCAGCTGGCTGTAGAGCATGGGAGCCATGTGACCGGGGTCGAGATAGAAACGGTCGCGACCTACCCATTCGGGATTGGCGGGGTCGTAGTTGAGATACTCGCTGTAAAGAACGTTGATGAAGTCTGCGCCGCCCATGGCACCGCCGGGGTGACC
>JABUUA010000157.1 GCA_021443405.1 Bacteroidaceae bacterium
GAGAAGCAAATAAACGCGCTTTTATTTTGTATTCTCTTTCTGAAATCGTAACTTTGACGGGAAATAGTAAAAAATACACTTATGAAACACACTTTACGCCTTGTTTTATGCTTGTTGCTCCTCACGTGCGGCGCCGTCGGCAGTCGTGCACAGCAACGCCGACCCATCGACGCCCAGCACCCCATGTGGCTGATTCACGTGGACGTGTGGAACAAGGCCGACCCACAAAAGATTATCGACCTGATTCCCGAGGAGGTGAAACCTTACGTGTGCATGAACCTCTCACTCTCTTGTCAGTACGACACGGAGAAAAACGTGTACAAAATGCCGCAGAACGCGGTGCTCACCTACAAGTCGTGGGCCAGCGTCTGTCAGGCCAACAACCTCTGGTTCACCTGTCAGCCGGCTTCGGGCGGCCATACGCACATCCAGGACAACGACCTCGCCACGTTTGAATATTTCTTCAAGCACTACCCCAACTTCCTTGGATGGAACTACGCCGAGCAGTTCTGGGGCTTCGACGAAGCGGGCGACCGCAGTTCCAGCACACAGGCAAGTCGCTGGGAACTCTTCGCCAACCTGGTGGAGATGTCGCACAACTACGGCGGCATGCTCACGGTAAGTTTCTGCGGCAACATTTGGTCACACCCGCTGAACCCCAACGGCATAATGAAGAGAAACGCGCGCCTGCGCGAGAACTGCCAGAAATATCCCGAGGCTTTCCTGCTGCTCTATAAGTACACGACCTCGTCGTGCTTCTACAACAACGAGAGCGTCTGCCTCGCTCCCTTCATCTCCGGCCTCGCCAAGAACTACGGAGTGCGCTACGACAACTGCGGATGGAACGGCGCTCTCGACGCCATCCTCGGCAACAACCACGGAAAGAAGTACCCCGTCGCCGCGGGCATCGGAACCATCATGGAGCAGACGTGCGTCAACGGCGGCGCAGTGTGGGACGGCCCCGAACTTATCTGGACCGAGGATTTCAAGGAAATCAACACCACGACGGTGGATGGATACACACGCCGCAACTGGACGACCTTCCCCGGCTTCAACAACATCTGGCTCGACATGTGGCGAAAAATCGTGGACGGCACCATGTACATTCCCTCTCGTGAAGAGGTTGTCGCCCGCAACAAGGTGGTTATCATCAACGACCAGAGCGGCAACGACCAAGTGATGTACGCGGCTCCCGACGACCTCTACGACGGCTTGTATAAGCAGGACGACCCCTTCAACAAGGACGACGGCCGCTGGATGAACAACTTCTGCTACTTCAAGAAGACGGGCCGTTACCAGCCCATCCCCGTGGTGCTCGGCCTTTACGACGACGTGGCCAAGAGCATCCCCAACCAGATTAAGCGCACCGCCTACGCCTCACGCTGGGGCACGCAGACCAAGAAAGTCACGGAGATGAACGCGCTCTACCCCGAGGTGAGCACCGGCGACCTCTTTGTCTCTCGCGTCGATAACGAACTGGTGACGTATTTCCCCTATTCGTACCTCAACAGCAAAGTGCGCGCCACGGGTGAGATTCCCTTGCAATACAACACTTGCGCGACGCTGACACTGGACTACGGCAAGCTCTCGAGCGGCATCGTGCGCGAGTACAGCGACCACATTGACCTGTATCTCAACAACTACCGCACCGACACCACCACCCAGGTCATCGACAAGATTACCATCACGGGTGCTACCAGCCAACCCACCATGACCTATCAGAAGTACGTGAACGCCAGCGTCACCACCCCCACCGTGGAGTGGGACGAGACGACAGGCACCTACACACTGAGCCTAAAGCACATGGGTCCCGTGGAGGTGAGCATCCAGTGTCAGGGCGCCGCCACCGACCGCCGCACCGATGCACGCCAGCCCGTCGCCCTCGGCTTGCCCAAGCAACCGGCCGACGTCGTCTGCCCGCTCATCATCGAGGCTGAGGACATGGACTACAAGAGCATCAAGAGTTGCGTGGTGGACCCCTACGGATGGTATCCCGACGTTCGCGGTCACGCGGGCAACGGCTTTGCCGACATGGGCACCAACACCGCGGGCTCGCTGCGCGCTTTCCCGCGCATCAAGCAGGCGGGCACTTACAACATCGCCGTTCGCTACAATTGTACGAAGACGCTCGCCAAGATTTCGGCCCGCACAAATTCCGACGCGGCCGTGATTCTCAAGCCTGAGCAGACCGACGTGAACGAGTGGCGCAAGGTGACTTTCAGCGCGACTCTGAAGGAAGGCGTGAACACCATCACGCTGACGAACTCGAGCGGCCGCGCCATGTACATTGACAATATCACCATTTCTCCCGACGGCCTGCCCGCCGAACGCTTTGCCGTGAAACTGCAGCAAACGGAAGGCGGCGAGATTTCTTGCGACGCCGACTCGACTTATGAGGGCGAGGAGGTTCACCTGACCGCTACTCCGCAGCAGGGCTTCGCTTTCGATCACTGGGAAGTTCTGCACGGCAACATCAATATCGTGGACGACACGTTCACTATGCCCGACGACGATGTCATCATCAGCGCCGTGTTCAAGGACATAACCTTGGTATATCAGCTCGACTTCTCTACCACGCTGGGCGGCAATCTCCCGCAGGGATGGCGCGCCGTGCAAGAGAACGGCGAGGTGCACGAGTACCCAAATAGCTACGGTTCGGGCGGTCGCACCTTCACGGGCTTCACGGGTTACCAGGGTGCCGCCCTTTACTGGCGCAACGAATATGCCGACTACGGGGCTCAGACCGACTATCCTCTCACCCTCGAGCCCGGCTACTACACCATCAGTTATGCCATGGCCGCCTGGAAGGGAACGCCCAAGTATATGATGGAGATTCTGGACGCCTCGGGCGCCACGATTGCGAAATCGACCACCCACAGCGCCGCGCCCAACGCCAACGGAAGCACGACGGCCAACATCACGTCGTCGCCCTTGCGCAAGGTTGACTTCAGAATCACGGAGCAAGGCAACTACGTCATCCGCTTCTCGAACAAGACCACGAGCGGAGGCTACACGGAGTTCCTGCTCGCTCAGTGCCAAATCAACACGGCCATCGACCCGGACGGCATAGAGAACGTCGGCACGACGGACCACGAGCGTCAGCCGCAACTCTTCGATTTGCAAGGTCGTCGCATCAGTGGCGTCACACCGCAGGGCATCTACATCCTGCGTAGCGCCGACGGCACCACGCGCAA
>JABUUA010000158.1 GCA_021443405.1 Bacteroidaceae bacterium
CGAGGTGTAGGCATTAGCAGCCACAGCGTTGAAGGGGTCGGCAAGCGTGCCCGTTCCCTTGGGGTCACCGGCAGGAACATCGGGTGTCACGTTGCCAGCGCCGTTGTGCTGACAGATGTACGCCGCGCCCTTGCCGGCGGTTTCGGGCGTGTTGCCGCCGTAGTTATAGATAGGACCATAGACCACCACGGTGTCGCCCACGGCGATGGTATTGGGCACGAAGCACTTCTTGCCCTCGAGATAATAGACTTGGAACGCCTTGAACGAGGTGGTTGCCTTGAGGTCGTCCACCATGTCGAAGGTAGCATTGCCGTAACTGTTCACGCTCGACTCGTCGAAAGCCAAGGTTATCTTCTTGATAACGCCCTTGACGTAGTACTTATCCGTCGATTCGGTCGCGCCGATTTCCTGGCACTTCGCTACAGCGGCAGCCACATTGAAGGGGTCGGCCGCCGTGCCGCTTCCGGCAGGTTCTATAACGACCGCGGGGTCGTCATCGTCGTTCATCCCGGGAATTTCGTAGGGAGCAGGAACGTCGCTACAGCTGCTGAGAGCGAACACGCCCAGCGCAACAGCCATCACTGTTTGGAAAAACTTTTTCATGATTCTATTTGTTCTTTATTTGTTCGTAACTAAAATGAATTACAACGCCTCGATGTCGTTGATGTCGCGGATGATGAGCTCCCAATATTTATTGTAGCGCTTCCATATGCCCGTGAGGTTCATCTTGCCCTCGGGAATGGGCGTGTTGGCAAAGTCGCAATAGGTGCTGGTGTACACTTCGTAGGTCGTCGAAAGCTCGTTGAAATAGAGCGTCACGCTCGTCATGGTGCCGGCATCCTCGGTGCTCGCCCACGTCTGACCCCGTTTGAGCCCCTTGATGCTCACATTCTTCAGTTTCATCAGGCGACCGCAATACTGCTCGATGTCGAGTTTCTTGAACTCATCCACGGTGTACTCGGGGACGTCCACCTTGTGTTTGCTGGGCAGCAACTTGAAGTGCTTCTGCCAGATGTTGCTGTTCATGCGGCTGACATAGGCATCGGAGTCCTCGTTCTTCTTGTAAGGCATGCCTATCTGTGCCTGCGAACCATAGCCTCCGATGTACAGTCCCTTCAGGTCGATGAGGAGCTCCTGACCAACTGGCAGGTAGCCGAAGAGCGAACTTTCGCTGATGGCGACAATGAGCGCATCGCCGTTGTCGTCCTGCACTGCAATGCTATTGTAGAGGTTGCCCATGATGTCGTTGCCCGTCACATAGACCTTGAGCTGGGCATCATCCTTCATCTCCGTGCAGGTGTAGTTGGCATTGTAATTAGGATAAAGAGCCTTGAGCTGCGCGATGTTGATGACGTTGGTCGCCTGAATCTCGTTGTTGCCATAAGGAACATTGTCCGTGAAGTCGGGCGTCTCCCAGTCCTTGTCCATGCACGCCGTGAAGGTAAGCGTTGCCAGCCCCAAGGCCAACAGCATGAAAATATTCTTTTTCTTCATGTTCTTTTCGTGTTATCGGGGTTAGAAACGATAGTTGAGGTTCAGCAGGAAGTTGAAGCCTTGTGCGTAGAACTTCTTGGGGTTGTTACTGAACGAATAGGTGCGCTCCGAGGTGGCTCCGGTGGTAGAGTTGGTGCTGTAGTCGCTACGACTCTGTTCGTAACCGCCCGTGCAGATGCTGCGGTTGTTCGTGAGATTGGTCAGCGTGAGGTTGACACTCAGGGGATGGTGAGCGATGTAGAACTGACGACCGATGCTGGCATCGAGCATGAAACCGCCCTTGCCCTTGGCCTGCGCCGGAACGATGTAGCTGCCGTCGTTGTCGATATTGCCTGCCGTCTTCAGCGTCTGCCCGTAACGCATGCAAGGCGAGTAGCTGAGATAAATGCGGTCGTAGTAGTTCCCGATGAGGTTGAGGTACCAACGATTGATGCGGTAGTTGAGACCTACGCTCACGGCCGCCATGGGCGTGCCGCTCTCACGCATACCCTTGTTGTAGCACACGTCGGTGTTGCTGGTGCCCTTGGTAGAGAGCATGTAGGTGACATCGGTATTGCTGACGTACTTTGCGTCGGCGATGGTACCGATGACATCGATATCAAAACTGCTGGTTATCTTGAACTTTGCACCCAGTTCTGCGCCGTAGTAGTCCTTCTCCACGCCGGTGAGGCTCACATAGGTGAAGGAGTTCACGTCGTCGAAATAGAAGTTCTGCCACTCCGTTCCGTCGTAAGAGTGGGTGTAGTAACCCGTCACGTTGAGGCGGAGCCAACTGCAACTGAGCGCATAGCCCAGTTCGGCCGAGAAGATTTTCTCGTTTTTCAGGTTGCTCACGAAGTTATTGTTCATCTCCGGGCTCACGAAGGCCACGTTGGCGTGCGGCGCTCTGGCCTCGTAGCCGACGCCCATCGTCACAGCATTTCCCTTGCCGAGGTTGAGAACAGACCCCATCTTGAAGCCTCCGTCCATAAAGTGTGCCACCTGGCTCTTGCCGTAGCTGGCCTTCTCGTTCCAACCGCGAGCGGGGTCGTAGAAGCCGTTGAGCATGTGACCGTTGCGCCACATCTGGCTGGCGCCCACCTTGGCTGTCAGGTAGTTGTGACTGATACCTTTGTCCTTAATCCAAGCACCCCACAGCTTTGCGTTCTGGGCAACAAGGTCGTAGTCGTAGCGGAAGCGGTCGCCCACGCCCACAGCCTTGTTGGGGTTGCGCAGGTCGAACTGAATCTCGCTCGCGTCCAAAGCGTAGTCGCCCACGGCATACGTGTTGATGTTGTGGAAGTTGTCGGCACCGAGCATATCCACCATTGTGGAGTAGTGCATGCCCTTGTTGCTGCCGAGTTGCAAGCCCAACTGGAACTTGGTGCCCTTGTCGATGTTCCAGTCGAACGTGGTCCCGAGGTTCGTGGCCAAGTGGTCGTTGTGCTTGGCTTCTATCCAATAGACGGCATCCTTGCCGATGCTGTTGAGCTGCTGATTGGTGTAGTAGAGTTTGTCGAAGTTAATCTGCCGGTTGCGGTCCGAGGCGGTCCAGTAGTTGTAACTGTCCAACCACGCGGCCACATCCTCGTTGCTTCCCACGCCCTTC
>JABUUA010000159.1 GCA_021443405.1 Bacteroidaceae bacterium
AACCCCCGACCCACGCATTACGAATGCGTTGCTCTACCAACTGAGCCATATCGGCGAAAAACCGAGCACAAAAGTACTACATTTTCCTTACAACTCCAAATTTTGATGCTATTTTTTGCTCGTTGAACGTATTTTATCTACCTTTGTCGGTAGAGAACAAACTATAAACTGAGTCTTTTATCCGTACAAATGAAGAACATCCTCGCAATCATCGCCGCCCTTTGTCTGGGCATGACGGCCAGCGCGCAAGTACATCAGCTGGACCTGCGCGACAGTCTTTCGCGCTCGTCTTACTATACCAGTGTGCAAGTGCCCGATGGAAATTACCGGGTCGCCGTAACGATTGGGCATAAGAAAAAGGCAGGCAGTACCACGGTTCGTGCCGAGAGCCGTCGCCTGATGATAGAAAATCTGCCGACAAAAAAGGGCGAGACCCAAGTGGTCACGTTCTTAGTAAACAAGCGAACGCCGCGCATCAGTGCGACCGAAGCCGTGCACATCAAGGAGCGAGAGCGCGCAAAACTCAACTGGGACGACCTATTGACTTTCGAGATTACCGGCGATTGCCAGGTGGTGCAATATATTACGATTGAGCGCGATACAGTGGCGCCCACCGTCTTTTTGTGCGGAAATTCCACGGTAGTTGACCAGGACGATGAGCCGTGGGCCAGTTGGGGACAGATGATTACGAGGTGGTTTGGCGACGGAGTCTGCTTTTGCAATCTGGCCGAAAGTGGCGAGACAGCCTCCACTTTCATCAGTGCCGGCCGACTGAAGAAAGGCTTGTCCATGATGAAGGCCGGCGACTACATCATCATGGAATTCGGACACAACGACCAGAAACAGAAGTCGCCCGGCAGCGGAGCTTACTACAACTTTGCCACCGCCTTGAAGACTTTTGTGGATGAGGCTCGCAAGCGTGGGGCCACTCCCCTCTTCATCACGCCCACACAGCGCCGACTCTTCGACGCGGACGGGCATGTGCGTGAGTCGCATGGCGACTATCCCGAGGCCATGGCTTGGGTAGCAGCGCGCGAGCAATGTCCGCTCATCGACCTCCACACTATGTCGCGAACGCTGATAGAGACCCTTGGGATTGAAGGCTCGAAAAAGATGTTTGTGCACTACCCTGCGGGCAGTTATCCCGGACAAGATAAGGACTTTGCAGACAACACGCACTTTAATCCCTATGGGGCTTATCAGCTGGCCAAGTGCGTGATACAAGGACTTCGCGAGCAGAACATCGGGTTCATCGAGTTTCTTCGTCCCGACTTCCCAACGGATTACAGCCCATCCTTCCCCGATAACATAAAGGCCTTCCACTGGGTGGAAAGCCTTCGTGTAGATCTCGTAAAACCAGACGGCAACTAATGGATGCCGCGCTCTGTGAGCGCTTTTGCGTAGCGTCGGGCGTTCAGCTGGTGTTCTCCGTAGGATTTCGCAAAGTTGTGTGACCCCGAGAAGTCCTCTTTTGCGCACATATACAAGTAGTCGTGCTCCGCATGGTTCAGCACGGCATCGATGCCGGCAATCGTAGCGATGCGGATGGGACCCGGGGGCAAACCGGCATTTTTGTACGTATTATACGGACTTTCCACCTCGAGGTGTTTGTGCATAATACGGCGCAAACCGAAGTCTTGCAGCGCAAATTTGATGGTGGGGTCCGCTTGCAAAGGCATGTGGATGTGCAGACGATTGAGGTACATCCCCGCCACCATCGGCTTCTCGGCGTTGTTACTTGTCTCCGCATCCACAATGCTGGCCAGCGTGGAAACTTCTATCGGCGTGAGGCCCATCTGCTCAGCTTTTGTCCGTCGTTCCTCCGACCAGAAGCGCTCGTATTCGCGGACCATCCGCTCCATGAGCTTTTCCTTGGTAAGATTCCAATAGACCTCATAGGTGTTGGGAACGAACACGGCCGGCAAGGTGGCGGGAGAAAAACCGTAGGTCGCGCAGAAGACGGAGTCGGCAAAATCGTTCGCCAGCTCCACTGAGTCGAGCATGAGATGGGCGCCCAGATAGTTCGCCATGTCGTGGGTGGTCCATACCGAGGGCAAGGTTATTCTTACGGGTGTCTGCCGACCATTACGCAACATGCGGAAGATGCTGAGAAGATTTTGCCCCGGCGTCACTTCGTAATGACCGGAACGGACGCGGAAGTTGGCAAGACATAGTGCATTGAAGCCCAATGTTCTTACGTTCTTCTCCTGCAAGCGTTGCTTTACGTCGCTTGCCTTGTCCGTCGGCCACACTTCGATGCTGGTATTCTGTTCCCCCTGATAAGCGGGCGTCAGGTAGATGCCGAGCCCAAGAGCACAGCCGACCGCCACGACGGCGAGGACGGAGCATATCGTTGTCTTCTTTGTCATAATTCGATGAGCGTGAACGAATAAGCGGGCATGGTATAGTGACAATCGGGCGAGAACGACTGCATTTGTGCATAGGGTTTGGCCTCCGTGCTATCGAAAGCGCCCGTCAGGACGATGGTGCGGCAGTTCTTTTGTCCTTTCAACACACCACCAAGAACCAAATGCGCCTTCACCTCGCACGGCAGGATGTTCACCAGTTTCAAGTACGTCTTGCCGGTCTTCGTATCTTTCACCGTGCTGACTCCCAAGCGCTCGCGCACGCCGTGCCGCCCTTCCTGCGTGGTAATCGTAGAGGCGAGGTACAGGTTGCCCTGGCTGTTGCCGCACATCTTCTGCACTTGATAGCAGACGGTCGGAAAGACCTCTGTGTTATTGAAATATATCATGTCGGGGTTCCACTGCGTATGTCCGTGCTTCGCCAATAGCGGGGCATAGCTGCTCATCTCCACAATGTCGCCGTTACGCTCCAGCGCGCAGAAGTGCAAAGCTTCGCTCAACGCGGTCTCCACAGTGCTTTGTCGGCCCGGTCCATGTGCCGCCCATTCGCCCAGATAGACCTTAGGCGCGGTGCGGTCATATTGGTCGTAATAGTTGTGATTATAGATAAACCAGCCCGGCGAAACGTAATAATGCTCGTCCACCATAGGTACACC
>JABUUA010000015.1:0-2953 GCA_021443405.1 Bacteroidaceae bacterium
GAGGGTGAAGTCGCTGCTGCAGGCGTTCTGAATGGTCAGCGAACTCTGCAGATCGGCATTGCTGGGGTAAAAGGCAGTGTCGGCATAACCGGCGGTGAGGAACAACGCCAGCACCGTAAGCACAGTTCCTGCGCCGGCCGGCCAGATGCTCCGGGTGCTCTGCTTGCGGAACAGCGCGTCGGCAATGCCAGCAAGAACGAGCACTACGCCCGTAAGCAGCAGTATCAGGACGGGCCAGAGGGCAAGAAGGTTATGGAGATACTTCATCGGCTCCATGAAAACCTCGCCCGTGGCGGGGTGTACGGCAAAACCGTCCTTCAGCAGCGTTCTCACGAGGAAGGCGAGGAAAGTGACGAGGAAGGCGGGGACGGTGAAGGGCAGCGTGGCGCGGCTCTGACGGCGGATGTCATCGTCGTCAACCTGATTGATGACAAAGAGCGCGCCGAGAATGCAAGCGAGGAAATAGACCGCCAGGCCGAGAATGACGTTCCATACGTCGAGCAGCGCGTCGAGACCGTGACTGGCATTGGCCCAAGCACTGATGACGCCCACGCCCTCTACGCTGAGCAGATTTTCCTTGGCCACGGTGAAGTTAGAACCGTTGAAGAACGTGGCCACGGCGCCGCCCAGCAGCACGGGACCCACGATGCCGCTGACCATGAGCAGCGTGTGGAACGTCCGTCGTCCGAGCAGATTGCCCAGTTTTCCCTCGAACTCGTAGCTCACTGGCTGGACAACGAACGAGAGCAGCACTAACATCCACAGCCAGTAGGCGCCGCCGAAGCTCGTGGAGTAGAAGAGGGGGAAGGAGGCGAAGAAAGCGCCGCCGAAGGTCACCAGCGTGGTGAACGTGATTTCCCATTTGCTCCCCGTGGCGCGGATGAGCTTGGAGCGCTGCTCCTCGGTCTTGCCGATGGTGAACAGCAGCGAGTTGGTTCCCTGGACGAAAAGCAGAAAGACAAGAACGGCGCCCAGCAACGAGTCCACCAGCCACCAGTATTGTTGTAAGTTCATCATAATCGTGTGACGTTTAGTAGTTCTTGATTTGTTTGCACATAATGCTGATCTCTACGACGAGCATGGTGGTGAAGAGCGCAAGGAAGATGAAGAAGGTGGTCATGACCTCGCCGGCGGCGATGTTGCTGACCGAGGCCCACGTGGGGAGCATGTCCTGGATGGTCCAGGGCTGACGACCCACCTCGGCCACAATCCAACCCGACTCCGAAGCCACATAAGCGAGCGGCAGCATGGCCATGCCGGCCCAGTGGAGCCACTTCATCCCGGCAATCTCCTTTTTGTAGCTGAGGAAGAGAAGCAGGGCGAAGAAGGCGATGAACAGAGTGCCCAGTCCCACCATCACGCGGAAAGCGTAGAAGCAGATGGGGATGGAGGGGACAATGTCGTCGGCGCTCTTCACAAATCCGTAGCCGAAATACGGCATATTCTCCTCAATCTCCTCGGTCAGTTCCTGATGGGCGGCGGGGTCCTGTCGGTAGGTCTGCAGCGCCGCAATGGCTTTCTGCCCCCGCTCAATCTTCTCGGCCAGCGGCAACTCCGTGCGGCCCGAAAGACTGTCGGTGTAACCGGCGATAAGGTCGTTGACGCCCGGCACAAAGCCGTCGAGACTCCGCGTGGCCAGCACCGAGAGGACGTTCGGCACCTCGAGTTTGAGAGGCGGTTCCTCCTCGTTCTGATAGTCGGGCTGCTCAAACGGATTGACGGCGGCAATGAGCGTAAGGCCCTGGCTCTCGCCACCGTTGTAGAGAGCCTCCATGGCCGCCAGCTTCATCGGCTGCACCTGCGCCACTTTGTAGGCCGACTCGTCGCCGGTGTAGAGCGCGAGGAACGAAGCCGTCAAACCCACGACGGCGGCAATGCGGATGCTCTTCTTCGCCAGTTCTTCGTGCTTCTTCTTCAGCAGGAAATAGCAGCTGACCGCCACCACGAACACCGCCCCTACAATCCACGACGAGGTGACTGTGTGGCAGAATTTATCGATGGCGAAAGGCGAGAGGGCCACGTCGGCAAAACTCGTCATCTCGTTGCGCATGGTGTCCGGGTTGAACGAACAGCCCACGGGATACTGCATCCACGAATTGGCGACGAGAATCCACCACGCCGAGAACGTGGCGCCCAGCCCCGAAAGCCAGGTGGCCGTGAGGTGGAAACCGCGGGAAACTTTCTGCCAGCCGAAGAACATGACAGCCACGAACGTGGACTCCATGAAAAAAGCCACAATGCCCTCGACGGCCAGCGGAGCGCCGAAGATGTCGCCCACAAACCAGGAGTAGTTGCTCCAGTTCGTTCCGAACTCGAACTCCAGAATTATGCCCGTGGCCACGCCCATGGCGAAGTTGATGCCGAAGAGGCGCTGCCAGAAGACGGAGGCCTCCTTCCAGAACTCCTTCTGCGTGCGGTAATAGATGGTTTCCATAATGCCCATAATCACGGCGAGGCCCAGCGTGAGCGGCACAAAAAGCCAGTGATAGATGGCGGTTAGCGCAAATTGGGCCCTTGCCCAATCCACAGTTGCAAGATCAATGCTGTTCATGATATTGTTGGTTAGAATGAGAGACTATCTGCTGATGGACAAACTCGGCCTCGCTGCCTTCCGAGGCGTGGTCCTTGATGTAGTTGGGGAAGAAGAAGACCTTGAGGATGAGGAAAATGACAACCAGTTTGATGAGAATGATGGCCCAAAGCGTCCGCCCGATGGTCATGTTGCGGAACCCCTCCACGTAGAAGTTGACAATTTTCAAAACAATGTTCATGGTCTTAGCGGTCTTCGTGACACAAAACGTTTCGTCACAAAGTTACTTTTTTTAATCGGAATTAGCAAATTTTTGCGAAAAGGAACTGCAAAAAAAGAAGGTTGGCGATTCACCAACCTTCCTGTGACTCCTGCAGGATTCAAACCTGCAACCTTTTGATCCGTAGTCAAATGCTCTATTCA
>JABUUA010000015.1:5064-23240 GCA_021443405.1 Bacteroidaceae bacterium
ACGGGGAAGATGTTCTCTGTCGTAACCCCGATGTTACCTTTCTGCATAATTATTTTATTTTGTTATTACTAATTTTTCTTCCTTTATTTCTGCTCTGAGTTCCGAGAGCGACGCGATGTCTTGTTCCACTATCATCTGGCAGATTGGGTCCTCAATCAGTGTCTGTATAGCGCGCTTCAAGGGACGAGCGCCATATTGAGCATCGTAACCATTTTTCGCAATGAATTGCTTTGCTTCGTCGGAGATGGTCAGCGTCAGTCCGAGGTCGGTGATTCTCTGCTGCAGCGGGGCAAGTTCAATGTCCACAATGCGGCCCATGTCGTCGGGAGAAAGCGATTCGAAATAAACAATCTCGTCCAGACGATTCAAGAACTCTGGCATAAATTGCTTTTGCAAGCTCTTTTCAATGATGGAGCGAGCCCATTTCTTATCGTTGCCCGCAACGGGTTGGAAACCAACACCGCGGCCAAACTCCTTCAGGTTGTTTGTTCCTGAATTCGACGTCATAATGACGACGGTGTTCCGGAAATCAATCGTAGTTCCATTGCCGTCGGTGAGCCGACCTTCGTCCATCACCTGCAAAAGCATGTTAAAGACGTCCTTGTGCGCTTTCTCTATTTCATCCAAAAGCACAATAGAATAAGGCTTTCGCCGCACTTGTTCTGTAAGTTGTCCGCCTTCTTCGTAACCAACATAGCCCGGAGGAGCGCCGACCATTCGCGAAGCCGTGTGTTTCTCCATGTATTCGCTCATGTCCAAACGAATCAAGGCGTCGCTCGTTCCGAACAGTTCTTCCGCCAGCTTCTTGGTCAGGTAAGTCTTGCCCACTCCCGTCGGACCAACAAACAGAAATACTCCGGTGGGCTTGTTGGGGTCTTTGAGACCGACTCTACTGCGTTGGATGGCTTTGACCAAACAATCTATTGCCTCGTCCTGACCAACAACTTGTTGCTGTAGGTGGTCACGCATTTGGCGCAGACGCTGCGATTCCTGTTGACCGACTCGCTGAACGGGAATGCCGGTCATGACAGAGACCACTTCTGCAATCTGCTGTTCATCCACAGTCGAACGGTTGTCGTTGAGCGACGCTTCCCATTGTTGGCGCTCTTGTTCAAGCTCATTTTCTTTCCTGCGTTGTTGGTCACGATATTCAGCAGCAAGCTCAAATTGCTGGTTCTTTACCGCTTGAACTTTTTTCTCTTTCAGTGCAACCAATTCCTTTTCCATCTGCTCAATCTCAGGGGAAACAGGAATGTTTGTGATATGTTGGCGAGCTCCTGCTTCGTCCAAAACATCAATAGCTTTGTCGGGGAAAGAACGGTCGGTGACATAACGTTCAGTCAAAGCGACGCAGGCCTCCAGTGCAGCGTCAGTATAAGTCACATTATGATGTTCTTCGTATCTCTTGCGTAAATTCTTGAGTATAAGAACAGTTTCTTGACGATTCGTGGGGGCGACCATTACTTTCTGGAAACGGCGTTCCAAACCGCCATCTTTCTCAACAGATTGTTTGAATTCCCGAATCGTTGTGGCGCCGATGCATTGCATTTCACCGCGAGCCAAGGCCGGCTTTAACAAGTTTGCGGCATCCATGGTTCCTTCTGCACCGCCTGCACCGATTATCGTGTGGATTTCGTCAATGAAAATGATGATATTCGGATTCTTTTTTAACTCCATCATAATGGAGCGAATGCGTTCCTCAAATTGTCCGCGATATTTTGTGCCCGCCACAATACTACCCATATCCAGCATAAACACCCGTTTGTTCCATAACATTCGAGGCACTTGGCGGTGAACAATTCGAGTAGCTAATCCTTCAACGATAGCACTTTTACCCACACCGGGTTCTCCTATAAGAATAGGATTACTCTTTTTACGGCGACTTAAAATCTGAGCCACGCGCATAATCTCGGTGTCACGACCGATAACTGGGTCCAACAACCCTTCTTCTGCCGCTTTTGTCAGGTCTGTGCCAAAATTGTCAAGAACCGGAGTCGCGCTGGCTTTGGAGGGATGTTTGCTCATCGTGGGAGCGGCGTGAGCACTTTCATCCGCATAAGCAAAGTCATCGTCGTCATCTTGATTGTTGCCCGCACCTATATCAGTAGGAGTAATCTTTTCGGGCGTAATATGTTCCATAATATCTACATACCTAACATTGTATTTCTGAAGCAATTCCGCAGCAGCACTTGTGTTATCTTTGAGAATTGCTAAAAGCACATGCACATTGTCCACACTGTTGCATCCTGCCACATGTGACTCCAGTACACTAAGTTTCATAATGCGACCAGAAACGGAGTCAAGTATAATGTCATCCTCTGTATATTGCACAGAAGTTTCCTTACGATCGACGCCGCCCTGCAAATGTTGCTGTAGTTCATTTATCGGTGCGTCTAACTCTTGTAATATATTATATGCAAATGTATTATGGTCGGAGATAATTGCAAGGAGAAGGTGAGTTGGAGTCACTTTGTCGTTAGCCAGTTGCAGGGCAACTCGCCGACTTTCCGTGAGCATATTCGTTACTTCTGGAGAAAATTTTCTGTTAATCATATTCTTTGTTGCTACAGCTTTGTCACTAACAAACGTTGTGCCAAATCTTATTAGGCATAAAAAATCTGATTTTATTCGTACTTTCGTATTTTGTTTCATTGCGAAAATTTTGATATCATTTTAAGGAAACTTTTGTGGGCCGCAAGCTGATAAAGGGCATTTCCTTGCACGCTGAACGATTTTAATATAATGTGTCGATGGGAAACTTTAACATATGGACACTTGCATGAGATAAAAAAATAAGCTATCTTTGTGGCGAAAAAGAATACTTATATAAAAATATACACACATGCAAGAAGAAGCAGAAGACAGAATTATTAAAGTTGACATTGAGTCGGAGATGAGGAAAAGTTACATCGACTACTCGATGAGTGTTATTGTTGCCCGCGCCTTGCCCGATGTTCGAGATGGTTTCAAACCTGTGCATCGCCGCATCTTATTTGGTATGAAAGGTTTGAGCAATTTCCACAGTCAGCCATATAAGAAATGTGCACGTATTGTCGGTGATGTATTAGGTAAATATCATCCTCATGGCGATTCTTCGGTTTATGGAGCATTGGTCCGAATGGCTCAACCATGGGCCATGCGATATACTTTGGTTGACGGACAAGGTAACTTTGGTTCTGTTGACGGCGATAGCCCTGCGGCAATGCGTTATACCGAGTGCCGTTTGACAACGATGGGTGAGGCCATGATGGAAGATATCGACAAAGAGACCGTTGATATGGCCAACAACTTTGATGATACTCGCCAAGAGCCTACCGTGATGCCAACACGAATCCCCAGTTTGTTGGTCAATGGCGCAACGGGTATTGCTGTTGGTATGGCTACTAATATTCCTACGCATAATTTAGGCGAAGTCTTAGACGCCTGTGTAGCCTATATCGATAATCCTCAGTTGCAAAGCCTTGAACTGATGCAGTGGGTAAAAGGTCCCGACTTTCCTACCGGCGCTTTTATCATGGGCTTGCAAGGTATTAAAGATGCCTATGAGACTGGTCGCGGACGTATCATCATGCGTGCAAAGAGCGAGATTGAAGCCGGAGATCAGCATGATAGCATTATTTTTACAGAAATCCCTTATGGAGTTAATAAAGCGGAGTTGATTAAATACATCGCTCAGCTGGTAAATGAGAAGAAAATCGAAGGTATTAGCAATGTTAATGACGAGACGGATGCTGAAGGGATGCGCATTGTTGTTGATGTAAAACGCGACGCTAATGCTCAGGTTGTCATGAACAAGTTGTTCAAGATGACACCCTTACAATCTTCATTTAGTGTCAATTGCATTGCTTTAGTAAAGGGACGACCCAAATTACTAACATTACGTGATTGTATTTCTTGTTTCGTAGAACACCGCCATGATGTGGTGATTCGCCGTACAAAATACGATTTACGCAAAGCCGAGGAACGTGCCCACATTTTGAAAGGACTAATCATCGCAAGCGACAACATCGATGAGGTTGTACATATCATTAAGCAGAGCAAGACACCTCAGGAAGCTCAAGAGAACTTAATGCAACGTTTTGGTTTTGATGAAATCCAAGCTAAGGCAATTGTGGACATGCGCTTGGCACAACTCACGGGTTTGCAACAAGAGAAACTCCATGCAGAGCATGATGATTTAATGGAGAAAATCAAGTACTACAACCAGATTCTTACTGATGATAGTTTGTGCCGTCAAATTATGAAGGATGAACTGCTGGAAGTAAAGGAAAAATTTGCAGACGAGCGTAAAACTGCGATTCTTCCCGCAGCTGACGAATTTAATGCAGAGGACTTCTATGCCGACGATGAAGTGGTGATTACTATTAGTCACATGGGTTACATCAAACGCACACCGCTTGCCGAATTCCGTGCTCAAAGCCGTGGAGGTGTTGGCGCAAAGGGTAGCAGTACTCGTGATAACGACTTTATCGAATACATTTATCCTGCAACTATGCATAACACGATGATGTTCTTCAGCCAGAATGGTCGTTGCTATTGGTTGCGAGTATATGAAATTCCCGAAGGTGCACGCAACAATAAAGGACGTGCAATCCAAAACATGCTGAACATTGACTCTAATGATAAGGTCAATGCGTGCTTGTGTATTCGTAAATTGCAAGATCCGGACTTCTGCAAGTCGCATTTCGTTCTCTTCTGCACTAAACAGGGTATTATTAAGAAAACTTGTCTGTCCGAGTATAGTAGACCTCGTGCAAATGGTGTAAATGCCATCAATATTCAAGAGGGTGACCAAGTCATTGGCGTAGAACTGACAAATGGTCATAATGAAATAGTAATTGCCAACCGTAACGGTCGTGCCATTCGATTTAACGAAACCGATGTCCGCCCAATGGGTCGTGTTGCTACTGGAGTAACGAGTATGCAGCTGGATGGTGGTGATGATGAAGTTGTAGGCATGGTAACTGTGAATAATCCCCTCAAGGAAACGATTGTTGTAATCAGCGAAAAAGGATACGGAAAGCGCAGCTTGCTCAATGACGAAGAAGGTAATGAAATCTATCGCAAAACCTCTCGCCGTGCGAAGGGTGTTAAGACGCTTGACATTACCGAAAAGACTGGTAAACTCGTCACCATACGCAATGTAGATGATACGGAAGATCTTATGATTATCAATAAGAGCGGCGTTACTATTCGTATGCACGTTGATGAAATTCGTCAGACAGGTCGTGTGGCCCAAGGGGTGAAGTTGATTGATATTGCAAAACGTAATGACGTAATCTCAAATGTGTGTGTTGTAGCGAGAGAGGAAGAAGAATTAAACGAAGCGACAGCAGAGAGCGATATTCCTCACGAAGATGCTACAGAAGTGAATGCGTCAGGCGAAATTTAAAATCAAGAATAATCATTTAACCAAAAACTATACAGATGAAAAAGATTATCGTTTCAATGCTGATGTTTGCGATAGTAGGCGCAGCAAGTGCACAGACCCCTGAAGAAAAAGCTGTGGCTAAAGCGCAAGCAGCAGCTCTGAAGGCTGCACAAAAGGAAGCCAAGGCACAAGTGCAACAAGGAATGAAACTTCGTGATGCAGTGATGGCTCTTTATACAGCCAATCAAGCCGAAATCGCTAAAGGCGACAAGGCAAACAAGGAGACGATTGTGAAGAATGAAGCTCAGATTAAAATCCAATCATTGGAAGCACAGGAATTGTTGTCAAAAGCTTTTGCAAGTGGAAACATTGAAGAAAAATTAATGTTTGATGCAGGAAAAGCGTATGATGACGTGTGCTCACAACTGCTGAATCCCGAATTGCAATTAGCAGCAGCACATGAGACATTTGATACTTTGACATTCTCGAAGGCTATTGACGGCGTGTGCGATGGTTGTTATGCAGTATTAGAATACGGCAAGATGAAGGACGAACTCCAGAAGCCTATTATTCTCAACAGCGAGTTGAAAATGCCTAAGTTAATGACTTATTATGCCTATCTCTGTATTTTCTATACCGAGACTAAGAACATCGATAAGGCAGCAGAGGCGATGGAAAAATATGCGGCCTTCCCAACAAAATACCCCAAAGTTGCCAATGACCCCGCTATCACAAATCCTCAATATCCGGTAGAACAGTTCGCATTTAACATTTATCTGACTGCTTATAATATGAAGAAGTACGATATTTGTGAGAAGTTCTACGAGCAGGCCTTTGCTTATGATAATCCAGAGAGCCATAATTTCGTCGTCAGCAGTCGTCCACAAATTTATCTCAACCAGGGCGATACCGCCAATTGGGAGAATAGTTTGAAGGAGATGATTAAGGCTGAGCCGAATAGTAATAATGCAGAAGTCGCCACCCAAAACTTACTGGTTCATTACAGTCGTAAGGGAACAGATAGTCTCCAAAAATTTGCGGATGAGATTCTTGCCATTGATCCAAACAATAAGATTGCCAATTATGGTAAGGGCTATGCAATGTTCGCTTCAGAGAAATTCGAAGATGCGTATGGTTATTACACTAAGGCAATGGAGGCAGATCCTGACTATTATGACGCTGTGTACATGGCAGGAATGAGTCAGTATCGTCTGGCTGTTACTAACAACTTCAAATATGTTGATGGAAAGAAATACAAGTCGCAGGCAGAAGTAAATGCTGCGGAAGAAAAGTATGTGAAGAAATACTTCCGTCAGGCCTTGCCTCTCTTCGAGAAAGCACGCGAGATGCAACCTGACCGCAGTGACGACTGGGCAAGCGCTTTATCAACCATCTACAAGAACTTGGGACAGAAAGATAAAGCAGATGAACTGAAGCAGTACCTGCAGTAAATATACGACAACCTATAATCACCGCAGGGATACAATGTAATAACATCGTGTCTCTGCGGTACTTTTGCCTATAACAGAATGTAATCGCTAAGTCTCTATATGAAGAATACCCTGCTCATTGTACTGACAACATTCTCACTGCATGTTTGTGCTGCCAACCAAACCGTAAAGTATAAATCATTACTGAAGGCAGCCAAAACAGCCATAAAAAATCACAGTGGCGAAGAAAATGCTGAAATGAATCTTTTAGCAGCCCTTTCTCGTGAGGACATCACTGATGGCCAGCGTGCAGAAATATATTATATGGCGGAGGAACTTGAACAGAGTATTAATGCCAAGGAAAATGAAAAAATGTATCTTAAGCAAAAGTATGATACGCTCAAGTTCTTTTCGACAGTGTTACAAATGCACAAGCATCTTATCGCCTGTGACAGTGTTGAAGTAAAGAGTGGCAAGAAGTTTTCTTATCGTGGACGTGCGAGAGACATAATGAATAAGTATCGCAAGACATTGCTCAATGGCGGCAAGTTTATGCTGAAGAAAGGATTATATGCCGACGCGTTCAATTACTTTGATATTTATTTGCGTGAACCTTATATGCCCATGTTTGAGTATAATCAAACGCTGAAAGCCGATACAACGCGGTCTAAAGTTTTTTACTGGGCAACCATTACTGGGTATAACGCTAATAATCCAACGATGGCTCTATCCTATATTGATAGCGCTATCGTTTGCAGTGCTGATACGTTGCGCCCTTCGCTGTGCGAATATAAGGTTCGTTGTTATGAAGCCCTTAAAGATACTTCGAATTATATAGAAACACTTGAACATTCGGTTCAAGACTATTCCGCCCATAACTATTTTTATCTGCATCTCATTGATTACTACGCAGAGGCAAAAAAATATGATGAGGGTATAGCGTTAAGTGATACTTTGCTCAAAAAAGTTGGGGAACGGGAAATCTATTATCTTGGGAAAAGCCAGATGCAACTTCGTAAATGTGATTACGAGGACTGCATAGAAACTTGTAATTATGCTATTGCCTTAGATTCAACATTAGTGGATGCCTATTACAACAAAGGATTATCTTACTTGAATATGGCTATTATCTTTGCAGAAACAGCTTGTAGCGATATTCGGAATCCCAAGTGTAAACGAGACCGTATCAAGTTACAAGGCTTATATAACTATGCAAGACAGCCCATCGAACAAGTGCGGAAACTCAAACCCGACGATGTTAAACGCTGGGCCCCTATCCTCTATAAAATCTATTTATACCTGAACTTGGGTGATGAATTTGCTGAGATTGAACAACTGCTCAAGAATGCGTAAATTCGTCCTGCTCATTATTTGTAGCTGGATTGTTTTTGCCGCTTGTGGGCCGTCCTCAAAACGGCAACAGGCTGAAGCGTTGTGTCAACGAGCTTATAACTTCAAGTATGCCAACGTGGATACAGTGCAAGCTTTGGCAACCGAAGCACTGTGTCTATCCTCACATTGCCAGGAAGAAGCACTCAATTTATTGGCTTATGTCGAATATCAGCGCATGAACTTTGCGGCTGTTGATTCGTTACTGGCATTGGGAAAGACCGGAAGTCGGGATCAAATATCGCTATTAGGGGCTGATGTCATGCAGATGAAATCATGCCAACGAACGGGCGATGGTCTGCGATTCTTTCAAGCTAAGAGCAGTGCAGAGAAACGAATTCACCGTATTGTAGATGAAGAAAAGTGGTTATCCGACTACGACCGGCGGCGCTTTATCAGTGCACAAAGCGAATATCACCTTATCTCCTCTACCTATTATTATTATCAAGAGCAAGACTCGTTGGCTAAAGCTGAGTTGGATGCCCTGACGCCTTTGGATTTAGAGCGTACAGACACCACTCAGTGGATTTATACCTTATATATGATGGGGTCGGGCGGTATGCTCATCCTGTTAGGAGACGAACTTATTCTTGCTGAATTTGATTATGCCATTCAGACTTATTATTTAAGTTATGAAACTTCAAACCTCTATTTTCTTGGCAACGCATTGCAAACCCTTGCAGTACAATTGGCCAAACATAAAGATTTGTTGTTGCAAGAACGTCCCGGAGCTGTGCGGATGCTGGAAGCTCGATATGCTACGGCCGACGATAGCGACTTACCGCCTTTATTATGCGATGAAGCCATTCGCTTATTTGAGGAATATGGCGATTTATTTCAAAAGGCTTGTTGTTGGCGCACTCACGGAGAGATTTGTTTTATAGAGGGTGACTACAAACATGCATTGGACGATTACACAAAAGCGTTGCATTGCGTCAACGAACACCATCAACGGTATTACGGGAACGACACTTTGTTGCTATACGACCCCTCGTTAACGGGGCAAAGTACCGAAATGCGGTGGCTGGCTAACGATACAATTTTCACGGTTCCCGAGTGGATAGCTGGTATCCGTCAGCAATTGTCGCTTGCTTTCTCTGCCCTCAACATGAAGGCCGAGAGCGATTTTAACCATAACGCTTATCTTGACTTACTCGTGATGGTCGGGCAGAACCGCGAGTTAGAGAATCGGTCGCAAGAGCTTCACGACGAAGCACAGCAGTTAAGGATAAAGATTTTTATTGCACTGTTCCTCGTTGCAGCACTTCTCGTCTTAGTATATATTTATCGCCGACGTCTAAGATATCGGTCGCATTTGCTCAAACAAGAGTTTGATGACTTAAAGACAAATGCCTCGCCAGATTTCTTGAAATCGTTGGAGGAAGAATGTACAGAAGCTCAGGAGTCGCTGACGGTTAGTCTGATGCGATTAGCCGATAACAAGCGACACAACGCGGAAAAAAGAGCAAAGGTTCAGTTGGTCCATGACATTGTTCCGTATCTCGACCGCATTGGTGGTGAAGTAATCCGCATGACCAAGTCTGGACGAGTTGAAACGGAACGACGTGAATACATCTGTGAATTAATAAGCAGGATTGAAGAATACAATGACGTTCTGACAGAATGGATAAAGATGCAGCAAGGCCAGCACTCGTTGCGTATAACCACAATATCTCTACATAACCTCTTCAATATTATCAGTCAGGGCTCTTATGCCTTCAACCAAAAGGGGGTAACGTTACAGGTGGAAGACACACAAGCCTATGTCAAGGGAGATGAGTCGTTGACCTTGTTCATGATTAATACGTTGGCCGAGAATGCACGCAAGTTCACACCCAATGGCGGAAATGTAACAGTGCGGGCAGCGGAAATGGATAATTACGTAGAGGTACAAGTACAAGACACAGGATGTGGCCTGAGTGAAGAGGACGTCGATACGTTGAATCATAGCAAAGTATATGACCCTTCGACGATTGGTAATGGGGGAGAGAAAGGGTTTGGCTTTGGGCTTATGAATTGTCGTGGTATTATCGAAAAATATAAGAAGCACTCTTCTCTCTTCGATTGTTGCCAATTTGGCGTTCGAAGTACTTTGGGAAAGGGCAGTACCTTCTTTTTCCGACTGCCACACGTTCTTATGCTCCTCGCATTATCGTGTTTCTTTACTAAAGTGACGACGGCGGCACTTACACCTTACGAATTATACGACTCCGTTTATCAATGTAATGTTGAAGGCCGATATTCCGATGCCATACGTCATGGTCAGCAAGCCATCGAAGAGGCATTCCGGCAGGATTCGGTTGATTATACCCTGATAGTGGGCATTCGTAACGAGTTGTCTCTGGCTGCACTTGCGCTGCACGATTGGGACTTATACAAATATAATATAAAGAGGTGTACGCGCCTTTACAAACAACTGAACCAAGACCCCGAGTTGCCTGATTACAGTCGCAATATGGAGCGTCTGCGCGATAACAGTCGGGCCATGTTGGTCGCCATCTTTCTTATCGCGTTCCTTATGTTGGTGGTTATCTATCGTATGTTGCTCCTGCGCCAACTAAAAGTGGGAGAGGATATTGAGCACCAGATTATAGAACGGAAAGAAGAACTGCTGCGGGCTAAACAAAGTGATTTGCAACAAATTCAAGATGCGTTATCCAAGGCAAAGTATGAAGAAGGACGTCTGCATGTTCAGAACCAGATATTAGATAATTGCTTGTCAACGATAAAGCATGAATCGATGTATTACCCGGCTCGTATCTATCAACTTTGCGATAAGATGCAGGATGAAGATATCCCACAACTCGCCGAACTCGTAAGTTTCTATCATCACGTTTATACGATTCTGTCGCGCCAAGCAGATGAAGAAGTCGAGAAGCCGTATATAAGACTGCAGGATTTGTCCGACGAGGAAATGAATACGATTCTTCGTCGTTCCCATCAGCGTGCTTATCGCAAAGCCGGGTTGGAGGCGCAGTTGACTATCGGAAGCCTTCCGCAATCGGTGAGGGCTGACAGCACGATGTTTGAGACGCTTGCGGACATGCTGTTTTCTACCCAGTTATTACAGTGCTCTCACATTAAGATAAGGACACATGAGAGTGGGAAACAATGCTTTCTGTCGTTTATATTCTTTGGAATTTTTCTTGATGAACAACAACGCCATGACCTGTTCTACCCGGCGGTTGAACGGATTCCTTTGTTGGTGGTCAAACAGATTATTCGTGAACATGATATAAGATGTAACAACCCAGGTTTGCGCCTCTATGCCGATGTGACCGAGGAGGGTAGTCTGGAAATCAACTTCTCGCTGCAGAATAGTCGGCGGACCAATACTGTTTAATGCAAATACGGAAGACAATGGATAATTTTAAAGTAATCATCGTCGAGGATGTAAAACTCGAACTCAAGGGAACGGAACAGATATTTCGTAGTGAGATTCCCGAGGCAGAAATCATAGGAACCGCACAAAACGAAAGTGAAGTGTGGAAGTTGTTCCGCATTGCCGAGCCCGATTTATTACTGCTCGACCTCGGTTTGGGCGGCTCGACCACTGTGGGTGTGGAGATATGTCGCCAAATACGAGAGCGCTACAAGAACACAAAAGTCCTTATCTTTACGGGCGAGATTCTCAACGAACGGCTTTGGGTCGAAGTATTAAATGCAGGCGCCGATGGTATTATCCTGAAGACTGGCGAGTTATTGACTCGCGACGATGTTATGCGCGTGATGAGCGGAAAGCGCTTAGTGTTTAATGAACCTATCCTTGAAAAGATAGTGGACCGCTTCAAGAAACTGGTCATGGCGCAAAGTCGGCATACGGATGCTCTTCTTTCTTACGACATCGATGAATACGACGAGCGCTATTTGCGCCACTTGGCTCTTGGCTACACCAAAGATATGATTTCCCAATTGAAAGGAATGCCGTTCGGAACAAAAAGCCTTGAGAAACGTCAGGCCGAACTTATCAATCGCTTGTTTCCTGAGAACGAGCGCCTTGGGGTGAATGCAACACGCTTAGTGGTCAAGGCCATGCAACTCCATATTATCGATATTGAGAACTTGCGCCCCGATGAAGAGTAAAGCGCTCGTGGCAGCCTGTTTGCTATGCGCCGTAGTGCCCATCCTGTCATGGCTTCTGTATGCTTTGGGCTTGCCGGTCAACAATTTGTTGTCCGACGAAGGGGTGCGCTGGCTGCTGCTTCACGGGGGTGATGTTTACGACGGAGGGCTGATGGTCGAACTCTTATTACTCGCTTTGGCGGCCGGTCTGATGAGAGTCAATGCGCGACTCGTCGTTTCTCTGGTCGTGATAGGGGGCTTTCTGATTGGGCTGGCGTTGATTCCGGGCAGTCCGCTGGTGAGCGTGACGGGCAGTCTGTGGCCTTCGCCCGTGTCGCATGCGGCTCCGGCGCTGTTCGCCATCAGTGTGATTGCGGTTTGTCTCGTCATGGACCACCGCATGATTGAACGACGCCTCACTGTTCTCTTCTCGCGACTGGGATTTTGGCTTATATTCCTTATCATTTGTGCTTTTGCCTGGCATGAAATCACTTATTTATGGCAATAGATTTTAAGAAAGAACTGAATGAAAGTCAGTATGAGGCAGTCGTCTGCTGCGACGCGCCTTCGCTGGTAATTGCGGGCGCGGGCAGTGGCAAGACGCGAGTCCTGACCTATAAGATTGCGTATTTGTTGCAGCACGACTACTTACCTTTCAACATACTCGCGCTAACGTTTACGAACAAAGCTGCCCGCGAAATGCGTGAAAGAATAGGTCGTTTGGTCGGAGACGACCTATCGCGTGATTTGTGGATGGGCACGTTTCACAGCGTTTTCGCCAGAATACTTCGTCATGAGGCTGAGTATATTGGTTTTAACTCTAACTTCACCATCTACGATGCTGACGATACAAAGAAACTTATAAAACAGATTGTCCAAGAACAGGGACTGGATGACAAGAAATACAAAGATACGATTGTCGCCTCGTTGATAAGCGAAGCCAAGAACGCATTGATAGGGCCGGCACAGTATGCAAACACCTATCAAATCATTCAGCGCGACCGAGCGAAAGACATTCCGTCCGTGCATCAAATATACCGCGAGTATAATCTCCGCCTGCGCAAGGTCAATGCCATGGACTTCGACGACTTGCTTTTCAATGTTCATACATTGTTTCAAGAGCATGAGGACATACGGAAGAGATATGCCGAACGTTTCCACTATATTCTTGTCGATGAGTATCAAGACACCAATGTCGTGCAGGACCGCATCGTGTGGCAACTCGCCAAAGACCGGCAACGCGTGTGTGTGGTGGGCGACGACGCGCAGAGCATTTATAGTTTTCGTGGAGCAAAGATTGATAACATATTGAATTTCCAGAAGACGTACACGGGGACAAAGTTGTTCAAACTCGAGCAGAACTATCGTTCCACGCAACGAATTGTCGGGGCGGCCGGCAGTGTGATTGCCCGCAACCGACGGCAGATTCCCAAGACGATATTCAGCGAAAAGGAGGAAGGCGAACCCATAAAAGTGTGCGAGGCCTACGGAGAAAAGGAGGAGGCCGCCATTGTGGCTCGCGAGATAGATGCCTTGCATCGGCACAGCGGGTTTGATTGGAGCGACTTTGCCATACTCTACAGGACCAATAGTCAAAGCAGAACTTTCGAGGAAGAACTGCGCAGAAGGAATTTCCCGTATCGGATTTACGGGGGAACGTCGTTCTATCAACGCAAAGAAATCAAAGATACGATTGCCTATTGTCGTTTGGTCGTCAATCCGTCGGACGAAGTATCACTGCGCCGTGTCATCAATTATCCTGCGCGCGGAATCGGCAATACTACCGTGCAACGGATAATGCAATGCGCCATGGAACATCAGGTCACTATGTGGCAAGTGATAGAGAATCCCGTGTTTTTCGGCTTGTCCGTCAACCAAGGAACGCTGGCAAAACTGACGGCTTTTGCGCAGATGATTGCTGCTTTTTCCGAACTGGCTCAACAGAAGGACGCCAATCAAACCGTGTTTGAAATTATCAGGAAGTCCGGCATCTATGCAGATTTATATGCCAACAAAGAGCCGGACGATGTCAGTCGTCAGGAGAATCTGCAGGCCTTGTCCGATGGCGTGGCGCTCTTTGTGCAAGATGCCGAAGAGCAAGGCAACCCCACCAGTCTGGCTGACTACTTACAGGAAGTGTCACTCATCAGCGATTTGGACGAGAGAACTGACGACGAGGAAGCACGCAACCGCATTACACTCATGACCATTCATTCGGCGAAAGGACTGGAATTCCGCGCTGTATTTGTGGTGGGTATGGAAGAAGAATTGTTCCCAAGTCCTATGGTGGGTGACTCGCCGTCGGCACTCGAGGAGGAACGCCGCCTGATGTATGTGGCCATGACGCGGGCGGAAGAGCGGCTGTTTCTCACGTGGAGTCATTCCCGATTTCACTTCGGCAAGTGGCAGAACAACGAGAAGAGTCGGTTCCTGCATGAGATTGACAAGAGCTATTTTTCCAAATCAACCGACAAGATTCAGCCGAAGTCTTACCGCGCCACAAGCGGTTCTTCGCCCAGCCAACAGCCGGCGATGCCGTCGCCGCGACCCTTCAACATGCGGCCGTTGAAACGAGTTACGTCATCATATACCGCATCGGCACCCGCCCCGCAAGGCAGCGACGACCTTGTTCCGGGCAGACGCGTTTGTCACGACCGCTTCGGGGAAGGCACGGTAGAATCGCTCTCCGGAACAGGGCTTGATAAGAAGGTTGTGGTGAAATTTGATAATCTTGGCACGAAGACATTACTGCTTCGCTTTGCAAAATTCAAGATTTTGTAACCTCCGAATTACATATTTCGGCGCAAGGCTTTGCGTTTCGGATAGTTTTTCGTAATTTTGTGTACTAATTATTATAGTATTGACAACTATGCCAAAAATCTCCGTACGCGGTCACGAGATGCCAGAATCGCCCATTCGCAAGCTTGCGCCCCTGGCCTTTCAAGCTAAAGAACGTGGTGTGCACGTCTATCATCTCAACATCGGTCAACCCGACCTTCCCACTCCCAAAACTGCACTGGACGCCATCCGTAATATCGACCGCAAGATACTTGAATACTCACCTTCGCAGGGTTATCTGAGCTACCGGAAGAAACTGGTTAAGTATTACGAGAAGTATAATATCAATCTCACGGCCGAAGATATTATTATCACGAGTGGAGGTTCCGAGGCGGTCCTGTTCTCCTTCTTAGCATGTTTGAACCCCGGCGACGAGATCATCGTGCCCGAACCCGCCTATGCCAACTACATGGCCTTCGCTATTTCCGCCGGCGCCGTAATTCGGACCATCGCCACCACGATAGATGAAGGTTTCTCACTGCCTAAGGTTGAGAAGTTCGAGGAGTTGATAAACGAGCGGACACGCGCCATATTGATTTGCAATCCGAACAACCCCACCGGCTACTTGTACACCCGACGTGAGATGAACCAGATTCGGGACTTGGTGAAGAAGTACGACTTATATTTGTTCTCTGACGAGGTGTATCGCGAGTTCATTTATACGGGCTCGCCGTACATCAGTGCCTGTCATCTGGACGGGATCGAGAACAATGTCGTCCTGATTGACTCGGTTTCCAAGCGTTACAGCGAATGTGGCATCCGCATCGGCGCGCTGATAACCAAGAACAAAGAAGTGCGCAAGGCGGTGATGAAGTTCTGTCAGGCCCGACTGTCTCCGCCATTGATTGGCCAGATTGCCGCAGAGGCGTCGCTCGACGAGCCGGAAGAATACGGCCGCGAAGTCTATGACGAATACGTGGAACGCCGCAAATGTCTCATCGACGGCCTCAATCGAATTCCCGGCGTTTATAGCCCCATCCCCATGGGCGCTTTCTACACGGTGGCCAAGTTGCCCGTGGACGACGCGGAGAAGTTCTGCGCGTGGTGCTTGAGCGACTTCAGTTATGAGGGCGAAACCGTCATGATGGCTCCCGCCGCAGGATTCTACACCACGCCGGGCGCGGGCCGTGACCAAGTCCGACTGGCCTACGTCCTAAAGAAAGAAGACTTGGTCAGAGCCTTGTTCGTACTTAAAAAAGCATTGGAAGCCTATCCCGGAACCCGACACGAATGAACTTAGCATATTTCATGGCACGGAGGCTTTATGGCCAGAGCGAAGGCACGGGACGCGTGTCGCGCTTGGCTGTGAGCATCGCCACGGCGGGAGTGGCGCTCGGCCTCGGAGTCATGATTTTGTCGGTGGCTGTGGTTGTGGGCTTCAAACAGGAAGTTCGTGACAAGGTCACGGGTATAGGCAGTCACCTGCAAGTGTTGAATTATGAGTCGCTTTATCGCACCGAGAGTCAGCCGGTGGCGTTGAGCGACTCACTCATTTCGTCCCTTCGTTCCATCGAGGGCGTGCAGAGCGTTCAGCAAGTCTGCAACAAGGGCGGCATGCTTAAGACGGAGGAAGCCTTCCAAGGCGTCGTGTTCCGAGGGATTGGAGAAGACTACGACCTCTCGTTCCTGCGCCAACATTTGGTAGCGGGTGCTCTGGAGAAACCTTTTTCTTCGACTGAAAGTTCCAACTCCTTGCTGCTTTCGGCGCAATTGGCCAGACAGTTACAGTTGGGCGTGGACGAAGACGTGTATGCCTACTTTTTCGACAACAAGTTGCGGGCGCGAAAGTTTCACGTGACGGCTCTTTACGAGACCAACTTGGAGGAATACGACAGCAAGCTCGTCTTTTGCGACTATAAAGTCACCCATCAGCTCTTGGGCTTCGAGCCCGACCAATCCAGCGGGGCGGAGGTGGTGTTGCGCGACTTCGCCCAACTCGACAGCGTCACGCCGAAAGTTCGTAAGGTGCTGAGCCATCGGCAGGACAGTTATGGCGCCAACATTACGGCACCGACCATCTGCGAGATGTACCCGAGCATCTTCTCATGGCTGGAGTTGCTGGACATGAATGTTTGGGTCATCCTCCTGCTCATGATGGCAGTTGCCTGCTTCACCACCATATCCGGCCTGCTCATCATCATCTTGGAACGGACTCAGTTCGTGGGCATCATGAAGGCGTTGGGAGCGCCGGACGGAACTTTGCGCCGCCTGTTCATCTATTATTGTCTCTTGATTATCGGGCGCGGCATCCTTATCGGCAACGTCTTGGGCATCGGCTTGTGTCTGCTGCAGAAATACTGCGGCGTCGTTCATCTCGACGCATCGACTTACTATGTCGATGCCGTCCCCGTCCTCATTTCGTGGCCATTTGTTTTGGCTCTCAATATAGGCGTGTTGTGCATCTCGGTGGCGGTGCTCGTGCTGCCCAGCTATGTGATTGCCCACATTCATCCAGCGAAAAGTATAAGATTCGAATAACAAGTAAACAGGATTGACTGTATAATTCATAACTAAAAATTCACATTACTATGGGATTTCTCATTCTAATTGGCTCGGTTGCTTTGCTCATGTACGGCATGAAGGTGATGAGTGAAGGCCTGCAGAAAATGACGGGTGCCGGTCTGCGTAAGATTCTCGGCACGATGACCACCAATCGATTCACCGGTTTGCTTACGGGTGCGTTCATCACCATGAGCATTCAGTCGTCCACGGCCACCACGGTGATGACGGTAAGTTTCGTAAGCGCGGGGTTGCTCACCTTGTCGCAAGCCATCTCCGTCATCATGGGCGCCAACATCGGAACTACCGCCACGGCGTGGATTATGGTGTTGGGCGGAAGCTTCGACATGCGCGTGATTGTGTATAGCGCCATCGTCGTCTCCATCGCCCTCATCTATTCCAAGAAGAACATCAATATGGGTGAGTTCCTCATGGGTCTCGCGCTCATGCTGTTGGGCCTCACGACGTTGAAGATGAATGCCGCCGACATGCACCTCGACCAGAATGAATTCATCCGTGGCGCGCTGGAGCACGTCAGCACCTGGGGATTCAGTCGTTACTTCCTGTTCCTGCTCATCTGTAAGTGG
>JABUUA010000160.1 GCA_021443405.1 Bacteroidaceae bacterium
GTGTCGTCGAAGTAGAGCATCTTGGGGTGATACTTGTTGACGCACTGCAGCACGCGGTTCTGGAACTTCTGCATGTACTCCTGACTGGGCGGGCACACGCCGTTGCCCCAGTTCCACTGGCGGTGGATATTGCCTGAGTCTTCCCAGCCCTCGCTGTGCGGATGGTTTTGTGCGTAGAGCTCGTTGGGGTCGTAACCTTCCCACCACTTGCCCTTGCCGTCCTCCACGGTCAACTTTGCGTCGTAGTTCCAAGCGTTCTCGAAGAACGTCCATGCGTGGGCACCGTGCATCGAGACCATGAGTGGCAGACCGAATTTCTCACACGATTTGCTCCAGTCGCCCACGACGTCGCGCTTCGGTCCTATGTTCACCGAGTTCCATTCCTGGTATTCCGAGTCCCAACAGTCGAAGTTGTCGTGGTGCTGTCCCATGGCGCAGAAGAAGCGGGCACCCATGTCCTTGTACAGTTCTATCAGGTAATCGGGGTCCCAATTCTGTGCCTTCCACGTGTTGCACAGGTCCTTGTAGCCATAGTCGGTACCATAGACGCAAGGGTCGCCGTACTTGTTCACGTGATTCCAGTAAGCACCGCTGTCCTTATAATACATGTAGCGGGCATACCAGTCGCTGTAGGCCGCCTCGCACTGAGGGTCCCAGTGCGCCCAGACACCGAACTTGGCGTCCTTGTACCATTCCGGGCATTCCCAACGGCCGAGATTCTCCCAATTCGGTTGGAAGTCGCCCTGGGCTACGGGTACGTCAGCTTTTTGTGCACTGACGGTACAAGCCAAAGCGAGCAACGCCAGCGTCAGCAGAGATTTCATTCGTAACATATTACAATTGTTTTTCATGGTTTATTTCTTGATGTACGTCTTGCCGTTGCGGATGTAGAGACCGCGCACGGGGTGCGTCACGGTACGGCCCGTGAGGTCGTAGGTGCGGCTGTTGTCGGTTGTTTCCGTGGTCACGCCGCTGATGCCGGTCACGTCCTCGGTCGTCACTTCGTCGCCGTAGTAGTAGAGACGGAAGTTGTCGAAGGCAATCCAGTCGTTGGTGATGGCCTTGGTGTTCTGGATGCCCACCTTCAGATCAGCCTTCACGCTCATGCGCATGACCAGTTCGTTGTTGTAGAATCCTTGGTTGAAGTACTCGGTGGCAGCCGTTGTGTTGTTGGGGACATAGCCCTGTGTGCAACTGCGCTCGGTGCCTACGCCCAATGCTTCCTCCTGTGCTTCCTCCATGAGATGCTTGACGGGCGTCTTGTTCGCCGTGGTGCGCAGGTAGATTTGCGTGGTGGCATTGTTGGTACCGGCGGCGAATTCGCGTGCTGCCGTGGCCACGGTGCCCGGACGCTCAAAGGCATTCACTGTGAGTCGATATACGCCCTTCGGCATCTTCGGCAGCGTCTGGTAGAGGTCGAACTTACCGTCCTTCACCTCGGCCACGCCCTTGGTGATGGTGACTTCGTCGCCGTCGTTGGTCCAGCCGTCGATAGCGTCCATCTCCGCATTGTCCAACATGAAGGTAATGTCGTAAGGAAGCATGTCGGCCGGCGTCGTGCCCACCAGATAGTTGGTGATGGCTGCAGTGGCGTCGGCGAGGTCAGCATTGATTTGCTCCACGCTGGTGAGCGAGGGCAGAGTGGGGGCGACGCGGTCCACTACGGCGGCCAGACTCTCCGTCACGCCTTCGGTGGTCTCGGTGTGCTGGGCGGCGAGAATGCCGCGAGCACCCTCGATGTAGCGCTCCAGCTTGCTCTTGTTGATGGCTCCGAGCTCGTCGGAAAGAGCCTTGGCCTCTTGGGCCGTCAGCAACAGCCAGCGCTGGTTCACCTGATTGTTCTCGAAGATCTGGCCCGTGGTGTTCACGCGTCCGTTCGAAGCCGCCTCCATGGTGGGAGCCGCCCACTGGCTACGGTCGCCTTCCACAATCCAGTAACCCTTGTGCTTGATGGGGTTGCTCTTGGTGCCGTAGCGGGCGTAGTAGCGCGAGGGCATCAGGTGGAAGCTCTCGGTGGCACCGGGTTGAGCTACGACGGCCGACTTGATGGTGCCGCTCTTGAAGGTGAAGTATTTGCCTGACTTAGCGTTGCGGAACAGGTAGTAGCACGTTTCGGGCTGGAAGAGAATATTCCATGCGTAGGCACTGTCGGCGATGGCCTGGTCGGCGGTCGCCTTGACGTATTTGAGCGTTCCCGTGGATGTCTCGGTCAGATATTGCGTGCCACCGCCGTAGGCCACCTCCTCGTTGCTGATGTAATAGAGCGTGGTGTCCATGCTGTGGAAAGCGTAGTAGGGACTGGCCGAACCGCCTGAGGGAGGCATACCGTCCTCGCCCATGCCGTGTACCTCCAGCGCGTTGGCGATGTAGAGAATGCGCGTGCCGTTGTCGGCGCCGGCGCCGTTGACGCCGAAGGGACCGCAGTGACCCCAGTCGCCGTTGGCCAAATCCTGGCCGTCGGTAAGGAAGTACACCATCATGTTGCTGCGCTCGCCTTGCCACCAGACACCTTCTGCAGGTTCGGTGTTCACAATTTCACCGCCGGTGGGACCGCCGTCCTTGTCGCCCAAATTCTCGGGCACCCATGGGGTGTCACCCTTGAGTTGCGTCCAGCTCCACTGCCAAATCTGGCCTTGGCCAACGCCGTGGCCCGACTCGTGCATGACCGTGCCTATCTTCTGATAACCGGCGTTGGGGCCTACGGTCATCCAGCCGCCGTAGCTGCAGTGAGCCGAAGCGTCGCCCGGGTCGAAGTTTACGTTGATGCCATAGTCTTGGATGTTGGTCCAGTGATTATAGTAGTACATGGCCCCTTCGGCCGCGGCGGCCAGACGCTTGTTGTCGGCTTCCTCGCCGTTGTAGGCGTAGTGCCATGTGCACTTACCCATGGGCAGGGTGATGATGCGGCGCACCTGACCGTAGCCCACCTGGTTGTCGGTGGTCATCGCGAACGCGCGTACATAATATTCTGTAGCAGGATCCATGGGTTCCATCACATAGATGAGTCCTGGATAATC
>JABUUA010000161.1 GCA_021443405.1 Bacteroidaceae bacterium
CCTCAACATCTTTCAGACGACCCGAATACTTCATCGTATATTGCAGGACGTTCTCGACCTTGTCGCCCAAATTACCGTTGACGGGCTTTTCACCCAACTGTCCGGCAGGCGACTCGATGTTTTGTTCGCCCAAAGCCGCGGTAATGTCCGAGGGAACAAGTTGGTACTGGGCCATGATTTCGGGCTTCATCCAAATACGCAGCGAGTAAGTTCCGCCCAACTCCATCACGTCACCCACACCTTCAATACGCTTGATTTGCGGGATGATGTTAATGTCGAGATAGTTGGCGATAAAGTTCTCGTCATACGTATTGTCGGGTGAACAAAGCGCACAAATCTGCAAGAATGACGTCTGACGTTTTTGCGTGGTGACGCCCACCTTGGTTACTTCCTGGGGCAAAAGTGCTTGTGCTTTTGCCACACGATTCTGCACATTGACGGCCGCCATATCCGGGTCGGTGCCTTGTTTGAAGTAAACCGTGATAGTAGCAGAACCAGCATTCGTGGCAGTCGAAGTCATGTACAACATGTTCTCCACACCGTTGATGCTTTCCTCGAGCGGTTGAATGACGGCTTTCATCACTGCATCGGCGCTCGCTCCCATGTAATTCGTGTAAACCGAAATGGTTGGAGGAGCAATATCGGGATACGACTCCAGCGGCAGGCTCTTATAAGAGATAACACCCACCAACATAATCATAATAGCGATGGAAATCGCCATTACGGGTCGTTTGATAAATATGTTTCCTTTCATTGTATTAACTCACTATTCGATTCTCTATTATTCCTTGTTAGGTTTGATGTCCTGGCCGTCCTTGAGCATACCGGCGCCCTTAGCCACGATGGTCTCGCCTGCTTTCAGTCCTTCGGTTACGACATATTCCTTACCATTGCTCAGCTTCTTCACGCTGATTATACGCTCGTGGGCAATGTTCTTGTCGTCCACAGTGTAAACCTTATATTTTGTTTGCATCTGCACAGTTGCAGTGACAGGAACAACGAGTTGTCCCTTTGATTCTATCGGCATTACGATAGTGCCCGTATTGCCAGAACGCAACAATTTATCGGGATTTGAGAACGCAGCGCGCAACTGAACGGTTCCGGTCGAACGGTCAACCACACCGCTCACGCTTTCCACCTTACCCTTGACGCTGTATTCTGAGCCGTCGACGAGTTGGAGGGTGAGAGCAGGCATGTTCTTGATGGCTTCGCTGATACTGCCATACTGACGAGAAAGGTCAAGCAGTTCGCGCTCGGTCATAGAGAAATAGACGAACATCTCATTATTGTCGCTCACGGTGGTCAGCGGTTGCGGCATTTGTGCGCTTACCAATGCACCCTGACGATAGGGCAGAGTGCCCACGACGCCGTTAGCCGGACTCTTGACTACCGTGTAAGACAAGCTATTGCGAGCATTCGTAACTTGAGCTTCGGTCTGTGCCACTTGAGCTTTGGCTGCCAGCAGAGCGTTATTGGCGGTCTGGAGGTCGAAGTCAGAGATTACATTTTGTTCACGCAGATTCTTCTTGCTTTCATAGGAGAGTTGCGCGGTTGCCTCCTGAGCCTTAGCGGCTTTAAGAGCGGCTTCTGCCGTGTTCAGTGCAGCTTGATAGGGCACTTGGTCGATGATGAACAAGGTCTGACCTTTCGTCACGGTCTGACCTTCCTGAACACACAAGCGCTGCAATGTTCCGCCCACCTGGGGATAAACTTCAATATCCTGGCGACCACGGATGGTTGCTGAGTATCGTTGGTCCACTACGAGATCTTTTGCTGCCACTTTCATCGTCTCGAAATTGGCGGTTGGCATTACCTGCTGTTGCTTTTTCCCACAGCTGGTCAGCACGGCCATGCCCATAAGAGCGAAGGCCCATTTAGCGTAATTAGAAGTTTTCATATTTAACAAATATTTTTACCCTTGTTGTTGTTTGTACAAATTTGAGTGCAAAGTTATAAAAAAATGGGCAGAAGCCAACGCTTTTGCCCACCATAAAAGGGATGTATTATGTTCTATTTTTCGCTTTTTGTTCTTTTTTTACTTCTTAAACAACTTCTTGATAAAGTCCTCAAGCTCGGCTCCGCGCAATTTTTCAGCAATCACACGACCGCGAGAATCCAACAGATAGATGGTTGGAATGTACTGAACTTTGTATTCTACAATCGCCTGACGATCCAAGTCGATATAATTACACCACGGAATTTGTTGGTCGTCGAGAGCCTCTATCCAGTCGGCGGTCGTTTGGTCGGCACTGATGGAGATGATGTCGAGACCTTGCTCGTGATAGGTTTCGTAGATTCGTTTCAGCGTAGGAATCTCTTTGAGGCACGGCTGACACCACGACGCCCAGAAATCGATTAGCAGTAGTCGATTGCCGTGGGTGGTGAAGTTGAGCAGTTTGTTGTCGCCGTCGCGGGTGAAAACATTCACGGTCGGCGCCGTCTCTCCTTGCATTGTGGGCGGATAAACCTCGTCTTTCACCTCTCGGCCGTAATAACTTTGTTTGGCAGTCTCGGATAAAGAGTCGTAGAGCGGTTGTTGCTGAGGATTCAACCGTTCGCCGAACCGAAGCATGAGCATAGGACCGAGGAACGAATCCTTGTGTCGTTCGATGAGAATGCGCAGATAGTCGTTTCGGTCGTTGAAGTTGCTCGTGACACGCGTGATATAGGCTTGTCCGTCGCGCGTCTGATACATATCCGCAATGGCCTGTTCGTCGTTTTTCTGCTTTGCCCAGAAGATAATCTTCTTTATGCCTTTGTAGTCTTGGTCCATGTCTGTATCCAGACTGTCAAGGTGATAGATGTAGTCGCGGACTACGCGGGCATAGGTTGATTGCCACTGGCTGCCCTTGGCCTTCATCTTACGAAAGATGGCTTCCGGCTTTTTGCCTGTTCGGTCGTAGATGATGCGCCCTGTTATAGTGATGCATTCGCCAGGCGACGCAATCAATTCGTAACCACCGATGTAACCTTTTAGTCCTAACACCATCAGACGTGG
>JABUUA010000162.1 GCA_021443405.1 Bacteroidaceae bacterium
GAGTTCGCCAACAATTTCTACAACAGAACGCTGGACGCCATCAACCGTTACCAGCCCGACATGATTTACTTCGACGTGACCGTCCTGCCCTTCTATCCCGTCAGCGACGCGGGCATGAAGATTGCGGCGCACATGTATAACCACCACAGCGCCATAACGGCCACCCGCGAGCGAGGCGCCACGCCTGCCAAGGCGACCCAGAATCCCGGCGTGGTCTTCGGCAAGATTCTCAACGACGAACAGAAGGAAGCCCTCGTGTGGGACGTGGAGCGCGGCGCACCCAACCAGATTATGGACCGCCCGTGGCAGTGCTGCAACTGCATCGGCGATTGGCACTACAACACCGGAACCTACGAGCGCGGGCACTACAAGTCGGCGGCAACCATCGTGAAACTGTTGGTAGATATCGTCAGCAAGAACGGTAATATGCTGCTCAGCGTGCCCCTGCGTGCCGACGGAACCTTCGACGAGAAGGAGGAGGCCATACTGAAAGAGTTCGGCGCTTGGATGAAGGTGAACAAGGAAAGTATCGTCGGCACACGTCCGTGGAAAGTGTTTGGCGAGGGCCCCATCGCCGAGTCGAGCATAAAAATCAACGCCCAAGGCTTTAACGACGGCAATTATGCCAAGGCCGGCGCCAGCGAGATTCGCTTCACGCAGACGGACAAGTACATCTACGCCACCGCGCTTGCATGGCCCGACGGCAACAGCCTGGCGGTGAAGAACCTCGCCGGCGAGAAGCTGAAGAGCATAGAACTCCTCGGCTACGGCAAGGTGAAATACACCACCTCGGCCGACGGCGTGACCGTGGAACTGCCCAAGCGGGTGAACACCATCGCCCCCGTGCTGCGCATCCGCAAGGCGATGTAAGGCGAATCGGGCTTAAAAATCATGTAACAATCTCGAAAAATGAGCATCCATCCTAACGGTTCTCCACTGCGACGACTCACGCTTGTAGTCGCCTTGCTGCTCTCGTGCGGCTTCGCTTCCGCACAGAAAGTGCCGGCGACTTTCAACGAATGCACCGACCTCATGAGCATCATCTGGCGCTTGGCGGGCGCTCGCGAGTACTCCCTCTGCGCTTTGCCGGAGTATGCAAGTGAGGCAGACCGCTACTTCGCGCCCTATAAGCAACATGAAGCCGTGGTGAAAGCACGGGAGTATTACCAGAACGGCATCGGGTACGACGCCGTCGCGGCCTACTCGCTGCATATAGTCATCGGTGCGGATTCCTCAGTGGTCTATCACCCCCAAGTCCAGTCCGACGGCGACGCTTCGTTTCGTCGGTGGACTGCGGCGCAGCAAGAGGAATTCATCGGTCTGGCCAATGATTTCTACAAGACCACCCGTTTCCATCAATGGTATGAAAGCACGGAACCCGTGCGCCTCCAAGCGCAAGAAACCTTCGACAAGCACATTAGCCAGCAGATTGACTACGATTGGTTCCGTCGCTTCTTCGGCGAGACTTGCACTTCGACGCGCCAGATAACGCTGAGTTTGCTGAATGGTCAGGGGAACTATGGCTGCTCGACGCGGCTGAAGGACGGGACGTTGCGGATGAATCCCATCATAGGATGTTCGGCATGCGACTCGGTCGGCTGTCCCATCTATAGGCCCGAAATTGTTCCGCTCGTTATCCATGAATTCTGCCACGCCTACTGCAATCCGTTCGTCGATGAGCACATGGATGACATGAGACGCAGTGCCGAACGGTTGTTCCAGCTGAACGAGACGAATCTGAGAGCGCGTGCCTATGGTAATGCGACCATCATGCTGTACGAATCACTGGTGAGAAGTTGCGTCCTCAACTATCAGATGGAGCACACACGTTCTTTCGACCTTCAGCAAGCCTTGAGCACAGAGAAGGATTTTTGCCTTGTGCCCTCCCTGACAGACGCGCTCCAAAAGAAAACCGCCCGCCTCGACGAGAGTGCGAGCGTCGTTGTGAATGCCGTCAATCGCTTTGATTATAAAACTTACGCCAAGCAGAAGAAACGCGAACAACAACTGAATGCGAAGATAAAGTGCAGCATACGCGACGGACAGAGAAAGGTTGCGCCCGGCAAGGTCCGCTTGGAACTGACGTTCAGCAAGCCCATGCAGCCGTCGGTGGCTCTGCACTACGGGCAATACGCCGACGCGTCGTTCCCGGACTTCGACGCCTCGGCCGAGAAGAAAGTGGTGTGGAGCGCCGACCAAAAGAAGCAATACCTTCTGCTGGACCTGAAGCCTGCCACACACTATGCCTTTAGTATTTTGGGCGGTCGATACAGGACGTTGGACGGACATTCTGCGGGTGACACGATGTACATCCACTTCTGGACCAAATAGCTTGCACAGAAAAATCCATTAGAACTAAATAAGACAATGAAAAGAGCCATTATTATCCTCTGCCTCCTCGCTGCCGTGTGCGGCGGGTCGAAGGCACAAGTGAAGGACAGTATCGACACGGCTCAGTTCGTGGCGGTCTATGACTATGAGTGTAAAACGCAGGATGACGAGGGGAACGACGTCACCGACAAGATGAGCGTTGTGGTGCAGGTCGGAAAGACCGTGGTAAAGTCGATGCCTTTCTCTGCCTACGCTCGTATCGTCGAGGTTTCAAAGAGCGACTTGGCAGGGGGGAGTCCAGGAGGCATATATGCACATGCCGACAGTGTGGACGGGACTGGTGCAAGAGGCATCGCCCATCACGTCACCTGAGCAACGCCCTGACGTGCTGCGGATGAAATATGCCAAGTTGCTAAAGTTCAAGAGCGAGATATACGGCAACCTCCAGTATGTGAAGAATCCCACCTACTATGTGCCAGACGTTATGAAATGTTTGACGGATGTAAACGTCATCAATCATAATGGTCGAAAACTCGTTCTGGTTAATGGCGGTCATCCGTTGCTGACAAAAGCGCATGTCTATCAACCCCTTGAACTGAGATAGCAGCGAGCGCAAAGTCAAGCTTGCTTGGACTTTGCCGAGTCGCGACCGAAGAA
>JABUUA010000163.1 GCA_021443405.1 Bacteroidaceae bacterium
CCAGCACATTATATTTTTTGTGAGAGATGAGAGATGAGTGTCGCCTGTCACAATTTGAAAACGGCAGAGCAGCGAACCCCACCGCCCAGGGAGCGCCGGGGCGGGATTTCTCACCGAACAAACCGCCGGTAGTAGAGGAGGAGGGCCAGCAGATAGACGATGACGCTGAGCACCGAAGTGGCGAGCGCGCCCCACACTCCCCAGAGGAAGACGCCGGCCGTGTAGCCGATGACCTTCACGAGACCGCTGGCATAACTGGCGTTGCGAATCATCACCCCTTGGCCGTGGGAACCCAGATAGCGGTTGATCATGTCGCCGAAGCCCTGGGCGCTCAGTCCGATGGCCAGCCAACTGGCATAGACGCCCACCACGCTGTAGCGCTCAGGGTAGAGGTAGGCGACCACGGGGCGGATGAGCAGGATGAAGACGATGCAGCTGGCGATGGTGAGCGCCGAGGTGAACGTGAACACTTTGCGCGGAATGCGGCGCTCGGAGGCAAATTGCTTGAAGTAGGTGGTGCCGACGATGGCGGGGAGCGTGTAGAGAGGACTGGTGATGGTCATGGCCAGCGTGTAGTAACCCACGACGGCGTTGTCGGTGTGGAACCAACTGAGCGTGACGCCGGGGATGTAGTTGGTGGCCACCATCACCAGAGAGCCGTAGTACAGTTGCCAGCCGTAGATTTTGTTCTCCGCCACAATCTCGCTCCAGATGGGGCGGAGGTTGCGGAACGTGAGGTCGGTGCTGGCAATCACGCCGAGCATCACCACAGTGGCCAGTCCCCATTGCAGCAGGACGACGCGGTCGGCCGTTGCACCCCAGTGGCGATAGACGAGATAGGCGATGGGGACATAGAGCACGGCGGGCAGCGCGCGCACGATGGCGAGTCGGCCGATGTGGTTGTCGCCCTGCAACACGATGTTCATGTAGTTGAGCAGCAGCGGCTGGGCGCACACGACGGTGGAGACGAGGAAGAGGTGGCGCTCGGCGTCGGTCTTGGCCACGAACTGCGCGCAGAACAGCGTGAACAGCAGCAGCACGAGGGAGCAGAAACCGAGGAAGGCGGTCATGGCGCCTCGCAGCTGCCGACTGCGCTCGGCGTCGGTGGAGAGGGCGAGCAAGCGGCAGCCCGACCAGTAGATGCCGAACAGGAGGACGACGGTGACGCCGACCAGTATGTTCTGCACGTAACGGACATTTCCGTACTCGGCGGGCGGAAGGAAGGAGGTGTTGACGATGGACGACAACACGCCCAACAGCATGCCGCCGAAGGTGGCAACGTAGAGGATGATGGTCTGACGCTGATTGTGCGAGAGCCGGCGTGCAAGGTCGATGATTTGTTGTGGCTTCATGTTTCCGCGGTTGGTTGAGGTCAGGTGAACAGGCATTTGAGTTGCAGGCGACTTTCCTGCACCACGGCCTTGTGGCCCATCAGGGTGTTCACCACGATTCCTTTGCTCAGGTTCAGCGTGTAGCAGAGGTTGCAGAGCCAGTAGTAGAAGCGGCCGTGCGCCTTGCGGTAGTAGAGCTTTCGCGACGTCGTCATCATTCGTATTTTCTTCTCGCTGTTGGTGACGCTCTGACTTTCCAGATGGATAATGCGGGCGGCGGGAACAAAGAAAGAGGGCAGTCCGGCTCGCGTGTAGCGACGGGTCATGTCGGTCTCCTCGTAATACATGAAGAAGGCGGGGTCGAACATTCCCACCTGCTCCACCCATTGCCGGCGCAGCATCATATCGGCGCCGGTGATGAAGCCGACCTCGGCGTGGCCGTTGGCGGTCAGTTCGCGGCGGACGCGCCGCTTGGCCCACCAGCGGAAGGGGCCGTGCAGCATGTTGTCGAACTCGCAGAAGAGCGAGGGCAGGAATTCCTTGTAGGAACTGACCATCCGTCCTTCGGCGTTCGTCAGCGTTCCGCCGGCAATGCCCGCTGTGGGGTGAGTCTCTAAGAAAGTGGCAAGAATGTGGATGGCGTCGTTCACCAAGAGCGTGTCGGAGTTCAGCAGGAAGATGTAGTCGCCGGTGCAATGCTCATAGCCGAGATTGTTGGCGCGACCGAAACCGATGTTGCCGGGACTTTCCACCACGGTGACGTCGGGGTGGGCCGCCCGAATGTCGCTGACCGACCCGTCGCCGGAGGCGTTGTCCACCACGACAATTTCGTAGTTGGTCGCCCGGGTGTGAGCTTTCACGGAGTCGATGCACTCGATGGTAAGCCGCGGCGTTTTGTAGTTTACTATGATGACGGATACTTTCATAAGTCGGTCTATTTGAGAGCGTAAAGTTGTTTCAGCGGCAGATACATCTTCCAGCGGAGGAGTTGCAGGAAGAGGCGGATTTTCCAACGGTAGTTGCCGGTGCAGCCGTCGAGATACTGCTGGCCGAGCTCGTAGAACTCCTTGTGCGTGAAACGGCCGCGGCAGAACATTCGCTTCACCACTAACAGCGACAAGCCGGCGCGGGCAGTCGGCCACATGTTCTTTTCCCACCGGGGCTGGTCGAGCAGGTCCTGGAAGAGCGCGAGGAGCTGCTGGTCGTGGCGATACGTCTGGGCGTTGTATTTCTTGACCAGCGACGACGGGTTGATGACGGCGTCGTAGTGATACAGCGCCTCGGGAAGATAGGCCACCTTGACGGGGTGGACGAGCAGACTGGCGTTGAAATAGACATCTTCGCAGTAATAGACGCCGGTGGGGAAAATTGCGCCGTATTGCAGAATCGCGCTGCGCCGCACGAGTTTGTTGCAACAACTGCCGTGCAGTCCTTGGAAGAGTTGCTGCAGCACCCGGAAGTGGTCGGTGTCGATGACCCGCTGGCTGATGTGCTCCTCCTTCGTCCGCGTCACATAGAGGTAGTCGCAGATGACCATGTCGGCCTGTTCCGCTTCGGCCTTCGCCACCAGATGCTCTATCATGTGCGGCTCCACCCAGTCGTCGGAATCGACGT
>JABUUA010000164.1 GCA_021443405.1 Bacteroidaceae bacterium
AAAAGCACTCTTTGCGCCAAAGACAATGAATACAACAACTTAGCGCTCGTCGGGCCCATCGTGAATCTCCACCGAAAGATGGCGCAGTTGTTAGGATTCCGCTCCTATGCCGACATGGTGTTGGAGAAGCGAATGGCCACCGACCGCGCTCATGTGGACGACCTTCTCAACCGTCTTTTCGAGGCTTATTACCCCTTCTGCGTGAAGGAGAAAGAAGAACTGGAGGCTTTTGCCCGCGAGCAAATGGGCGACGACTACGTGATGCAACCTTGGGACCAAAGTTATTGGACGCACAAGTTGCAGAAAGCCCGCTACGACCTCGACAGCGAAATGTTGCGGCCTTACTTCGAACTGTCGCAGGTGAAGAAAGGCGTATTCGGACTGGCCAGCCGCCTCTACGGCATTTCCTTCGTTCCGCGCACCGACATCGAAGTGTACAACAAGGAAGTGGAGGTGTTTGAAGTCCAGGACGCCGACGGCTCCTTCCTCGGTCTGCTCTACACCGATTTCCATCCGCGAGAGAACAAACGTTCGGGCGCTTGGATGAGCACTTTCCGCGACCAATACATCGACAAGGACGGCAAGGACCAGCGCCCCTTGGTGAGTGTGGTGATGAATTTCACCCGCCCCACCGACGACAAGCCCGCCTTGCTCTCGCTGGGCGAGGTCAACACGTTCCTGCATGAGTTCGGCCACGCGCTCCACGCCTTGTTCTCGCAAGTGAAGTTCGAGGCGCAGTCGTGCACAAACGTCCAGTGGGACTTCGTGGAACTTCCCAGCCAATTCATGGAGAACTACGCCACCGAGCCCGAGTTTCTCCGTACGTTCGCTTTCCACTATCAGACGGGCGAGCCCATGCCGCAAGAACTCATTGACCGCATTCTCCGCAGCAACAACTTCATGGTGGCCACGGGCTGCATTTTCCAAGTGGCGCTTGCCCGCCTCGACATGGCGTATTACTCGCGGACGGAAGATTTCGAGGGCGACGCACGGGAGTTTGAAAACGAGACGTGGAAGGACATAAAGACAATGAACCGACTGCCGGGCGAATGTATGACCACGCATTTCAGCCACATCATGTGCGGAGGTTATTCGGCTGGATATTACAGTTATAAATGGGCGGAAGTGCTCGACGCCGACGCTTTCTCGCTGTTCCAGGAACGAGGTATTTTCGACCGCGCCACGGCGGAAAGTTTCCGTCGCGAAGTGCTCTCGCGCGGCGACACTGAACACCCGATGACGCTTTACCGCCGCTTCCGAGGCCAAGAGCCGACGATTGATGCGCTGTTGAGAAGAAATGGGATAGCCCCCACTTCCTCCTCCAAAAGGAAGGAAAAATAGTACATACATCAGAAAATCACCAATAGATATGAACATAAAGAACGAACAAACAACCCGTCAAGAGGACTTCTCTGCTTCAACTTCTTATTCCACCTCCAACTCATCTTCCTCCTCCGAGAGCCAGAGCGGGAGCGCCTCTGGTGGGGATATCCTGCACCGCCGCTATTTGCGCATGGCATTCATCTGGAGCGAGAACAGTTATTGCCAGCGCCGTCAGGTGGGCGCACTCATCGTGAAAGACAAGATGATTATCTCCGACGGATACAACGGAACGCCCTCTGGATTTGAGAACGTTTGCGAGGAAGGCAATGTCACGAAACCTTATGTCCTGCACGCCGAGGCCAATGCCATCACCAAGATTGCCCGCTCCGGCAACAACAGCGACGGAGCCACGCTCTACGTCACCGACTCGCCCTGCATCGAGTGCGCAAAACTCATCATCCAAGCCGGCATCCACACCGTGGTCTTCAGCCGTTCCTACCGACTGACCGACGGCATCGACCTCCTGCGACGCGCCGGAATCGAAGTCATACAGATAGAAGAAAACCCCAACAATGAAAAGTAACTCACGCCTCGTTCCGCTCTTCATGGCGCTCAGTGTGATTCTGGGCATCCTCATCGGCACCTTCTACGCCAATCATTTCTCCGGCAACCGCCTGAGCATCATCAACACGGGCAGCAATAAAATCAACTACCTGCTGCAGATGATTGACAACAACTACGTGGATACCGTGGATATGAACACGCTCGTGGAGGATGCCATGCCGCTCATCATCTCTGAGCTCGACCCACACAGCGCCTATATTCCCGCCAACGACGCCGACAACGTGGACGAAGACCTCAAAGGCTCCTTCTCCGGCATCGGCATCACCTTCTCGATGCCCAAGGACACGGTCAACGTGATGAGTCTGATAAAAGGCGGACCGGCCGAGAAAGTCGGCATCATGGCCGGCGACCGCATCATTTCGGCCGGCGACACCTCGCTGGTGGGTATGGACCAGAACAGTGTGATGAAGTTCCTCAAAGGCCCGAAAGGCAGCAACGTCCGCCTCGGCGTGGTGCGGCGCGGCCATAAGAACCCCATGTCCTTCGTCGTCGTCCGCGGCGACATCCCCGTGAACACCATCGACGCCGCCTACATGATTACCCCCACCACAGGCTACATCCGCGTGAAAAGCTTTGGTGAGAAGACCTATGCCGAGTTCATGGTGGCGCTCGCCCGACTCAACATGGAGGGGATGGACCGGCTCATCGTGGACCTCCGCGGCAATCGCGGCGGCTTCATGCACATCGCCATACAGATGGCCAACGAATTCCTCCCCTCTCGCCGACTCATCGTTTACACCGAAGGGCGCCGAACGCCTCGCGACGACTACTACAGCGACGGCCGCGGCTCGTTCCCCGAACTGCCCCTCACCGTGCTCGTCGATGAAGGTTCGGCCTCGGCCAGCGAAATCTTTGCCGGCGCCATGCAGGACAACGACCGCGGCACCATCATCGGACGCCGCTCCTTCGGCAAAGGCCTCGTGCA
>JABUUA010000165.1 GCA_021443405.1 Bacteroidaceae bacterium
GGAATTGGCAAGTGAGGGCTTAACTAATATCGCCCAAACTATTATGCAATCGATAGAAAAACTTAGTAATTATACGAGAAGCCACGGACAGGATAAGTCTGTAAAGCATAAAAACTATTATAAAGCCTACCGTTTAGATGATATTAAAATTGCTAAAGACTTACTAATGCAAGCATTTGAAAAAGTAACGCATTCTATTAAGGGTTATAACTATGGAAGTGATAGATTTAGGCGTGCGTGGAATTTAAGAGACGATTTTTTTGATGATTATGAAGGAACTCGACCAATAGATGATATAGGTTCACCGCACAATGCGCTTGATATATAGTAATACCACTCAAAATTAGATATAATTTCCATAGAACGCATCGAAAGGGATTTTTGGGGTCAAAAAGTATATCATTGCCAAAAAAAGAGAGGTACATCCCTTTCCCTTCCGGTCCAGCACCTTTGTGCTGAACGACCGGCGCTAAGCACAAAGGTGCAGGGATGGGTGAGGTAACCTTTGTTCAGAGCTTCTCGTAGCCCCACTCCTCCAACACAGGGCCAAGAGCCTCGTTGACAAGCTGGACCGTACGCTCGTTATACTTGTACTGGTTCTTCTTGTAGCTTTTCTTGCCCTGGATGTAAGCTTCGATGGCCGGACGAGCCTCCTCCCAACCCGGGATGCTCAGCTTCTCGTAGATGTCCTGCGTAATGCCTAATGCGTTCTGCTCCACATCCTCGAACTTGAGCTCGTAGAGGTTGCCCTCGGGAATAAACTGTTTCTGCTCCTGATAGGCGCGGTAGAGCTCCATGTAATTGCGCAGGATGTTCTGCTCCATCTGCTCCAGCGAAATACTGTGCAACTCCAGCGGAGCGATGGTGTTGGTGAAGAACGACCGGCTGCTCTCGAACACCGTGTAGGGATTGCGCATGAGGAAGATGAACTTCGCATTGGGATACATCTCCACTAGTGTCTTCACGCGACCCGTGTGGGGAGGATTCTTGCTGAGATATTGGGCGTCGGGATTCTCGCGACGCGTGTTCCACAGCGAAATCTTCACCAACTTCTCGAACTTCTCCTTGAAGTCGGCAATCTCCTCGGGCGTGGCGTCCTTCATCGTGAGGAAGCGGTCGCATAACTCCTGCATGCGCTCGGGGTAGAACCAGAAATCGTAATAGCTGTAAGGACACATGTTTTGCAAGGCGAACTCCTCTTCCTGCGGAATATCGGGCGCCAGCTCCATGTTGTCCGTGGGGCGGTGACTGGGCATCAGCCAAGCCATGGTGGGTTTGAACAACCACTGCATGGCCATGATGTAGTGCGGGAACACGGTCTGATAGGTCGTGGTGAAGCCGAAATGCTTGTCCTGCGCAAAGATGTTGTGCACAAATGTAGTGCCGCTGCGCCAATGACCGATGATGAAGACCGGGTCGTGCTTCAAAGGTTGGTCGGCCAACAGCTTGTTGTATTTGCGGTTCTGCAAGGGAACCAACGTGGAGAGCAGGCGGCAAATGGCCTTCGTGAGCATGTATTTACCACGCTTTTCCTTGGCGATGTGCTGGTCACGGGTCAGTTGCTTGAACGTTCCCCAGTCGGCTCCGACCAGCGTATTCACTGGCAGTTTGCTAAATTCTATCAGTCCCATAGTTACTTGACGATTTGGATTTCTAGGCCCTGGCGGCCCAGTTCCTTCACGGCCGTCTCCACGGCGGCATAGTGTTCAGCGCCGATACCCAGCTTCTTCAGGTCGAGAGTGGGCACATCCATCTTGTTGATGTCCTCACTCTCCAAGCGGCGGACAATCATGCCCACGGCCGAAGTGTTGTTGGTGATGGGGTCGATGAGGATGAAAGCGCCCGTAGCCTTGTTGTTCTTGTAAGCGTCGACGAACAGGGTCTTGGCCGTGGTGATGTAAACACAGCCAATCTCATTGAGTTTGAAGTCGGCGCCGTCCAGTTTCTCCATCGTGTTCACGTCCACGCGATATTCCACAGTGCTGATGGTGGCACGCGTGGTGTTGGTGTTGTGCTTGAGGAAGAACTGCTTTGAGCGGTCCATGGGCTCCTCGTCCATCCACACCAGCATGGTCTCGAAATAGCGGTCAACACAAGGAAGATTGTCGGGACGGACAATCATCTCGCCACGAGAAATGTCGATTTCGTCCTCCAGCGTAATGGTCACGCACTGAGGGCAGAAAGCCTCGTCCAGTTCGCCGTCATACGTCACAATGCTCTTTACGCGACTGCGCTTCATGCTGGGCAAAGCCATCACCTCCTCGCCCTTGCGAATCGTTCCGCTGGCCACTTTGCCGCAGAAACCGCGGAAATTGAGGTTGGGGCGCAAAACATACTGCACGGGGAAGCGGAAATCGTCCATGTTACGGTCGCGGTGGATGGGCACGGTCTCCAGGAATTCCAGCAGCGAAGTTCCTTCATACCACGGGGTTCGGTCGCTCTTCTCCACCACGTTGTCGCCCTGCAAGGCGCTCAGCGGGAAGCAGGTCACGTCCTCGATGCCCAGTTGGCTGGTGAGGCTGAGATATTCGGTCGTGATGCTGTCGAACACTTCCTGCGAGAAATCTACAAGGTCCATCTTGTTGACGGCCAGCACGATGTGTTTGATACCCAGCAGCGAAACCAAGAAAGTGTGGCGGCGGGTCTGCGTAATCACGCCAGTGCGAGCGTCCACCAAGATGATGGCGAGGTTCGCCGTAGAACCGCCCGTAATCATGTTGCGCGTATATTGCTCGTGTCCCGGTGTGTCGGCGATGATGAACTTGCGCTGGTTGGTGCTGAAATAGCGGTAGGCCACGTCGATGGTTATGCCTTCCTCG
>JABUUA010000166.1 GCA_021443405.1 Bacteroidaceae bacterium
GCAGTACATTATAAAAAGTTGAGATATGAGATATTTTGATGGGGGGGATGACTCTTTCCTCTTGCCGTCCCCCCCCGGGGAGGCTTAGAAATTGTACGAGAGACCCAGCGACAGCAGTTCCTTGAACATCAGGTAGCCGTGCTTGCGACGCTCGTTGTCGTCGTAGGCATAGCGCTTGTTGCTGTCGTCGAAGCGCGGATAGATGAACACCTTGCTGCTGAGGTATTTGTTGATGGTGAAGTTGATGGTGTTTTCCCATTCCACATTCACGTAGTGGAGGCTGGTGAAGAAGAACAGGCGGGAATCCCAGCTCACGTTCTTGACAATGTCCCAATGGTAGCGGAGCAAGATGCTGGGACCGAAGTTGTGATAGGCGTACTTGCCCTCCTTGATGTTCGAGTCGGCCTTGCGCAGCTCCTCGTTGCGGATGTAGCGCATGTTGTAGGCGATGGGGGCGAGGAAGAGCGAGCCGTTGAACTTGTTCTTCTTGGAGTTGAACTTGTAGTCCATACCCACGGCCACGTTCATGTTGAGCGGCGAGAGGAAGTCGGAAACGAATTCCTCGGAGTTCTTCTTGTATTGCCGCACGAGCTGCGTATAGGCCTGCACCTGAGCAGAGTAATACCAGTTCTTGGCGGCTTTGTATCCGAGTTTCGTGGTGGCGCGGAGCAGGTTGCTGGTGGGTTTGAACTTGTGGAGTTCGTCGTCGCTGGTCTGGAAACCGAGCTGACCTTCCAACTTGTTGTCCCACTGCAGTTTCTGCTTGTTGTCGTAGTTGGCGTCGAGCGTCAGCATGGCCAAGGCGGCATAGTTGGGGTCACCGCCCTGATACCAGTTGGGCGAGAAGTAGCTTTGCGTGAACTGCATGGAGCCGTTGCCCTTCACTTTCCAGAACTTGGGTCGGCGGGCTTTAATCTCCACCGGCTCGATGACCTCGCTGCCCAGGTCCACGGGGACGGCCTTGTCGGCCAGTTTCACCGTGTTATCGACGGGCGATTTCACGTCGTCGCGCAGCCCCTGCTCTCCCATGACCTCCTCTTCCGTGCGGACCACCAGCCACGGAGCAGCGACATACATGCGGGCAAGGGCTGAACCAGTGGCGGCGTTGGCGGCCACGGCATAGTCGGGCGAATAGCACAAGTCGGGTCCGAGGTTAAAGGCTTGCTGCATAGGACTTTGGTAATAGGTGGCGGGCAGCAGCAGGCGGTAGAAATAGGGGTTGAAGTTAGCTTGGTTGCTGACGCGCGAAGCGCCCAAATCTCGTTTTTGCTGTTCCGTGCGCAAACTGTCCATGCGGTGGCGGTAGAGGGAAATCACACTGTCGGCTACGGTTTGCTGCGCCTGCAACGATGCAGAGGCGAAGACCACTAAAAATAACGCTTTGAATCTCATATTGTGTCGATTTTAACCGCAAAGTTAATGATTTTGGCTGAAAAAGCAGAAATACTCAAGTTTTTTTTGTAATTTTGTCTTTCTCGTGCGCGTAACGCGAGGAAAATTAAAATCGATAATAACAACAAACGCAAAAAAGATATGGACAAAAACACAATTGCAGGCTTTTTCCTCATTGCCTTGGTGCTGATTGGCTTCAGCTGGTGGAATCGCCCCAGCGAGACAGAACTGCAGGAGATGGCCCGGCAAGACTCCATCGCCCAAGTGGAACAACAGAAGGCCGAGAAGGCGCAAGCGCTGCAAGCCCAGCAGGCGGCAGAACGCCGGCAGGCGCTGGTGGCCGACAGCACGTCGCTGTTCTTTGCCAACCGCGGCGGCGAAAGCACCGACGTGGTGCTGGAGAACGACCTGGTGAAACTCACGCTGAGCACGCAAGGCGCCACCGTGAAGAGCGCCGAGCTGAAAGAGTACAAGAACTACAAGGGCGAGCCCGTCGTGCTGCTCGACAAGGCCCTTGCCCTGGATATGCAGTGGGCCACGAAGACCGACAACATCAACGCCCAGGACTACTGCTTCAGCGTGCAGGAACAAAGCGACAGCAGCGCCACGCTCCGACTGGGTGACGAGCAACGGCACATCGACGTCACCTACACGCTGCACCCCGCGACCTACATGACGGACATCACGATTGCGGCGCAAGGCATGCAGAACTACTTCGCCCCCAATGCTTCAAGCATGTATGTCAACCACGCTTCCGTGGTCGTGCAGCAGGAGAAGGGCCAGAGCTTCGAGAACCAATACTCGCAGTTCACCTATCGCGAGATGAACGGCGACGTGAACGAACTGAGCGCGAGCGGAACGGACGAAGAACAGCCCGAGGAGGCCGTGCAGTGGATTGCCTCGAAAAACCAGTTCTTCAGCGCCGTGCTGATTTCCGACAAGGGTTTCACGCAGGCAAAACTGTCGAGCGCCACCTGCAACGAGGGCGAGGCGCTGAAGGCCTACGCCGCCGAGATGCAGACGAAGTTCGACCCCAAAGGTCTGGACGCCACGCATCTGCAGTTGTTCACCGGACCCAACGACTTCCATCTGCTGAAGGAGCACGACCGTCTGGCTTACGGCAACCAGGACATCGAACTGGAGCGGCTCGTCTATTTCGGATGGCCGCTGTTCCGCTGGATCAACCGCTGGATTATCATGCCGCTCTTCGACTTGCTCAAAGGACTCGGCTTGTCCATGGGTCTGGTCATTCTGCTGCTCACGCTGATTATCAAGGCCCTCGTCTATCCGGCCACGCACAAGAGCTACATGAGCAGCGCCCGCATGAAGGTGCTGAAGCCTGAGATTGACAAGATTGCGGCCAAATACCCCAAGCAGGAAGACGCGCTGAAGAAACAGCAGGAAACCATGCA
>JABUUA010000167.1 GCA_021443405.1 Bacteroidaceae bacterium
GGCCTCGGGGATGAGCATGAAGTAGCGGATGATGTCGGGATGTGTAACCGTCAGCGGTCCGCCCGCCTTGATTTGTTCCTGGAAGATGGGGATTACCGAGCCATTAGAGCCGAGCACATTGCCAAAGCGAGTTGTCACGAAGGAACACGGAGTCTCTGCATTCCCAGTCTGACCCGCAACCGATTGTTCTTTGAGTTTTTTGTCCAGACTTTGGCAATACATCTCGCAGATACGCTTCGAGCAGCCCATCACATTCGTGGGATTTACAGCCTTGTCGGTGCTGACCATCACAAACTTGCGAGCGCCGTATTTCACAGCTAAATCGGCCACGATGCGAGTACCCAAGATATTATTCATCACGGCCTCGCCAGGATTGTCCTCCATCATGGGAACGTGTTTGTACGCGGCTGCATGGAAAACGTATTCGGGACGATATTGCGCGAACGTGGTCTCCATGTGGCGTTGGTTCGTGATACTGGCCGTAAGAGTGAGACAAGGAATGCCGGGGAACTCGTGAGCCATCATCAGACGAATGTTGTGCAACGGCGTTTCCGCCTGATCCACAAGCACCATCTGCGACGGGCCAAACGTAGCCACCTGACGAACTATCTCGCTACCAATGCTTCCTGCCGCACCGGTAATCATCACGCACTTGTCCGAAAGCACGGCGCCGATAGCTTCCATGTCCACCTCTATCTGGTTGCGCGGCAACAAGTCCTCAATATCAACGTCCTTCAGTGCCTCATGTCTCAATTCCGTCTTACCATCCCAACTCTGTCCGCGATACACCATCAGTTGGACATCGGCATCGGACAGCGAACTAATCATTGCCTGGTTGTTACGGAACTCATCGGTCTTCAACGGAGAAACCATCAGCACGGTAGCGCCCTGTTTGCGCATATTCTCCACCAATCTGTCGTCGTTGGGATAAACCCGGCAGCCCATGAGCATGTGACTCCAGTCATTCGGTTCGTCGCTGACAAAACCGCGCACAACAAACTTAGACTGCTGCGAATGAATGCTTTTCGCCAAAGCCACACCGCCTTCCTTAACGCCATAGATGAACACGCGCTTGGCGCCATTGTTGACGAAGAACACATCGTAAGCATACTTGATGACGATGCGGACGGACCACATGGCGGCGGTGGCTAACATGGAGCACGTGAGCAACACCTCCGCAGAAATGGGGACAAGCACGGAATCCACCCCGCTGAAAATATGGCGGGCGGCGAAAATCAGGACCACGCCAATGAGATTGGCAACGGCGATGCGCATCAAATCGATGAACGACGAATAACGAACCACACCGCTGTAAGTGTGCATCAAGCGAAAGCCAACCAAGAAAAAGATGAGGTAACAGCACCACGTTCCTACCAGCGGCAAGAAGACTCCCAGTGTGTTCAGCGTACCTTGCACCAAGCAACAGGCCACAACTCCTGCTGCCACAACAATGGCGGCGTCCACCAAGAGCACCACCCAATAGGGGAAGGCATTCTTAGAGAAATACCAGCCCAAAAGGTTGTTCACAAAGTTACCCATAAGCAAATGATTCTTAGCGAATGGCAACAGCCATTTTTCTCCCTGCCAAGGGATAAAGTTCTCACACACACGCACATAACCAAAACATTCGCGCGCACATAAGAAAAATTGGCCGAGCGGCCAAGCTTGGTCGGATAGAGGAGACTCGAACTCCCGACCCCCACGTCCCGAACGTGGTACGCTACCAACTGCGCTACTATCCGAAAGCCCACAAAAGGCGACTGCAAAGGTACAAAAAAATCTGCGAAAAAGCTGAACTTAGCGCGCCGCAAACATATTTTCCTCTATTTTTTCACAAAAAGATTTGGTGGAATGAAAAACTTGTCGTACCTTTGCAACCGCAATCGCAAAACGATGGTGCCATAGCTCAGTTGGTAGAGCAAAGGACTGAAAATCCTTGTGTCCCCGGTTCNGGTAGAGCAAGGGACTGAAAATCCTTGTGTCCCCGGTTCGATTCCTGGTGGCACCACAGAAAAGACCGAGAGACTCGGTCTTTTTTTTGTTTTCTCCCTCCTATTTATATCCTCAGTAGCGAAGTGTCCCAGACGGGGACTTCGTTCATTTTATGTAAATATTATTCTCTGCCGTCTAATCGGAAAGCGGAAACAATGCTTATCGCGAGAAAGATTCCCCCAATGAACACACCGAGGGCTTGCAGGTGAAATCCCGCAAGCCCCCAGCCAACTATCAGTCACTAAACTTTATTTCTTGAGTGTAATGGCCAGTATCACAGAGGCGATGCCCATTACTGAGCCGAAGAAGCCAGCCACGAGGGTCCAGAACGAATAGCCTGCGCTGTTCTTCAGACGAACGCTCTTGTTCGGCTTCACATAGATGACGTCGTTCTGCTGCAGGAAGTAAGCGGGGCTCTCGAACACGCTCTGACTGTTGTTGATGTCGAAGGTGTAAGCGACACGTTGTCCATTTTCTTCGCGAAGAACAAGAATATCCTGGCGGATGGCCGAGCCGTTCAGACCGCCCGCGTTGGCAATCGCCTCCAGTATGGTCAGGCGCTCCCCTTTGCACGTCTGGGGACCTTGCGAACCAACGTCACCTAAAAGCGTGACCTTGAAATTCATGATTCTCGAAGTCACTTCGGCATCCAAGATGTGGCCCTCACCGCGCAAACGGTCTTGGACCACCTGGGAAAGCTGGTGACAAGTCTTGCCCAACACATAGATGCGGCCCAGCACGGGGAAGTCGATGTAGCCGTTCTTGTCCACCAAGAAATACGACATCGAAGCACCGCCATAACTATTGTTCATCATACCTCCATTGGAACTATTACCACCGCCAATCAAGGCACGGGTGTTGAAGGGTTTCAGCAGGTCTTCGGTCTTTGTGTTGACGGCGATGGCCAATTCATCGTCGGGCTGAATCTGCAGTTCGAAGGCCTGGACCACCTCCTTGGGAACCATGTAGGCAGTGTCGGCGCCCTCGAGATAAACATACTTCTTAGTACCGCACGAAGACGAAAAGAATGCGCACACCACGAGCAGGAGCGCGCCCATCCACTTTACTATTTTTTTCATGTCCATAATGCTAATTAAACTTCTTGTGGCGCAAAGATACGAATTTTTCCACAAACGACCCACGATTGCCGCGCTTTTTTGCCATGAAAGGGTCACGAAAGCAGGTGCGGGAGACTCTTTCGAGGCTCTCTCAAGTCTAAAACTATGCTAAAAAAGGGCGAAAAGGTTGGTTATTCAGGGAAAAATGGTTTACTTTGCAGAAAAAGCAACGCCATGAAACTTTATATCTATATAGTATTCTGCGCGCTCGCGTGCGCGTTACTGCCCCTGCAGGCGGCCCCGAAGGCCGACAAGTGCATGAAAGGCAAGGCGTCGTATTACCACGATAAGTTCCACGGCCGGAAGATGGCGAACGGACAAGTGTATCACCGCGACAGCTTCACCTGCGCCCATCTCAAGTACCCCCTCGGCACCGTGCTGAAAGTGCGCAACGTGCGCAACCAGAAGGAGTGCGTGGTGCGAGTGACCGACCGCGGTCCGTACAGCAAGAAATACATCATCGACCTCTCGCGGGCGGCCGCCCGCCACTTGGGCATTCTGGGCGCCGGATGGACGGAAGTGGAAATCACGCCTTACTATTCGGGAACGATTCCCTACAAGCTGGGCCCCGCACCGCTGCCCGAGATTCCGGAGCTGAACATCCAGTACGACCCCGCCGCCGTGTATCCGTGCCCGGCGTGGATGAACGACTCCGTCTCTGCCGTGCGCGAGAAAGTCTATCGCGACGATTAGACGAGCTGGCCTGACGGCCCGACCCGTCTCTTGTCACCCCCCTCACATTTTTCATTCCGAACCATGACCACACTCCCTTTCCAGCACCTTTCGCTGACCGACATCGAGGAGAAATTCCGCACAAGCGGCGCGCTGTCCTCCGTGATTGACGCCTGCGGATTCTTCCTGTGCCAACGAGGCTGGGCCAAGATTCTGGTGGGCAAGCACACCTACGAACTGCACCCCGGCGACGTGTTCATCTACACGCCGGCCACCTACGTCTCGCTCCTGGAGCGCAGCGACGAGGTGGCGGGCATGGCCGTGCGCAGCACGCTCGACATCATCGTCCCCTTCGCCGAGCGCTCCATCAGCGCCACCGACCTCATGATGCTGCGCGAGCGCCCTTGCTTCTCGCTCACGCCGGAGCAGCAGCGCAACATCGAGGAGATGATGTCGCTCATCGAAAAGAAGGAGGCCCGCTGGAACAAGCAGGAGAGCGACGCCGTCGGGCTCCCCATCCTGCGCCAGCAGCTGTTCACGCTCACCGACACCTTCTTCCAGGAACTGCTCTACGCCTACTTCGTGAACCAGGGCATCTCGCCCGTTCCGCAGGACGGCAAGGGCCGCATCTTCCAGAACTTCATGCTCTCGCTCATGCGCAACTACAAGAAGGAACGCGAGGTCTTGTTCTACGCCAACGAGCAGCACCTCTCGCCGCGCTACTTCTCCACCGTCGTCCGGGAGCAGTCGGGCCACACGGCCTCCGAGTGGATTGTGAACATCGTCATCAGCAACACGAGCCAGCTGCTGGCCCACACCAACCGCAGCATCAAGTCCATCGCGGCGGAGTACAACTTTGCCAACCAGTCGTTTTTCGGGAAATACTTCAAGCAGGCCACGGGCATGTCGCCCAAACTGTACCGCAAGACGAAGGGCGACATCGGCGATGGGCAGGACA
>JABUUA010000168.1 GCA_021443405.1 Bacteroidaceae bacterium
GGGCAGCCAGCCGTCCTCGTAACCCTCGAGCCTTCCGCGGATGAGGTACTTGCTGGTCTTCTTCTCTGGTTGAATCTTGAACTGCGCCTCCCGCAAAGTTCCGTCGGCTCTGAACTTCTGGGTGATGGGGATTGATTCGATGACCACGGTGCTGTCGGCAGCCAACAGCAGAGACACCTTCACGTCTGTCAGCGGCAATTTGAGGAATGCGTCTTGCACTGTGCCGAATACAAGGCTTTGTGCGCTTGCGGAGAACGACAGCATCAGAAATGCGATTAGAGTGTAACGTCTCATGGTGGTTCAGTTGTTATTTTGAATGTTCGTTTGCATTACAAGAAGGTTGGACCCGTGGAAATATATCGCTTGATACATTCCCACGTGTGAAAACGTTTTTGGAGAGAAAATTGTTCGGCTAAACGGAGAAAGCGTCTGGCCTGAGGTGCGTCTTATTTGGAGAAGAACGACTGCTTTATCATCTGCTGCACCTTGGCCGAAGGAGTTTGTGCGGCCTTGCAACGATAGATGATGTCGTCAATCAGTTCCTTGGGCATGTCGGTGCAGCGCACCCAGACGTCGTGACGGGTGAGCCACTGGCTGTAGTAGTGCTTGCCGTCGGCGGAAAGCGACAGGGGGCTCGGTTTGCGACCCATTTCGGTATAAACGCCGTCCTTGTAAGTGTAGGTGCCGTACTCGTGGGGAAGAATATTGTAGGTCTTCCCGTCCGTAACAATCTCTGCACAGGCGTATTCGCCGTCGGCGCCGTGGTATTTCACTTGCGCGTAGCCCGAATTCTTGCCGCAGATGGTCTTCTTCTCGCCCTCGAACTGCATGGATTCCATGACCCATACGCCCGCAAGTTCGTTCTTTGCCGTCTTCTTTCCCTTGTTCTGGGCCATTGAAGCGGTGGTTCCAAATAACAAGGCCACGAGCATCAGACCCAGCAGCCGGAGTGTCTGTTTCGTTGTTTTCATACCGATAATGTGTTTAGCGTTTTTGAATTGTTTCACTGCAAAAGTACGTCGATATGCGTTTTCCGCCAAGCAATCGACTTTGCAAAACTTTGCATCGTGGCAAAAAAGCGCATTTTGCGTGCTTCTACAACTCCAGGACGAATTCGTCCCAGTCCTTCGCACCGCCCTTCTTGCCCGTAATCTTGTAGTAGAGTCGGCTGCGTGTGGTGCTGATGGTGCTCGCCTCCTTGTTGAGCACGGCGGCCATCTCCGATGGCGTGGCGCGCAACTTGATGAGCATGCACACGCGATGCTCCAGCTGCGACATGCGGTAGAGCCCCTCGAGCGTGTGGGTGAAACTCGGATAAACCTTGTTGAGCTGGCGCTCCATCGCTGCCCAGTCGTCGGGCGTGAGCGTTCCGCGTTCTATCAGCTTGCGGAGCCGGGCATATTCGTCGGAGGCGAGCCATTCCGCCTCCACATTCTTCAGCGCCTCGGCCACAAGCTGCGGGCGGTCCTGACGCTCCGCCTGCAGTCGGCGCACCTCAGCCTCCATGCGTCGCTTGTTGCGGTAGGTGCGGAGGAGGAAGAACGCACCGGCGGCGAGCGCGGCCACAAGGACCGTGATGCAGAGCAACTGCAGATGGTTCTCGTCCTCCAGCTCATGCTCCTTCTGGGTGAAAACGTAGCGGTCGGACCCGCTGCCCGAACCATAGTCGGCACTCGCAAGGAATACGCTTATCTCCGTCAGCGTTCGCTGGTCAATCCCGTGCTCCGCCGACCAAGTGAAAACGATGCCGTTCGTCTGGACGTTGATGGTCGTGTCGTTCACCACCTGCAGCGGATGCGGATTGCCGCCGTGGAAATAGACATACTCGCCACCGCCCTTGTTTATCAGCGTATAATGAATCTTCTCCTGCGGCATGATGGAAGTGAATCTTCCCGTCGGTGCCCAGTGACAAGTGAAGATTGTGGAGTCGTTATCGGCAATCGAAAGGAACGTCCCGCTGCCGTTGGGAAACTTCTCGCAATAGCCGCCGGGGTAAGTCATCTTGCGCAGCGACCACACCCGGTGTCTCGAGAGAACGTTTCCGCCTGTTCCCTCGCTTTCGCTGCATCCCGCCAGCCCAAGAGCCGCGAGCGCCACGACCAGCATAATATGTTTTGCCGTCTTCATTTCCATGTCCCCAACAAGGGCGCGTTCCAAATAGATTACAAAGATACAACAAAAACAATAATTCCGCAACACTGTGAAACAAGAAAGTAGCGCGCAACATAATTGCACGCTACTTCTATAAAGTGTCTTGTGAGAGTTTCTTACTGCACCTCCTCTATGTTAATTCTTTTTTTCAATATTATTTTTTTGCCGGCCTACCTTCCCCTCCAATTGATTTGTTAAGTAAGGGTTTATGTTGCATAATCTTAATACGTTCGTGTACTCTTCGAGTATTTGATGTTGAACGTCCATCGGCGGTCTTGTATGCAAAAGTTCTTCCTTCTGTCAATTTACCACTGCGAATGTGTTGCTGCATTCGTTGCAAAAGATTGCATGTTTCGCCAATATACACAATGCAGTTCATGATATTATCTATAATTCTATACTCACCCGGATTTGTAGGTGGTTTAGTCCCATTTCCATTTGTCGGATTATAGTTCCGAGGGCGTCCTGGTTTGTAAATTCCCATAGGTTTTCTCTTTAAATTGAGAAAATTACTATTTCACCTCCTCAAAGATTAAGCGATTTGGTTATCAATATGTTACAAATGTATGGTGCAAATATGGCGGCTTTGTTTGAT
>JABUUA010000169.1 GCA_021443405.1 Bacteroidaceae bacterium
GAGAACATGTAGCTTACAAGTCCCTGCTGATTATCAAGCAGCTTTTCCTTCTGTGTGTTTAAGCGGTATACTTCCTTGTCAAGCTCTGCAGACTTCTTTGAAAGCTCCTCTCTCGTATCGAAAAATGATTTCTGCTTGTTTGCAAAATCATTCTTTTCATTTATTACAGCCTTTAAGTCTTCCTCATCCTCAGATTTTGATGTAACAGATGCTGCAATTGTTTCTTTTAATCGCTCAATGTCCTGCTGACGGGCGATTATTCGAAGATAGTCGAGTTGAAGAGTGGAAAAGCTGACGACTATCGGCAAACTTTTCAACTGCAGCATGCCATCCAGATGGCCTTATATAAGGAGATTCTTCACTATAGCTTGGGCATATCGCGTGAGCATATGAAGACGCTGTTGCTCTATTCTCGTTATCCGAAACTCTTTGACATCCGGCTGGGTCAGAAGCAGATAGCGGAGGCTTTGTCCATTCGTAACGGCATTGTCGCCATAGAAAGAACGCTGCGATCCGAGGATTGTCTGCCGTATCTCTTATCGCTGAAGGAAGAAGATTTCTGCACAACCGAACAGAAAAGTTCCTTTTATCTGCGCTATAAGCAACGGGCTATCCTCTCTTTCTTAGAGACGTTGCGGCAGGCAGAACCTATTGTGCTCAAGTATGTGTGCAGAATGACGATGTTCATGCAACGCGAACAATTCCTGGCAAAACTGGGCAACGAGCAAATCGACACCGACCACGGCTTCGCACAGACTTGGTTGACCGATGTGGCGACGAAGCGGGAATTGGGCAATATGATTACAGACGTGACCATCCATCCGCAGTGTGACGACACGGGAACTATCACTCATTTGCAAGCTATCCTCCCTCTTTCGAACGACGATGTGCAGTCGAATTTCCGCGAAGGCGACACGATTACGCTCTATCAGCGCAATTCTTCCGACGACACCATCGTGACGCGTCAGTCCATTCGTTGCGTCATCGAAGAGATGCTCTCCGGACATTGGCTGCTGCAATTATCGCACCCTCAGCGGAATGTGTCGTTTCTGAAGCGCGACAACCTCTATGCCATTGAGCCTGCTCATATCGACGCAGGCTTTGCTTCGTCCTATCGTGGGTTGTTCTCCCTGCTTACCTGTCTGCCGGACCGTCGGCGTCTTATCTTAGGGCAGCGCCAACCCGAATACGGAGAAATAGCGCCGTTGTCGGTTCCGCTGAAGGACGAAACGACCCGAACAATCGTACAAAACGTCGTGCGCGCCCGCGACTATTATCTATTAGTAGGGCCGCCCGGAACGGGAAAGACCAATGTCGCCCTGCGATCCATCGTATTGGAACTGCTCGGAAGTCTGCACGAAAATGAGAACATTCTGCTTTTGGCTTACACCAATCGTGCCGTCGATGAGATATGTGAAATGCTTGAGAACCTACCCGATACGCCCGATTATATCCGTATCGGCAAAGAGTTGTCGTGCAGTCCTCGATACCGCAACCGACTGTTGGACCACGTTACGTCGGCATGCACTTCTCGGCAGAAACTGTTGCAACGATTAGGTCCTGTACGCGTTTTCTGCGGCACGGTTACCACACTTTGCGGCACGCCCGAACTCTTTATCATAAAGCGTTTCCACACAGCCATCATCGACGAAGCGTCACAAGTATTGGAGCCACAGCTGATGCCGCTACTGACTCGGACCCATCAGCTGCCTAACAATACGCTCTGCAATGCTATCGGCCGCTTCATTTTTATTGGGGACCACAAGCAGTTGCCTGCGGTCGTGGTGCAGCCCGAAATACAGAGTCGCGTCGAGGACGAAGCATTGCATCAGATAGGAATCACGGACTGCCGCTTGTCGCTCTTCGAACGTCTGCATCGCAATCTTCTTTCGTTCCGACTGCCACATCTGTGCGGTTACTTGGAACGACAAGGACGAATGCACCCGGACATTTGCTCGTTTGTGACCGAACATTATTACGCCCAGCACCTGCGCGAGGTTCCGTTGCCGCATCAGCAACGCGACCTGCAGTGGACCTTGCCCGAACCTTGCACCGATATGGAACGTGCGGTGGCCACCCATCGTCTGTTAGCTTATGATGTGTTGCCCGAACCCGGGGAGGAAAACAATAAGGCGAATCGGGCCGAGGCTGTGGTCGTGGCCGATTTGGTGTCGGCATTATGCCGCCTGCACGAAACGTCGGGCCGGACGTGGAACCCGGCAACCGGCGTGGGAATCATCGTTCCGTTTCGCGGTCAGATTGCTATGATTCGTCGTGAATTGGAAGCACATGGAGTGCCTGATTATCAGTTCATCACCATCGACACAGTAGAACGTTACCAGGGCAGTCAGCGCGAGGTTATCATCTTTAGTACGGTCGTTCGGCAGAACTATCAGTTACAAATTCTTTCCTCTCCCTCCGCAATGGCCGAGGGATATTGGGTGGACCGAAAGCTCAACGTGGCTATCACGCGGGCTCGCGAGCAATTCTTTTTGGTGGGAAATCACAAGTTGCTCCGGAAAACAAAAGATTATAACGCACTCCTTACTTATATAGCCAGCCAGCAACATCAATAGAAATAGTGACGAACAACTGACCCTTTATAGAAAGACAACAGGAGACGCTTCCTTACGAAACTTCTCCTGTTCACTGTTTCGAGCCGATAGGGGGACTCGAACCCCCGACCCACGCATTACGAATGCGTTGCTCTACCAA
>JABUUA010000016.1:0-17963 GCA_021443405.1 Bacteroidaceae bacterium
GTACTACAAATCAGTTCTATATTTATTTTTGAAAGATTGAAAGATTGAAAGACGAAGATGAGTCTGTCGGACTTTTTAATGGCTGATTCGATTCTATATCTGAATCGAGAAGCGAAGCGTCTGCTGATTGAACTGAATCGGCCCGCTCTGGAAGAAGCGTTCCAGCAGTCCGTCGGCGGCCAACTGGCGCGGCGTGCCGATGGCCAACGGCAGTTCGGGCTTGAGAAGCCACAGGCAGTCGGCCGTTTGCAACGCGAGGTCGAGGTCGTGGGTGCTGAGCAGCACGGTCTTGCCCATCTCGTGACAGAGACGGCGCAGGAGCAACATGGTCTCCGCCTTGCTGGGATAATCGAGGAAAGCCGTCGGCTCGTCGAGCAGAATGATGGGTGTTCCCTGCGCCAGCGCTTTGGCAATCATCACCTTCTGACGTTCTCCGTCGCTTAGCGTCCCCACTTGTCGGCGGGCAAAGTCCGTGACACCCACCTGCTCCATGGCCTCGTCCACAGCGCGATGGTCCTCCGCCGTCAGTCGGCCCCAGTAGTTCGTGTAGGGCGAACGACCCATGGCCACCATGTCGCGCACCGTGATGCCCGGGGTGACGATGCGGTCGGTGAGCACCACCCCCACCCGCGTCGAGAGTTTCCGGGGCGGTATGTGCCGGACATCCTCGCCGCCCAGCACCATACGACCGCCCAACGGCGGTTGGAAGCAGGCCAGCGTGCGCAGCAGCGTGCTCTTGCCCGCGCCGTTCGGACCGAGCAGACAGCACAGTTCGCCCTCGTGCAAGACGGCCGAGAAAGGACCCGCCACACTGCGTTGCTTGTAGCCGATGACGAGGCGGTCAAGTTCGTAGTTCATGGCGACGGAGAATGACGTACAACACTACGGGCGCTCCCAAGATGGGAGTCACCACATTGACGGGCAACACACTCGACTCGCCCGGGACGGTGCAGATGAGGTTGCATACGAGCGTCAGCGCAGCGCCGCACAGCAGCGTGGCCGGCAGCAACGTCCGGTGATTGGCACTGCCCAGCAACATGCGAGCGATGTGAGGAACAGCCAGTCCCACAAACGAGATGGGACCGCAGAACGCCACGCTGCCCGCCGTGAGCAGGCCCGTGGTGCACAGCAAGATGGTCCGCGTCCGGGTGATTCGAACGCCCAAGTTCCGGGCATAATGGTCGCCCAACAGCAATGCGTTGAGCGGTTTGATGAGCAAGACGGCCATGGTGAGTCCTAACAAACTGATGGCCACGAAGTACGGCAGACGCGCCACGGACACGCCTGCAAACGAGCCCATTCCCCACATCACCAGCGAATGAACACCCTCCTCTGTGGCGCTGTAGTTGAGCAACGAGATGAGACTGCTGGCGATGTAACCCACCATGATGCCGGCGATGAGCAACATCACATCGTTGCGCAACAGACTGTTGAGAAACAGGAGCAGGAGCATCACCGCCATCGCCCCCAGTAGCGCGGCCACAATGACAAGGGCAAAGCCGCCCAGCGTCACGTCGCCCGTGGTCACCACACCGCCCGCCACCAGCATCACCAGCGCCACGCCGAGGTTGGCACCACTGTCGATGCCCAGAATACTTGGCCCTGCCAGCGCATTGCGGAACGCGGTCTGTAGCAGCAGTCCCGCCCCAGCCAGCGAAGCGCCGCTCAGCAACGCCGTGACGGCCTGCGGCAGACGACTCTGCCAAACGATGAAGGACCACGACGGATGGTCCTCCACTCCTTCGCCCAAGAGCACGGCCGTGACGGCCCGGGCAGGGATGCGGACACTGCCCCAGTACAGCGACGCCAAGAACAGCAACGCCACCAACACCGCGAGGGCGACCAGCAAACACACGCCGCTCCGCTCGCGAAACGACGGAGAAACTTCAGGGGCTATGGGGGAAGTCTGTGCGGTCATAACTTCTTTATCGGACGGACAATGTAAAGGCAAAATGCTTGGGCTGGCGGGCGTCGGGTTGATATTCGTCAAGCGTGTCGGCACCCCACGAGTCGTTGCCTCCCACGCCATAGACCTCGGAATCCAGATTCACGTTGATGTAGCCGCAGGGAGTGAGGTCGGCGGGATGCTGGGCTCTCTCCAACGTTTCCTCGGTGTAGTTCCAGGCTCGGAACTGGCCGAGGCAGTCCTTCTCCGCAAAACTGACGTGCACATCGCCGAAGCGACACCAGTCCACATCGGTGCGGTTGGCGTTGTCCTGCGGCGCGATATAATCCACTTGGAACTGCTTGAGCGGCAACTGATAACGGCCCACGAAAGAGCCCGTCTTGCGGTCGCAATAGTTCTCCTGCGGACCTCGTCCCTGCCATTCTATGAGACTTTTACTCAGAGGCAGTCCCAAATGCATACCGAACTTCGGCATTCGCTCTGGAGTTTGTGCAGTTGGCCGGTAGTCCATAGCCACAGCCACGCCGCTGCCGCCCACCTCGTAGGTCAGGGTGAGGTTGGCCGAAACGTCAGGAAGTTGCAGCTGATAGGTCACCTTCACCGCGCTGCCCGGTCGTTCCTCCACCGCCACCTGTGTGAGTGTCCGGTTGTCGGCAGCCGTTCGCCACGGCGCGCATTTTCGACCGTAGGCGTTGCGCTTCTGATTGTCGTTGGCAGGTTTCCAGAAATAAGGAGCCAGCGGCTGGGCCAGTTGTTCCACGCCGTGCTGTTTCCACGAAACGAGCGCCCCGCGTTCGTCGAAAGCGGCCTGCACTCCGTCCGCCGAAACACTCACGGCATTACCTTGGCGGTCAACGCGCGCATGCTCGGCAAAGTTGATATAGACAGATTGGGGGCGCTTGCACACAAACTGCTCGCGAGCGACGGCAAAACCTTTGGGCGCCCACAGCGTGGTCTCGGGCAGACAAGCGTAGATGTTACAGCAGACATCGTCACTCGGACCGCGATAGCCGGGCAACGTGAGCTCGCCACGATTATCGGGCGTCACCCAGCCGCTATCGACGGGAATGCCTTCAGCAAGATAAACATACTTATAGTCGTAGGCCGTCAGTTCGGTGAAGGACTCGTGGGAAACGATTTGCAACTCGCGGTCGTTCACCTGTCGGAAATCCAACGGCTGATAAACCTTCTGCATCTCATAGTAGTGGGGATGCGGCTTCCGATCGGGGTCCACGACACCGTTGCAGCAGAACGGACCGTCGTTAGGCTGGTCGCCGAAGTCGCCTCCGTAGGCAAAGTCGTCGGGCGAGCAGGTAAGGTTCGGATTGTTGGTCTTCAGACCTTGGTCCACCCAATCCCATATGGCCGCCCCGACGGCGCCGGGATAGCGATAGATAATGTCCCAGTATTCACGGAAATTGCCCAGCGAATTGCCCATGGCATGAGCATATTCGCGCATCATCACGGGACGTTGGCTCCGCTGTTGCTCCAGCAGTTGTTCGAAACGGGCGGGCGGCAGATAGCCGTCGTCATAGACATCCGACTTTTCGCGGTCGGTGTCGCAATACACCACGCGCGTGTCGTCCATTGCCCTCACGGTATCCACCATGGCTTGAACGTTGGTGCCGGCGATGGATTCGTTGCCCATCGACCAGAAAATCACCGAGGGGTGATTCTTGTCTCTCGCCACCAGACTGGTGGCACGGTCCACAAAGGCGGTGCGCCACGTAGTGTCGTCGCCGAAGAAATGATTGCCCAAGCCGTAGGCGTGTGTCTCGTTGTTCGCCTCGTCCATCACGTAAATGCCGTAGCGGTCACAGAGTTCATACCACAGGGGGTCGTTGGGATAATGACTGGTCCGCACCATGTTCACGTTGCCTTGCTTCATGAGTTCAAGGTCGCGGCGCATGGTGGCTTCGTCAACATAGCGGCCCGTCTGCGGATGATGTTCGTGGCGATTCACACCGCGCAGTTTCACGGGCTGACCGTTGACAAGCAGCACATCGCCCTTGATTTCCACGGTTCGAACGCCCACATGATTGGCAAATCGTTCCGTTACTTTAGAGCCTTTGAGCAGACTGACCGCAACCGGATAGAGATAAGGACGTTCTGCCGACCACAACTGGGGGCGGTCCACGCCGCACATTACCTCCACTTCCTGCTCGGAGTCGGGCCGAACGACGGGAACCTTGACCGTGTATTCCTTTCCTTCGAAGGTGAGACGGACCTCTTGCGACTTGGCCGCCTTCTTCCCCATATTGCGAACTTTAGCGCGCAACACCACTTGCGCCTGCTGATGGTCAGCGGACAGTCGGGTCTCCAGTTTATAGTCGCTCAGATGAACGAGTGGACGTGTCCATAAGTCCACCGACCGGTAAATGCCCGAAAGTCGAAACATATCCTGGTCCTCGAGATACGAGCCATCGCTCCAGCGATAAACCTCGACGGCCAGTCGGTTACGGCCCGACTGCACATAAGGAGTGACGTCGAACTCAGCGGGCGACATAGAGTTTTGCGAATAGCCCACTTTCTGACCGTTCACCCACACATACATCGCCGACTTCACGCCCGCGAAATGCAGAAAGTAAGCCTTGTCGCTCTCCTTTTTATCGAGCAGAAACTCACACACATACGATCCCACAGGATTCCGATGGTCGTAGCTATAGAAATGCTTGGCAGGTTCGCGGGTCACGTAAGGAGGTTCCTTCTTGAAGGGATAACTCATGTTGGTGTAGATGGGCTTGCCATAACCTTGCGTCTGCCAGTTGCCGGGCACGTCAATCTTCGACCAACCGCTCTCATCGTAGTCCGCACGATAGAAATCCACGGGCCGATGCTCGGGGTCGGGACTCCAGCAGAAGGCCCATTTTCCGTTGAGCGACGTGACTTCCGGGTTTGCCGACTTATGTGTGGGCAGAACGAGGGTGGCGTGATACGGCAGTTTATGGATGCCGACCACCGACTGATCTTCCCAGTCGTGGTGCTCCTGAGCCGCGGCTCCGAGCGCCCACATGAGGGCGATGAAGAATACTCTGTATCGCATAATTATTGGTCTTTGACCTTACAAAAGTAGGAATTATTTGCAGTAATTCCTAATTCAGGATGCAGAATGTGGATGAGATCGGCCAAAAGGCGTTCGGGATGAAAGGGCGTTTCCTCGAAGAAGTGGCTCTTCGTGGTGTGACATCCATAGACGTTGCCCTGCTGAAAAGCGCGGAACTGTGCATAAGCGGGGTGTTCTGTCCGCAACTGAGTCAGCGTGAGAGGCACGGGTTGATTGTATTTCATGAGCCAAACGTCAGCGCCCTGCGCCGCTTCTAACACGGTCTCCAGCGCCATGGGCAGACTGCCGCTCTCGGGTCGGTCGCGAAAAACATAGTCAGCACCTGCATCGGCATAGAGAATGCCCATGGTGCTGCGCCCGCCCGGCACATGCCAAATGCCGTTGTAAGGTTGTTCCACGATGAGCGTGGGGCGGTGAACGGTCTGGGCGGCGCTGTCGCACAAAGCTAAATAGGCTGATTCCACGGCACGGAACAGACTGTCGGCTCGTTCTTCGACACCAAATAAAATTCCGAAAAACTTCATCCACTCGGCCCGAGCCAGCGGCGAAGCCTCCATGTAGTCGGCACACGGGATGATGGGAATGCCCAACTGCCCAACCCGGCCGTAGCCGCCTGAGTTCTCAAACAGAGAAGGCAACAGCACGTCGGGCATCGTTTCCATAATGCGCTCCACATTCGGTTCCATGCTGTTGCCCATGTCGGTGATTCGACCGTTGCGCACGCCTTCCTGAACAAAAGTAAGGTCGATATACGACAATTCACAAACGCCAGCAATGCGGTCGGCCACGCCTAATTCTTGCAGAAGAGCGCAGTGAACAGCGGTATATACACCGGCTCGCTTCACGGGTTCCCGCACGTCGTAACGCATAAGTTCTGCGGTGGTGTCCCACGGATTTTTCAGAATCACCTCTACGGCATCGGAGTGACGAACGAGTGTTATCAGGCGGGCATAACGCATGGGGATGGTGTCGCCCTCCGCAGCCGCCACGTTGCTGGCAGATCGGCGGCAGGCCGTGCAGCACAGATTTCCCAAGATGAGAAAGGAGATGCCGGCCCAAACAAGCATTTGTCTTTTTATGTTCCGAACCATTATTTTCGTCGTTTCCATTGTGGTTTCAGTTCCAGAAATATTTCGAAATGGCGACCCGCCATGGGGCGGGCCAGCACCGTGACGTATTCTGTGCCCAAGATATTATAGACCGCCGCCTTTACCGAAGCGTGCATCCAACGCCATTGGAAACGTTTCTCCAGCGTGACATCGGACATATAATAAGGTAACAGACGACCGGTTATGTAGTTCACTTCGTTGCTCGTGGTGGTGAAGCGCTCGCCGTAATGCGTCCACTGATAAGCCAACAACCACGAGCGCCACTGCACACGCGCCGCCACATTGGCGGAGGTGCGCGGAACATAACAGAGTTGTTTGCCGTACGAGGCGTCGGCGCCACTGAGTTCCTCGCCACGATTGAGCGACGGCGTGTAACTGAAATTCCCGCTGGCGGCGAGCGTCCAGTCGCTTCCCACGCGCATTTCTCCCTCGAAATGCGCCTCCAGACCATAGTTGTGCACTTTCTTCACATTTGACGGTTGCCAGAAGCCTTTGGCGTTCGGGGTCCACAGAATCCAGTCGGTGATATAGGAGTCAAAGGCCGTGATATTGCCTTTCAGCGTATAGCACCGCCCTTGCCGAAGCATCTCCAGACCGCCGTCGTAGGTCACGCCCCGCTCGGGACGAAGGTCGGGATTTCCGCCGGGCAGGAAATAAAGGTCGTCCATCGTGGGATAACGGTAGTTGCGCGCCACGCTGGCCTTCAGCACAAGTCCCCAGGGGCGATGGATTTGGTAGTCGATGTAGAGCGCGGGAATAGGTGGAACAAGGTCGTTCGCATAACATTCCTGCCGCAACAATGCCGAGAGAGACAGCCTGTCTACCGGACGCCACTTGGCCGAGAGAGAAAGAGCTTCTTCCAGACGACCGCGACAATAGTTGTCTCCCATGTGAAACGGACTCAGGTCGCGACTGCGGACATGGTTGTAATAGACCGAGGCCGAGGCCGTGAACAGCCAGTTGTCGGCGGGCATCCAGTCAGAAGTTCCCTGCACATAGGCCGTATGACTGCGGCTGCGCGACTGTGTGACGATACTTTTCACTTCCTGCCGCCGCGTGAAATAGTCGTAGGCCATACGCTGACTGACCACGCCCATTCGCACTCCGGTATTCCAGTCGTTGCCAGTGTGGTCCCACGAAAGCACGCCGCGCACCGTGTGCTGATTCTGTTCGTTGGTGAAGGTCAGGTCATCCTTGTAATCCACGCTCAGGAAGGGCAGTCCGCGCAGTGAGTGTGCATACCACACCTGCGCCCCGAACCGGTTGTTGCGGCCGTCGCGATAATAAACGTCTTGCAACACATGAATGTCGTCGAAGTAACCGCTCCGATTACGCTCGGTGGGATGATAACTGCGCACAATCGTTCCGTCGGCGTCACGCTCGTCCACCATCTTGTCGTAATTGGTGTAGCGGAAATCGTTGTCGCTTGTACTGTACACCACGCGCGTGCTCGTGCTCCACCGCTCGTTGCCGTACGTGAGGCGAAGGAACTGGTCGTAAGTGTCGTACGACCCGACGCCCTGCACATATTGCAAGCCCCAACCGCTGTCGTAGAGCGGTAGCGTGCGCAGGTCCACAGCGCCACCCAATCCGCCGCCCGTGACTGCGAGCGACGAAGCGCCGTGGAACAGCGAGGCTTGGTCGATGAAATAAGCGGGAATGGTGCTGAAGTCCACTGTGCCGAGCATGGGTGAATTGATTTTCATGCCGTTCCACAACACCTGTGTGTGACTGGGCGACGTGCCTCGGAACTCCGCCGTCGATTCGGTGGCGCGCCCATATTGCTTGATGAATAACGAGGAATGACGGGTCAGAATATCGGCCATCGACAAGGCGATGTTCTGATGCAACACGGTGGTGTCCAGCTCCGTCTTCTCCAGTCCCACGTCCTTCATGCGGCGGATGGCGGCCACTTCCACCTCACGCAGCACCTCGTTCCGCTCCGAACGGGGCGCGGGTGCAAGTGAGTCGGCGGGCACAGTCAGCAGTGCCATGAGGAAGGACAACATCATCGGGGATGGATTTTATCTCATTGTCGTTTTCTGTTCTCGGAGTTTTGTTAGGGCGCGGCTTCGATGCTATAAACCTCGGTGCTGATTTCTCCCAAGTTGGGCGTGAAGCCGCATTGACCGGTCTGCACTTTCACGAAGTCGATGTAAGGCAGATTCGCGGGCTTGCCGTCCCATGTTCGAGCGTTGGAGAGATGCAGTCGCGTCACGCTGTTCTGCGTGTCGCTTCCTTCGTTATCGGGATAGCCCCAGGCGTAAGGCGGCAGGGTGCTGAAGCCGTCGGCATACTGATGATGGCTCACCAGACGACTGCCCACGAAGGTCAGCGTCGCGCTTGTCTGCCAGTCCTGCCAATAATAGACCGAAGGGTTCCAGTAGTTGAAGTGCGGAACATAACTTTCGTCGCCGTTGGAGTCACGCCACGCCACACCGCTTTTTTCCTGCTCTGGGCGGTAATAAGTGATGGCGTAGTCGGTCTGATGGTTGGGGGAACCATATTCCGAGCCAGCGAGTTCAAACCATTGGTCGTTGGGCAGGCCGTCGCCGTTGGCGTCGAGACTCACCCACACGATGCCGGGTTCCGACTGATAGTTGAACGGATTGCCCTTAATGAGTAGGTCGCCCGCCACGCTGTGGTCGAAACCGGCTATAAGATAACCGCCTTGCGCGCCCAGACTCACCGCCCACTGCCGGCGGAAATGAGCCATCACGGTGGCGCAAGCCTGCTCAAGCGTGCAGCCGACGGGGAACGATTCGCCCAACAGGGAGTAGCCGTTTACCATAATTCCGGGCGCCGGCTGATAGTCGAAAACGCGATTTACCAAGGCGTCGCCCTCGCCCGAACGGCGGAAAGTTCCCTCGGGAGGACAGACGTTGACGGTCAGCGTCTGCTTGTATTCCGTGTCGCCCACCAGCATCGTGAGCGTGACAGCGTGCGGTCCGAGTTCGGTCGCGCAGAACTCCACTTCGGGCACGGGCACTGCAGCTCCCTCGGCGTTACGAACCATGTAAGGACGAAGCAAGAGCGAGCGACCCTGACAAATGTTGATGTACGTCCACGGGAAATACCAGCTGAACCGACCGTCGTCAGGCGCCTCGGGGACGATGGCCTCCGAAGCGCTCTCCAGCACCGTCACCTTGACTTCGTCCTGCGACTGCCCAAAACGATTGGTCACGGCGAGTTGAATGAAATAGGTTCCCGGGGTGCGACTGGTGAACGTGTAGAAGTCGCGCCTCGAGACCACGCGGCCTTCCATCGTCCATGAGTAGGTGGTGGTGGCGTCGGTGTTCGTTACGGTGGGAACGATGGTCAGCACTTCGCCGGCAACCATGGTGAAGCGACCCGACGACATCTCCCAGCTGATGACGGGTAAGCGCCCTTCGTCGCCGTCATCGGCACAGGCGACGCACAGCGACAGGCAGACTGTTAGGACCATCAGCCAAGACAGCCCAAGGAAAGATTTGCGGAAACGATCGTTCGAATATAACATGGAGTCGAGAGTTTATTGGTCGTCACCGGCCGTGGCGGGCACGGTGTTTAGGAAGGCAAAGCCGTTGGGACTGATGCCCACGCGGAACTGGTCTACCAGCGTTCCGTCGGGTCGGTAGCGGAACACGGCGCCGGCCTGCGCATTGTCCACGGCGTCGGCTAGATAGAGTTCGCCTGTCCGCGGGTCCACCGCCATGCCGTAGATTTTGTGCCGACGACCCTTCTCGTCCTTCGGGACCTCAAGGAAGGGGCGCACCGGCAGGTGAGCGTCGGTCACTTGCATGCGGTAGATGTCGTTGTTCACCACGTAGAGCGTCAGCTTTTCGGGCGACAGGGCGAGCAGCACACTGCCTTCGTCGGTGTCGAGCACTTCGTCACGCTCGATTTCCCGTGTGGAGGCGTCGATGCAATAGAGGTGAGGCGTGTTGTCGCCGAACGAGGCAGCGGCAGTGTTGTAACCGCCGTCGGTGATGACCCACAGCTTGCCGCGGGCGTCGATGACCATTTGTTTCGGCTGCCAACCGCCCAGCACAATGCTGTCGCACACCTCATCGCGCTGGGTGTCCACCACCAGGATGTTGTGGCTGTAACACCAGCAGTTGGTGAACACATAGCGGTCCCACTGCACCATCTGCTCGGTGCTCGCGTAGCCGCCCGCCACGGGTTGTCCGGTGGCTATGCTTCCCGTGGCCTGCATGGTCTGCGGGTTGAAGATGGTGATGTAGGGCGCGTAGAGGTCTGTGATGTAGGCCTTTGTGTCGGAGACGAAGTGGATGTAGCGCGGGTCAATCATGTGCTCGGTCTGCCCGGTCACGAGCTGCCCCGTGACCTTGAGCGTGGCCGCGTCGAGCTGCCACACGATGCCTGAGTTCTCCACCGCGATGTAGGCCGACCCACCGTGCAGGGTGACCGACTGTCCCGTGTCGCCCAGTTTGCGCTGGTTGATGCGCTGGAACACGCCGTTTTCCACGGTGCGCGCGATGCTGTTGTAGGCCGACAGCGTGGAGTTGCCGGCATTGAGGTTTCCCTCGCACAACACCAGCACGTCGCCCACCACGCTGACGGGTGCCTGCGGCACTTCCTCTACGCCGTCGCAGGCGGCCAGAAGCAGACTCACACAGAGTAGACCGGACCACACGCAGCGCGCGGGCCAGCAGCTTCGGGTGAGTCGTAGGCTGATTTTCATTTAGTTGTTGGCGGTTGAAGAGGGGGTGACCACCACGATGTTGTCGAAGGCCACATATTTGGGTGTGTTCAGACCCCAGTCGCCACAGTCACTGCCGTCGAAGGTGATGGTCAGTTGCTTCACAGCGCCCAGTTCGCTGAGGTCCACGCGCTTCCACGTCGTCTGCATCTCGTTGTCCGTAGCCAGAGCTATTTCCTTCCGGTTGCCGTTGTCGGCGGTCAGTATTACCTTGAAGAAGTAACCATCGGCCAGGTTCTGCTTCATATTGTTGATACAGTAGGTGGTGGGGCAGACATCCACGGTGCGCAGCACATAGGCATTGCCGTCGGCGAAGGACATGCTGCAGCAGTCGTTGGCCACAGCAAAGTTTGTGGAGCCGTTGCCCACGGGCACCGACAACTGACAGCGATAATCCACCGTATCGGAGGGGTTGACGTAGTTTGAGATGGCGATGCCGCCGCCCCAGTACATCATGTCGCCGTAGGCGTCGGTCAGCGACGAGGTCAGTTGGGTGGGAGCGTCGGTCCATGTGTAGGGATTGCCGCTATAGAGCAGCGGACCTCCGTACTGCGGTTCGTCCACCAAGTGATTCCAATAGTCTCCCTCGAAGGTGACCACCTTGGCCAAATCTTCCGTTTCCTCGTCACATGCCATCAAGGCCCAGCCTGCACACAGCAGAACAGCCAGCATTTTAATCTGATTCATTTTGCGTTTTATGTATAAAAATTAAACAATAGTTATTCGTGTCCTCGCACGGCACCGACTTTTCGCCAGTGTCCCTATTGCGCTTCAGCGGCAGGTTTTCTGACTTGTTCCTGCACGTTCTCCGGTCTTCCCAGGCCTCGCCAGGCATAGTGACCAAGTGTGGAGCGTGCCTCTGTGGAACTCACAGCTGCGGGACAGTACGGGATTTCCACCCGATTCCCTAATCCGCTTTGCAAGGGCAAAGGTACAACTTTTTTCCGACATAGCCAAATCTTGCCCCTTCAAGATGGGTGTGTGTTGGTAATTACGTTTTAGCAAGGAGGTTTCACAATGGAAACGCCACAACGTAATTGGCGGCTTCATGCGTTTGTCTTAGCAAGCACGGTTTAGGAAACCTGTATAGGCTTCCTAAAGTACTTATGATATTTATGTCTATTGCGTCGCCAGTTTCAGCGTGCCTTTCAGTTGAGGAGTGCGCACTTTCAGGGTCACCTTGCCGGCGTGGCGTTGTGAGCGGAGGATGATGAGCATGTAGCCTTGGCGCATCGGCTTGGTGGTGACGTCGTGGAACAGGAGGTCGGTGTAGTGGTCGGCGTTGTCCATGGCAAGGAACGACGCGGCGCCGTCCACCTCCACCATGAGCGACTCGTTGTAGCCGGGAACGACGCGGCCCTTGCTGTCCACGGCGCGCACGGCGATGTATTGGAGGTCCATGCCGTCGGCCTTCCACGGACCTTGTTCAGCTTCCAGGCGTAGCGCCACGGCTTGTCCCGCGGTCTCTATGCGATGACGGGCTACCTCTCGACCCTCCGTGTAGGCCACCGCGGTCAGGTTTCCCGGTTCGAAGGGCACTTCCTTCCACAGCAGGATGCCGCGCTTGAATACGTCTGTGGTGTCGTTCTGCTGGCGTCCGAGCGAGCGCCCGTTGAGCAGGAGTTCCACCTCCTGGGCGTTGGTGAAGACGGTGACGGGCACGACGTTGCCCTTGCGGAAGTTCCAGAACGAGGTGTAGGCCTTCTGTCCCACGTTCACGTCGTTCCAGTCGAGGCTCTCGCTGCCCGTGAGTATGCCGATGCGCACCACGGGTTCCTCGGGAACGAACGCGCCCCGGATGAGCCACGCCTGCGGATAGGGTTGCAAGGTGTGGCTGAAGAAACTGTAGTTCCATCCCTTCTTGGGCCACTTGTTGCTCTCGCCCCAATATTCTATGGCTCCCCAGTAGGCCAGGCCCACCGTGCGGTCGCGGTCCATGCCGTAGAAGGGCGCTTGCAGTTGGTTGGTCACGGCCTCGCTCTGATAGAGGATGAGGTCGGGGCAGTATTCAAAGTATTTGGGATAGCAGTCCCACTGATAGTTGAAGCTGTTCACCTCGGTGGCGCAACCCAGTTCGGGCGGTGCGAAGTAGGTCTTGAACTCCTTTTCTTCCCGAATGGCGCCGGCGCGGGCGGGGAACTGCGCCACGGTGGTGAGTCGCGTGGGGTCGTAACGCTTCACCATTTGGTCGAAGATGCGGTAGGTCGTTATGCCCCAGTCGTTGGTGTCGTAGCCGCTCCAGTCGGGTCGCGTCTGCAATTCGTTGCCGAGACTCCACAGAACGACGCTGGGGCAGTTGCGGTCACGCGTAATCCATTCCTCGATGAGACCGGGCCACAGCTGCATGAACGGCTTTCTGCCTCCCCAGTAATCGTTGTCGCTCCACTTGTCGATGAGTTCGTCCACCACGAGCAGACCGATTTCGTCGCACAGACGTGTGAGGGCGGCGCTGTAAGGATTGTGCGAGCAACGGATGCTGTTGTAACCGAAGGATTTCATCAGTCGCAGTTGTCGCTCGATGCCCGATTCGAAGGCCGCCGCGCCCAGCGCCCCCATGTCGTGATGGTTGGCCATCCCCTTGAGGAACAGTTTGCGGCCGTTGAGCTTGAAGCCGAATTGCGGACTGAACTCCAGGGTGCGGATGCCGAACCGGTCGTGCTGGCGGTCCACCACCACGCCGTCGCTTACCACTTCCACCTCCACTTGGTAGAGATAGGGGCTGTCGATGTCCCAGCGGTGCGGGCGTGAGAGCGTGATGACGGGCAGGCAAATCTCGTCGTGGTGGTGCTTGGTGAGTTGGTTGGGAGTGGTCTCGCTGCGGCCCACTTCCTTTCCGGCGGCGTCGCGGACGACTGCTCGCACCAAGGTTTCGTGTTTCTTGAAGCCGTACACGTCGGCCTGCACTTGCACGGTGGCCTGCGCGTCGCTGACGCTGGGCGTGGTGACGAAGATGCCGTGCCGCCCGATGTGGGTGGGATTTTGCTGAACGAGATAGACGTCGCGGAAGATGCCACCGCCTGTGTACCAGCGAGAACCGGTCTTCTTGCCCGTGTTGGCATACACCGCCACCACGTTGTCTGCACCGTAATGCAGGAGCCGCGAGATGTCGGCCTCGAAGCCGCAGTAGCCATATTCGCTGGAAGCTACCTTCGTTCCGTTGACATAGACGTCGCTATAATACAGGATTCCGTCAAAGTCGAGCAGAATCTGCCGACCCTTCCACGCCGCTTCGGCGCGGAACGTCTTGCGATACCAGCCGTCGCACATGGGCTTGAAACCGCGCGCGCCGCCGTGTTCCTCGCCCCAAGGTTGCTCGAACTGGAAGTCGTGGGGCAGGTCGAGCTTGCGCCACGCCGCTTCGTCGAAGTCGGTCCGCTCCGCTCCCTCCGGATTGCCGGGCGTGAAGTGCCAGTCGAAATTGAAGAGTACGCGGTTGTCTTCGGCGAACTGCTCGAAGGGAATGTTCTCGGTGGCTGCCTGCTCATGCTGCCGTTCGTATTGCTGGGCATGGGCGGAAAGCACCGTCAGGATGCAGAGTGCGCAGAAGCACTGCAGGGCGCGGAGGGAAGTTTTCATGGCTGGTTGTCTTAGGTCGGTTTGGCGCTTCGAAGGGTCAGGGCGTTGCCTTCACCGCTTCTTGGCGGATGATCTTGGCCAGTTTGTTGGGCTGGATGGTCACGGGACCGAGCATAAACTCGGGAACGTTGTAGGAGCGCATCAGCTCGTGGTGGTATTGCGGATGGCGCTGGGGCAGTTCGAACGGCTTGGTGGCGCGGCCCTGCTTGTCGATGTGAGCGATGAAGGGGCGCGTGAAGTTGCCGTCGTTGCGGCGGCTCGAGAAGATAATCCAGCGGCCGGAACTGCTCCACGAGTGGTAACTGTCCACATCGGGTGAGTTCAATTCGTCCATGAGACGCATCTGTCCCGACTGCAAATCGAGAAGACAGAGGTCGGCATCTTTGTGCCAGATGTGGAAGACTCCGTATTTTCCCAAGGTGAACAGCAGCCAGCGACCGTCGGGACTGATGCGGGGCAGGGTGGCGCTGAGACTGTCAGCCGCGGCGTCGTAAACCATCTCGCGCTCGCCCAGTTGGCGGGTGGCGATGTCGAAGGAACGGCGGTAAAGGCTGTAGCGAACCTCCTTGTAGTGCTGAATCATGTCGAACTCCTTGGTGGTCGCCTGTGCCGTATCGAACTTCTCGTAGTGCGCCGAGCAGTAGTAGAGCGTCTTTCCGTCGGGACTCCAGAAGGGGAAACAGTCCAAATCGTTGGTGTCGCGCGCCGCTTCGGCATACACCTTATGGTTCTCCACGTCGTAAATCATCAGGTCGCTGTAAGTGTCTTGCACTTCCACCTTCTCGTTGCTTTGCGTGTGGAAGCTCTGTCCCGTCTTGTTGGTGGAGTAGGCGATAAGTTTCTCCGTAGGATGCCAGGCCGGATAAACGCCTGCCGACACGGTGGCGCCCGTCTTCATGTCCACTTTCTCCACCTTGCCGTCGTAGGCGATAACCGTGCCGCCAAGATACTGGCGCACGTGGAATTGCAGGCGGTTGGGGTCGTAGTTCTGGTAGGAATGGCAGTTGATGCACTGGCCGTCCGACTCCGTGGTGTTGGCCATATTGCTGTAGATGATTTCCTCGTCGTAGGTCTCCAAGTTGCGTTGCCGGATGGTGAGGTCCTCGTAAGCCACATACGACGGGGCGATGATGCGGTAGCTGATATACGGGTCAATCTTGTCCGGCGACACGTGGATGGCGAAGGGCTTCATGCGGGTCCACTGTCTGTTCGTCTGGCAGAAGACCTCCACTTCGATGTCGCCTTGCTCCACCAGCGCCTTCCAGTCCTTCTCAGTGGGGCAGATGTCGGGACCTGCGTAAGTGCGTGAAACACTGCCGGCGGTGAGGCGGGCCATCGAGGCGTCGCAAGTGTCCGTCACCGTGAAGGTAAGGGGTGCGATGTTGATGGGCACGGTCACGTCGGTGTATTCCGGATAGAGGGTGGGCAGTTGCTGACTGTCGGCATACTGCTCAGGTGCTTGCGGGTTGCTGCATGAGGCGAGTGTCAGCAGGAATATGGGTAGAAAGCGAAGGGCTGATTTCATAAGGCTGTTCAATTCAAATAAGTTTGTTCTTGTCCGCGTGACGGGCTTTAGTTGGTCTTTTGGTTGCGCACTAGGAAGTAGAAGTAGTAGAACGTGTCGCCGTACATAGGCGCGAAAGCCACCTTCTTCTGCTCCTCGCTCATGGAGCCGCACTGCGTGTTGAAGTTCATGAAGTCTTTGTACTTCTGCTTAACGCCCTCGTCGAAGGGAATGCGTTCCGCAGCTTCGGCATTTGTCAAGCCGGGCCACATTTCGCTGGGACGCTGGGGTTCGAGCATCGAGTAGAGGTAGGCGGCCTCTTGATAGTGGGTGGGCACGCGCATCTCCTTGTCGTTTCGGTGCATGTTGATGTAGCCGTGGAAGCGTGGCCAGAAGAGGTCGATGTCCTTCATGATGAGCGAACAGATGAGCGTCATCTCCTGATAGTAAGGCTCGGCGCCCACGCCGTTGGCGAAGGCTTTGAGCAAATACATCTCCACGAGCGTCATGTCGCCGTCGAGTCGGTCGGGATAAGCGGCCATGGGAATGATGGGTTTCATCTCCTCGTCCTGCGCCATAAGCTCGGGATGCCCGATAAGTTGCTCGTATTTCTTGGCCCATTCGCGGTGGAAGCGGGTGGTCTTGAGCATGTCGATGTACTTGCGCGCCACCTTCCAGTCGTGAGTGATGAGGCTCGACTTCGTCATGTATTTCAGTCCGTCCACGGTCCATCCGAACTCCACACCGTCCTCCATGCACCAGCGGTAGCAGAACTGCTCCTTGCCATAGTGGTAGTAGAGCATCTTGCCACCCACCTGTGTGAGGCGCACCTCCCACGGAGCGTTCTGTCGTTCGGCGCCTTCGGGGTAGTGGAACATCTCGTCACCAGCGCGACCGAGGCGGAAGAGCGCGAGGTTTTTCTCCATCACCATCACGCGGGTGGGCGGTTTTGTCTCGCCGTAGTCGTGGCTGCGCATCACGCGGAGCACGCCTTCCCAGTCGAGATTTTCTATGCAGCGGTACATGGCCACTTCCTTATAGAAGTTCGTGTCGCGGTACCAGCGGTTGTCCGCCCACAGCACGCCGCCTGCCACGAGCAGCAGACCCAGCACGCCCACGAGCAGTTCGCGGCCTTTGTTCCAGTATCCGCCGACGACGGCCGGCACAAAGGCGGCCAGCAACACGTAGTAAGCCCAGTGGTATTGCTGGGTGCAGTCTATGGTTCCCAGCTGGTAACAGGGTAGGGCGGCCTTGTAGATGCACGTGTGTTCCACCTGATGGAAGAACCACTGGCAATAGATGATGGGCAAGAGACTTACGCACACCACGAACAGCGGCGCCATGGCGATGTTGATGATTTTCGGGTTGGTCTTGGCTTTATCCAGCTGGAGCGCCATCAGCAGCAGCCCCAAGCCGCCCCAAGCGCCAAAGAGCGGGTAGGCAACCACGCCGTAGAGAACATACCAAGCGAAGCCCCACCAGCGAGGGAGCAGACGGTGGACGTTGGCCGCCAGCAGCGCCGTCATCACGCCCAGCGTGGGCACCCAAAGGTGACCTTGCAATTTCAGATAGTAAATCCAGTAACCTGTCTGCAGGAAGATGGCAGCCAGCGCCAGCGGCACGAGGACCGACAGCAGCACCCGTGTGCCACGCAGACGATAGGCGTGCACCAGTTGTATGGCGATGAGGCACCACGCACCAACAAGGAGCCACACACCCGCGTCGGTGTAGAAATATTGCGTCATGTAGGCGGCCATCCACGTGAGTGTTCCGCCGGGATAGATGGTGCTCGTGTCGTAGAAGTGGCGGGAAGGAAGCCAGAGCGACAGTTCCTGCGCGCGGAAAAGAACGTCGGTTTCGCTGCCGAGTACCCACCCGCCCAAGCCAATCAGCAGGCCCAACACCAGCAGTGAGGCTACGAGAGTACGAAGATGTTTCATCGTGTTGTTTCTGTTTTTTTTAACCCAAAAAGTCCATTAGAGCAATCATTGCTTGCCAGTCTCATTCTGGCTATAATTTCCCCGCTTTGAGGTCACGATGGAAGCCCATCGCTCCCTCAAAGCGAGAAAATTCTATCTCACAAAGCGTCCGACAATCAAAAA
>JABUUA010000016.1:18947-34851 GCA_021443405.1 Bacteroidaceae bacterium
ACCGTATGAACTCGGCCACGAAGACCACAGAAATCGCGTTGCGCAGCGTGCGCACGTGGTCGGCCGAGACTCCCAACCTCTACACCCTCTTCATCAGTCTGCGCGACGCCAAGGACAACGAGGTGGAGTGCATCAAACAGATGGTGGGCTTCCGCTCATTGGAAATCAAGGGCGGGCAGATGCTGGTCAACGGTCAGCCTGTGCTCATCAAGGGAGCCAATCGTCACGAGCTCGACCCCGACGGAGGCTACGTCGTGAGTGTGGAGCGCATGATTCAGGACATCAAGATAATGAAGCAACTCAACATGAACGCCGTGCGCACGTGCCACTATCCCGACGACCCCCGCTGGTACGACCTTTGCGATAAGTACGGACTCTACGTGGTGGCCGAAGCCAACTTCGAGAGCCACGGCATGGGCTACGGCGAGGCGCGTCTGGCGCAGGACCCCCTCTACAAGAAGACCATCGTGGAGCGCAACGTCGCTAATGTGGCCATTCAGAAGAACCATCCTTGCGTCATCACGTGGAGCCTCGGTAACGAGAGCGGCTACGGTGATAACTTCGAGGCTGCCTACGACGCCATCAAGGCCATCGACACGAGTCGCCCCGTGCAGTACGAGCAGGCCCATACCACAGGCCGCGCCACCGACATCGTTTGCCCCATGTATGCCGACTATAACTGGTGTGAACGTTACTGCAAGTCGGCCGACCAACGCCCGCTCATCGAGTGCGAGTATGCCCACGCCATGGGTAACTCTATCGGTGGTTTTAAGGAATATTGGGACCTCATCCGCCGCGAGCCTAAGTTCCAAGGCGGTTTCATCTGGGATTTTGTGGACCAAGGCATACGCGGCACCAGCAAGGTGACGGGCAAACAAATATGGATGTACGGCGGCGACGAAGGTCGTTACCCCGCATCGGACCACAATTTCAACTGCAACGGCGTGATTGCGCCCGACCGCGCCCTCAATCCCCACGCCTACGAAATCCAGTATTATTACCAGAACATCTGGGTGCGTAGCTGGAATCTCGATAAGGGCGTCATGGAGGTGTATAACGAAAACTTCTTCGTGGACCTCAGCGACATTGTGCTCGCCGCTACGGTGGAGGCTGAGGGCAAGCGTGTGGGCTTTGTCAACATCAAGGGACTCAACATTCCCGCCCAGCAGACCGGCAGCGTGGACGTGAGCGAGCTCACGAAAATTGTGAAGAAAGCCATCGATGAGAATCCGGGCAAGGAGATTGTTCTCAACGTGGAGTTTGTGGACAATCGCGGCAACGAACTCTTGGAACCCGGCACCACCGTGGCCCGTGAACAGATTGTGATTGAGTCTTATCAGTTCCCCAGCGCCGATGCCGTGCTCGCAGCTGCCCAGCCTGCCAAGGACAAGAAGGACCACTTCACCGAGCAGGTGCAAGCCGACAGCATGCTGGCTTGCTACACCCTTACTGCCGCCGGCATGAGCGTGACCGTCAACCGCTGGACGGGCGACCTCGATTACCTCGACGTGGACGGCAAACCCATGTTGCAGGATGGCTACAGCGTGACCCCCAACTTCTGGCGCGCGCCCACCGACAACGACTATGGAGCTGGCTTGCAGAACCGCTTCCACGCTTGGAAGGACACGCCTCGCAAGCTTAAGGATGTGGTTATCAGTGGCAACGAGGCTGCAAAGACCATCGCCGTCACCTACGAACTTCCCCGCGTGAAGGCGCAGCTCACCATCACTTACACCCTCGACATTCGTGGAGAACTCATCGTGCGTGAGCAACTGACCGTGGATAAGGACGCCAAGGAGAAACCGCAGCTCTTCCGCTTCGGTATGCAGTGGGTGATGCCCGACGATTATACCACCGTTCGCTTCTATGGTCGCGGTCCTAACGAGAACTACTGCGACCGTCATGATAGCGAGCACATCGGCCTCTACACCCAGCAGGTGAGCGACCAGTATTGGGGTTACATCCGTCCGCAGGAGAGCGGTAACAAGACCGACGTTCGCTACTGGCAGATGCTCGACAAGGCTGGAAAGGGCTTGCAGTTTGCTGCCACGGGTGCCATGGAATGCTCGGCACTGCCTTACCTGCCCGCCGACCTCGACGACGGCAGCGACAAGGGAGCGCACCAGAGTCACTCGGGCGATCTCACGCCTCGTAAGATGAGCGTGGTGCAGGTGCAGGCTCGTCAGTTCGGCCTTGGCTGTGTTAACAGCTGGGGTGCATGGCCTCTCGCTCAGTACCAGATGCCGTATCAGGACTACGACTTCACGTACATCGTGACGGCCATCAAGTAAGATGTCCTTGCGATACAAGGTTATAGTGACCCCGTCGGCCTGATGGCTGGCGGGGTTTTTTAGGAGAAATCTTGTGTTCTGTTAGAGAGACGATTTTCCTCGTCTAAGCGGGGTGCTGTGTTTCCTTAGAAAAAAATAAAATTCTTCTTGAAGAATTGGACGATTTGTCTAGACGAATGAGCCCATTTGTCTGGACGTGTGAGCCCATTTGTCTAGATGAATAAATGACCCTCCTTAGGGGTGGCTTTCGGAATGGCTGCAGAGGCAAGTGTCCTCATCGTGATGAGGTGCGTGGTACAAGAGGAGAATCGAAACCTGTTGGAGGCGCATTTTCTCATCAATTTGCGCGATTCCTTGATGGACTTGTTGCTCGTTCCTCCATCGGAGGAACCATCTTCCCTCACACAATCTCTGCCAAATGCAGGCGCTTCTCGCCGTCCTTGCCGCGACGCAGGAAGGCGATGATGCGGATTTCGTCGCCTTGGGCCAGTGGGCGGGGCGATAGTTTGAGCAGACCGAAGCCGCCGCGCTCCTCATCGATTTGGTAGCGGAAGAAGCCTTTCTCCTTGTTGATGAACGTGACCGTGGCGGTCATGAGACCGAAGGCTTGGCGTCCCTCGATGGAATTCTCACGGCGTGTGATGATGGCCGACTTGAAGGGGTCTTCGGCAGGAATCACGGGGCAGAACCATACGTAGGTGCCCACCTCGGGACGTATCTCGGGTGTAGTGGCCACGAAGTGGCGCGACTGGGCGTCGAAGATGTGGAAGTGGCCGTGACGGTCGTCGTAGCCATCGACAAAGCCTATGGTCACGGGGAAATGTTTTTCTATATCCTGTGTCGAGAGCTTGGCGGCCACTGCACGCAGGGAATCTGATTTCTTCGACGTTCTGATTAGTACGTCGAAGAGCTGATTCTGTATCTCCCACGGACTGCAACCCATCACGTGACTGTCGGCCAGCACTTCGTCACCTTGCGGCCCGATGAGTTTCACGAAGCGGTGTTTGCGTCCGCGCACCACTTTTTCAAACACTTTCACGGCCACCATGTGCTGGATGGGGCGGTAGCCCAGGCGTGGGGCGTATTTGCCAGCCACGGCCAGCACTTTGGCGTCATAGACCTCCTCGGGGTGTTGGAGGCGGAATTTCAGAATGGCGTGGGTAAGATTCTCGGCGAGCGAGGGGAAAGAGGTGCCGTTGGCCGCTGTCTTCTGTTGCTCGTCTTCGGGACGCAGGTTGCTGAGGTCCCACACGGCGAGGAATCCCGGTAGGCGGAAGTCGGTGTATTGTTTGGCCATACGCAGGGCCATGCCCAGGAAAAGGGAGTGGAGTAGCGAGGGGCGCGTGGTGTTGAGACGCGTATAGGTGAGCAGGAGTTGGCGGGCAATGTCGGAGGAGAGTCCGTCGCCCACGTTGGCGGCCAGGTAGCGATAGATGCTCCATGCCTTTTCGTTGGTGTGCTCCTGTGCGTTGTTGAGCGTGGCTAAAAGTTCGTCCCAAGTGGGTGTTTGCTTCATGGCTTCAATGAATTTTCCTTGCGCAAATGTACGCATTATTGGCGAAAGTAACAAACAAAACGGCCGCCAATTCGCATGGCGGCCGTTGAATTATAGTTTGTATCGCTTAGTGGCGGGGCAGAGGGAAGAACCAATTCTTCTGGTTGAGCAGCTTCGTGTAGAGGCCGCTGTCCATCGTGCCGTCGCGCATTGCCACGCGCTGGGCGAGATACTCAGGCGTACCGCGGCGCATGGCCACACGCATGAGGTCGAAGAAGCGGTTGCCCTCGAAGGCGAGCTCCATGGCGGCCTCGTCGATGATGAGGTCCTCCACGCAGTCCTGCACGAGCTGGTCGTAGGCGCCGCTGTAGATGTCCTCCTTGGTGATGGTCTGGCCGTAGAGAGCGGCTTTCTCTATCACCTTGCCTACGTAGTCGTAGTCACCCATGCGCGTCTCGGGATAGAGCATGCCGCAACCACGGCTGTGGATGCCGATGGTGCCCTTGGGCGAGTCGGCTGTGCTGGCGATGGTAACAGATGACATTGTCATTTGTGTTGACGAGAGGGCAGGTGAGAAGACAACATACTGTGAGGCGTATTGTCCGTCCAGTTCCTCGAAACCGAAGTTGAGGAAGCGGGGATTGCGCTTGGTCTCGCGTGCGTCGAGGTAGAAGAGCACCTTGTTGGTGGCATCGTTGGGATAGTTGTTGTAGCTGATGCACACGCTGTCGATGCCTTTCTTCTGCAACTCGTAGTCGGCGCCCAGATCGGCCTGCACGGCGGCGGTAAGGTCGGCCAGCGAGAGAATGCTCATGTCGCTGGCAGCAGGAATGGTGTCGCGGTACGTGGTGTTGTCGGGGAGAGTACGCGTAAAGGCATAGTGGAAAGCATAGTCTTTGGCGTAGTCCTCCGTCTCAGGCACGGGGTAGTACATGGTGTTGTTGCAGAGTCCGTTGCGCAAGATGGCGAAGGCGTAGCTGGGATAACCGGCGCGGTTGAGTGCCTCGGCAAAGCGCAGCCACAACTGGCTCTTTCGGTAAATCATGGGATAGATGCTCGTGAAGGAACCACGGGGATTCTGCTTACTGATGAAGCGCTCTAAGTTGATGACGCCGTTGTCGTAGGTCTGGCGTGACTCGTACTTAGCCCAATACTGGCGGGCATCGCCTACGTTGGGGTCGATGACCGGAGGCGTGGCCGCATTGATGTTGGTGATATCCGTGGCGATGTAGGTCTCGAAGTTCTGAGCCAGAGCCTGCTGGAAATAACCCTTGCTGGCGTAGAGTTGCTTGGCATCGTACTTGGGAGTGAGGAATACGGTGGCGTTGGTGACGGTGTCTTGGCCGCCGCTGGTGTACACGCTAATCTCAGATTCGAAGCCAAAGAGCTCATTCACGCCACGGAGCACGTTACCCCACAACTTGTTGGTGGTGCTGGGGATGGCAGTAACCGCCTCTTTGCTGGGCGTCTGCTGACCAAACTCTGTCCACGGAGAGGAACTTGAAAATAAATTGGTGTATGTGACGTCAGTTTCGCCCTCGTACTTCTTTCCGAAGGACTCGTAGCCAGCGGGCAGTGTGCCGCCTGCGGGGATGAGGCTCATGCCCTGGTTGCCCGAGAAGTAGTCGTAGTAATACTGTGCGGCAAGCTCGCAACTGGCGGCGTCGCCCTTGGTGAGGTATAGGTCGCCGAGGATGACGTTACAGGGAATCATGCACTTGCTGCTGTGGATGCTCTGGGCACCCTTGTACTCCTGGTACTGAGGATAGCCGTACTTCATCTCAATCTGCTGTGCCTTCACCAAGTCGGGCGCGAGCAGGTCGGCCAAGTTCTGGGCATTGGCCTTGGGATGGTTGGCCATGAAGGCGTCGATGGCGTCGGTGGTGAGCAGGGGCTCGGTGTAGAAAGGCACCTCGCCATATACCTGCACGAGCTGCAGATAGACCCATGCGCGGATGGCGGTTACCTGAGCGGCCTCCTTGAGCATGTAGGGCTCCAGCGTGCCGGTGACGCGAGCGGTGTCGCAGCTGGCCAGATAGGCGTTGCACGAGTTGATGACGTGGTAGTAGTCGCTGGCCTGCAGGAAACGGCAGCTTCCGTCGGTGGCGAGGTCCATGTCGTAGTCGAGAATGGCCTTGATGGTGTCGCTCACGTAGGTGGTTCCTGAAATCAGGTCGCCACGGCACTCACCGAGAACCACGTAGCGCTCTGCGATGTTCTGCAGAGACTTGATGATGCCCCAATAGCTGTACAGCGTGTCCTGTGCCACCACGTAGCTATGACGTTCGCTGGAGGGTGACAGCATGTCGTCACAACTGGTGCTCAGCATACCGAAGCTGAAAACGCCGATGAGCAGGGCTATGATTGATTTTCTTTTCATGATAAATTCTGTTTTTAATCGGTTAAACGTTCTGACGATTATCGATTACAAGTTGAGGGTGATACCTACGTTGACACCGCGGCCGCTGGGAATAAGACCATTGTCAACCCCCTGATAGAGGGCGCTGTTGCGGCTCGACATTTCGGGGTCGGTACCCAGATACTTGGTGACGGTGTAGAGGTTGTTGCCCTCGGCCCACACCTTGAGACCCTGCAGCCAAGTGTTGGTCTTGCTGTTGGGGAGCGTGTAGGTGAGTCGAACGTTCTTCAGCTTGAGGTAGCTTCCGTCCTCAATCCAGCGGTCGCTCATGCGCTCGTTGTTGCGCCAGTCGTCGCTCTCGCGGTAGCATGCGCGGGGAACATCGGTGACCTGACCTTCGAAAGCCCAGCGGTTGACCATGGCTGAGGTCTGGTTGTAGGTGGTGTTTCCTGCCTCGAGAATGCTGCGCTGGAAGTTGTAGATGTCGTTGCCGAGCGAGTACTTGAAGTTGACGTCGAGGCGGAGATACTTCCAAGAGAGCGAGGTGTAGAGGTTACCGTAGATGTCGGGATTGGGATTGCCAATGACCACCTTATCGCCGTCGTCGATGACACCGTCGCCATTCTGGTCGATGAAGTGCATGTCACCGGCGCGGAAGTTGCGGTAGGGGTCTTCGGCCAGACCGGTGGGGTACTTGAGGTAGCCCAGAGCACCAGCCTGTGATGCCTCGGCATCGCTGGCCAGCACACCGGCGGTCTTCCAACCAAAGAAGCTACCTGCGGCGTAGCCTACTGCGGTGAGCACGTTGCTCTGGCCGTAGATGCTGCTGGTGTAGCCGTTGATTTGGTTGGTGACAACGTGGTTGGCGTTGTACTGCACAATCTGATTCTCGCTGGGGAGAGCGGTAATCTTATTGTTGTAGTGCCCCATGGTGGCGCCTACTTCCCACTTCCAGTTCTTCTTGTTCACGAGTGCTGCGTTGACGTTCACCTCCACACCCTTGTTGGTCATGGCGCCTTCGTTGGTCCAGTACTGCTTCATGCCGCTCACATAGGCAAGGTCCTTAATGGTGAGCATGTTGTCAATCTTGTGCCAGTAGAGGTCGAGACCTGCGTGCAGACGATTCTTGATGAACGAACCTTCGAGGGCGACGTTGTACTTGGTTGCGGTCTCCCACTGGATGGTAGAGTTCTCAATGTTCTTGAGCACGAGGCCCACGGTGGTCTTGGTCATCTGCATGCTCTCCCAGTAGGTGCGGGCAGCGTAGTAGTCGAGACCGTCGTTACCGCTTTGGTCCACGCCGGCCGTGAGCTTCAGGTAATTGATGCCGCGGCAGGTCTTGAACCAATCTTCGTTCGAGATGACCCAACCGAGTTGGAGACTGGGGAAGAGACCCCAGCTGACACCGGCGAGTTGGAAACCGTCGCGGGTGTGCTTACCGAACTTAGAGCTGGCCTGGCTGCTCAGGGTGAAGTCGGCGAAATACTTGCCGGCGTAGTTGTACTGAGCGTCGAGGTAGTAGGTCATGTCAATCCAGTTGTCGTTGGTACCGCCGTAGTTGACGTACTGCATGTCCTTCGAGATGTTGGGCAGCTTATCGTTCTCATTGTTGTAACCGCGCATGTACGAGAAGCTGTAGCCGTAGTTGTTGTAGCGCCAGCCGCCGAAGGCACGGATGTCATGAGCACCATACTTGTTAGCCCACTCGAGACGCAGGTCGTTGTTGAGGGTGGTTTCCTTGGTGAACTGAGACTTCAGCACCGAGGTGATGTCGCCCAGGTCGGTAAGGGTGTACTGCGTAGTACCTGCGATGGGGAGGAAGTACTTCTCGTTGTTGCGGTTCAACTGGTAGTTGAAGCGGTCGCTGATGGAGAAGGTCTTGGTGATTTGATACTTGGGTGACACGTTGATGTTAATCTGTGTCATCTCTGCATAGTTCTTGTTCTTACCCTGACCGTTCTGGATGACCCAGTAGGGGTTGCGCAGTGCCTCGTTGATACCCAGGTTCTTGGGGAACATGAAGGGGTTCTGTATCCAGTTTGAGGCATTGTGGGCGTACTTACCTGCATAGTCCTGCGACAGAGCGAGGGAACTGGTCTTCTCGTCCACGTAGTACGAGTAGGGGCTAATCATGGGGCTTGAAGCTACACCCAGCACGTTGGTAGAACCAATGTTCTGCATGTCGTAGTTCTCGCTCCATCCGTTGTCCAGCACATGGTAAGCCGTTTGGTTGTAGGCTATGTCGAGACCGGTGGTCAGTTTATCGAACACCTTGATGTCGGTGTTGAAACGGATGTTCAGTCGGCTGAAGTCGGTGCCCACCTGAGTGGCATCGCCCTTGGTGTAGCCCAGCGACAGACTGTACATACCGATTTCGTCACCACCTTCCACGTTAATCTTGTAGTTCTGAACGAAGGTCTGATGATACATGTCCTTCTGCCAGTCGGTGTTGTTGTGGAACTCCTTGTAGTAGAAGTTCGAGGGGTTGTCGTTGAGGAACGCCCATGCGATGGCGTCGGTGCTGTGGATGGTAAGGTCTTTGATAGAACTTGCCATGTCGCCGAGATACGTGCGGTATTGGTTGCCGTCGAGCATGCTCAGCTTCTTGGGCACGAACTCGGTGCCGCCATAGATGCGGGCACTAATCTTGGTAGCCATGCTGTGACCACGCTTGGTGGTGATGACGATGACGCCGTTGGCACCCTTGGCACCGTAGAGGGCGGTACCGTTCTTGAGCACTTCGATGCTGGCAACGTTCTCGGGGTCGAGGCCGGCGAGGATGTTGTTGTAATAGCCCTCGTGCAGACTGGTGCGTTCGTACTCGGGGTCGATGATGTTGCCATCGAGCACGATGAGCGGCTGTGCATTGGCGTTGATGGAGTTGACACCACGAATGCTCATGTAGGCACCCTGACCCAAAATACCGTTGCGGCTGACACTGCGGGCGGCGCCATTGAGGCGGTTCTCGATGTCGGTCTCCACGGTGATACTGCTGGTCTCGTCCAGTTCAATCTTGGCCGAACTGGTGATGGGAGTGCCGTCGGTGTAATATCCGTTGAACACATTGCTGAGCATGGCCACGTCCACTTTGTTGGAAGGCTTGATGGCTGCCTGGAGGGCCGTGCTACCGGGCACGGTGAAATAGAGCGCGTGAACGAAGGTGGGAACGGCCAGTGAGTAGGTACCGTCCTCTTCGGTCAGGCACGAATAGCGGTCGTGACCGAGGGCTTGCACGCGAACACCACCCATGGGCTGACCCGTGGCATCGTCGGTAACCACACCAGTCACCGTCTTCATCTCGTACTGAGTCTCGGCCTTTTCCTTGTCGGCCTTGCGCTTATTGTAAACCGCTTTTGCCTGAGTCTCGTCCGCTTCATCCTGAGCAACAGCCGTTGTCAGACCCAAAGAGGCGAGCAGGAGCAGGCAGGTGCTTCGATGCAAACCTGCTTGGATTTGGTTATAGATAGTCTTTTTCATAGGTATTCTTAGTCTTTACTCTTGAGAATAATGCGGTCGATGCAGATATCGTTGGTATAACCATTCTTGCGGTCACCTGAGGTGGTGGAGGTCGTGATGGTCATCGTCGGATAGCAGTAGCGCAGGTTCTTGTAGCTGTAGGGGAACTCGAAGTCCTGAAACAGCAACAGAGTGTCCACTTTCTCGCCTGCGTATTCTACAACGGACGACTTGAATTCCTTATCCTTACCATTGGTCTGACCGACGTTGCAGAAGATGCTGGCCTGCACCTTGTGCTTCACGTGCTTCTTCACATCGGCGTCGATGGTGTCGGTGCTGGTGAGGTAGAAGTTGGGGACCATGACGAGATACACATCGTATTTGCCGCTCATAACTTCAGCCTCGGAGCATTCCATGTTGCTGGAGCTGCCCACGAGAGCGAACTCAAACTTGGGGTTACCCGACTCCTGAGTGGGCTTGAGATAGTAGAAATTGTCGTTGCTTACTACACCGACGGTGTCAACCCAAGCCTTGGCCACCTCGTTACTGAAGTCGATGGGAGTCACCGTACCTGTACCCAAGTTCGCGTTGAACAGGCTTGCGTAGCCAATTTCCACGCTGAGGTCGGGCTTGTAGAGCTTGGCAGGAATGTTCCAAGTGTTGGAAACAATGCCGATACCATTACTCATGGGAACGCGCGTGCCATCGAACAATGACTCCTTGGCCCAAGTGTCGTCGGTGCGGAGGGTATCGCCATACGTGTTGCGGACGTAAGGTGCCTGACTGACATTGTCGAGGAACTCCTCAGCCTCCCACTGGCCAATCTTGTAGTTGTCCTTCGTACCCTTGGGCTGCAAGTTGACGTTGAACACCAACGGAGAGACGATGTCCATGGGAATGTTCTTGGCCTTCAGAGAGTCGGGGTCGAACTCACGGAAGTCGGTCACGCTACCGTTGGCAATCTCGTTCTCGCGCTGCTTGCGCTTGTCCACATACTTGGGTGCGTAGGTGTAGTACTTCTCCAGTTTGTTGTAAGCGTCGGTCCATGCCTGATTGGTGGGGAGCAACATGATGAAGCTTGAGTCCTCAGCAATGATGTTGGCACCGAAACTTTCGTCGTAGGTGTCGTACATTTCGTTATTGCCGCTGGTGGGGAAGTTGTGCGTACCGAAGAACATGGCATTGGTCGTGGTGTAAGCGCTATCTACATAAGTGGGGTTACCATCCATATCGGGGATACCCTCGATGCTGCCGTATTCGTTGAAGTACGTGGTGTCGCTGGCGATGATGAAGTCGTGGAACTTGCTCACGTCAGTGTTCTGCACGTCCTTCAGGTACTCATAAAGGTTGTACGTGAAGGGGAGTGTAGAGCTCACGATGTGCAGCGTACCATTGCTGGCCGCGATGTTCTTCTCCACGATGGGCAGGCCTGCCATGGTGGCGTTGTCCTTGTCGAAGGCCACCTTTTTGCCGTTGAGCATGGCCAGTGTGTCGATGCCACCGCCGTTGGCAATGTTGCGCCAGAGGGCGATGCTGTTGGCCATAAGCTGCTGCTGGACGGTGTAGCCCAGACCGTTGTCGGCAAAATCGTTCCACTTCTGCCACTCGGCGTCGGTGAGAGCGTCGTTCTGGGGAGCCCAGACTGTAATCAGCTGGGTTCCCTCGAACATGGTCTTGAAGGTATAGTCGGCCTGCGGGTGCTTCTCGTCGCGATAGTAGTGCGACTTCTGTGCCACCTCGGCAAACTTGCTCAGGTTGGGGTTGTTGCTGATGAGTTCCCACAGGGTCTCGGTGGAAGTGGTCACGTCAGCATCGGCGGGATTGTAGTGGTCGTCCCAAGCGTCGCTACAGCTCTGCATGCCTGCAAGGCCAAGGCCGAGCAACACGGCACCGATATATTTATTTGTTACTTTCATGATAAATTCCTTGATTATGAGTTATGCATTACCAGATGTCCTCAGGCGTCATGGGGTTGTCATATACCTCCTTGGCGCAGAACTCAATGTAGTCCATGTAGAACTCACGAGTCTCGTCCTTGAGCACGCTCTTGAACTTCAGGTAGTAGGTCTTGTTGGGATCCATCTCTTCGCGTACGATGATACGGCGGGTGAGGGTCTCCTTAGAGCGAGCCATCGAGGCAGTACCGGGACCGCCGGCGGCGTAGTGCTCTGGGCCCTTCATGAAGCCGTTGTTACGCATCTTCTTGTCAACTTCGGCATTGTAGTCGTCGTCTTCAGCCTTGTCGAGCTCCCAACCTACGATACTCTCAAATTGACCGGCGCTGGTACGGCGAACCTCGCCACCCATACGCAGGTCCAAAGGAATACCCATGGCGGGAAGAGCCTTCTTGTTGGTTCCGAAGTAAACCTGACACATACCGCGAACCTCCGAGTTGGTCTGCACAGCGTAGCGAATTTCATAGATACCACGCTTGGGTACAGGCGGCAGACGGAGAGTCATCTCGTAGAGACCGGTCACGTTCAGCTCGTCGCCCTGGTAGTTCTGCCAACCGCGGTTGCAACCGGAGAGGTAGTAGAACTTGGTGCCGTTGCCAATCTCCAAGTCCTCGAGATACTGATAGGTGAGGTCCACGGGCATGCCCACGCAGAGGCTCTGCTTGGTTCCCTTGCGGTCCACACGGATATCGTTGTTCATGAACTCGGGGAACAAGGCGGCGGCATCGAAGCGCAGACGCTGCTTCTGGAAGTTGGCCTGTGTGTCGTCGTTGTAAGCCAGGGCGCGGTCGATGGGGTAGATGTAACCATTGATGACACCCTGAGCAGCCTTCGTGTTGACAAAGATACCTTCCTTGTCCACATCACAGCTTACCTCCTTAAATGTGCCGTGGCGACCGTTGTCGAGCACGGGGAAGCGGTTAATGTAAATGCCTTCGGGCGAAGGAGCCTGATAGAGTTTGAACAAGCGGCGCTTGCCCATGGTGGTGTACAACTCCCAAGTGGCAACGGTGTAAGACTTAGAGGTCTTCTCGTTGTAACCCTTTTCGTTGTAGTGAATCACCAGTTTGTCTACGGGAATACGCATGGGCAGGATGTGGTAGGTGATGAACTGGTTCAGCACGTTGTTCTCGTCGGTGTAGTTCTTGTCGTTGGTAGCGTTGGGATAGAAGTTCTGGGCTACTACGTACTCACGAACGTCGTCGAGCGTGATGTCCTTCGCGCTGGCCTTGCCAAGGTTGGCGCACCAGAAAGAGTCGGTCTCGGCAAAGATGGTGAAACCGTACTTGCGGTGCTGAGGCATGTAACCGGGCGAACTCTCGAAAGACGGGTGCTTGGCCAAATCGGGAACCTCGTTGCTGAGGTAAGCCTCCTCATAGACTTCGTCCTTCACCTGACTGAGCTGCGGGAACAGACCGCAGGCCTCCACCAGCATGGCGGTGACAGCGTAGTCCTCGCCCGTTTCCATGAAACTCTTCAGAATGTCGGCCATCGTATCGTTGCTGGGTGCTACGACACTGTGCACCTGATGAACGAATCCGTTCGAAGCTATGATGTCGCGCTGGCGAAGGTCGATGAGGCAACCGCCTTCCACGATGCCAGTCTTGGGGTCCTTGAGACCGTTGATGTACATGGAGTCGGGGTTGTTGCCATAGTTGATGGTCAGCTTACGCTCGTTCATGTTCATCGTGGGGAACTCCTCGGTGTCCTCGGGGAAACCGCTGGTCTGATAGGCGCTGATGTTGTCGCCGCCATCGATGATACTGTTGTAAACAATCACCTTTCGGATGGAGTCGAGCACCGTCTCGTTAGGGAAGCCGTCCCATGAGGGAGAGCTGATGAGACCCTTGTTGCAGAGAGTGTCGAGATACTCCTGAATGGCGTCGTTGCTAGGTGCAAACACGGTGTAGTTACCACGAGCAGAGAGCAACTGCTTCACGTTCGAAGCACTGCGCTTGCTGATGGGCGTCTCGCTCAGCAACTGCACATATTCGCTGTAATCGGCGTGCTTCTCCAGGTAGCCCGTGATGGTCTCCGTGGTGAAGGTGTAACGGTCAGACATGTCAATTTCATTCTGACAGCTCTGAGTGAGGCCGATACCTGCTAATGCAAGCAGGAAGAAAGCATATTTCTTTATCTGTTTCATCTCATTTGCTTTTTACTGGTCATAAGTACTCTTGTTCCAGACGGGGTTCTGCTCCAGAGCGCCGTTGCTGGCTTTAATCTCCATATAATATATCAGGTTGTAGAGACCGTAGCGATTCTTGAAGCGGTTCTTCAATGTCTGTGACATGGTCTGGAACTCGCTCTTCAGGAAGTTGTCCACCATCTTGTCGATACCGGCTTTACCATTACCTATAGGAGTAGCCTCGGTCCACTCGCGCGGGTCTTGTGTGCCGTTCTGGCCACCGGCGTGACGCTCGGCGTAACGAACGAGGTCGAACCAGCGCTTACCCTCGCCGAGGAACTCCAGCTGGCGCTCGTTCATCACGGCAATCTCCCATTGTTCGGCGCCCTTCACACTCTGAGTAGGAGTGGGAATGTTACCGATAGTGGCTTTGGCCGAAGATGAGTAGAAGGTCTTACCATTGTTGTTCAGCACATTGTCGCCGGGCTGAGAGGTAACGTTCTTGTCGTCGTTGCAATACCAGCGACGGTGGACGGCGTTGATGTAGCAGAGGCAAGAGTCTTGCTGCTTGAGCTGGGCGAAAGCCTCGGCCTTCTGCAACATCAAGTCAGTCATACGATAGATAATCCAGTTGCTGTACTTGTCCTGATCGGTGATAATCTTAATGTCCTCGCACTTGTTGGAAGAGGGTGTACTGAACGAACAGCCACTCCACTTGAAGCAGTAGTAGGCGGGAAGGTCAGTGCTCTCTGAACTCAGTTTGCGCCATGCCGAGTACCACAGGCGTGCGTCACGGTTGCGAAGATTGTCGTCGCTGTAAATGGTGGCGAGGGCCGAGTTGCTGACTGCCAAGTGAACTCTGTTGCCATAGCCCCACCAGCTGGTGACAACTTCGTTGGCGCGGTTGTCGCTGGTGTTGAACTGAAGTTCCAGGATGCTTTCGTCGCTATTGCCTTGCTTGAAGATGCGCTGGTAGGCAATCAACTGAGGAGAGTTGCCTCCGACGAAGTTCTCGAACTTGTTCTCGTACATGTCGCAGTTGCCAAGACCGTAGTTACAGGTTTCGTAGAGGCTGGTGCCGAAGCCCTTGTTGTTCTCCAAGGTCTGCTTGGCCAATGCGGCCAGTGCCTTGTCGGCGTAGTCGATAGCCAGTTGGTAGTCGCCCGTCACAGTGTGGTTGACGTACGACTGTCCTTCGGCGTTCTGCAACACACCGGGGATGTAGCTGGTGTTGGCAAGATTGCGAATCACGACGCTGTCTTGGTCGAGACCACGACCTTGGTGTAGCGAAGCACGCCAGAGGTACATATCGCTCAGCAGCGCATAGATGGCACAGTTGGTAATCATGCCCTTGCTGTCCTTCAACGAAGTGAAGCGGTTGCGAGCGTGGCCGCGTACGCTTTCCACATCGAGAATCAGTGAGTCGAGCACCACAAGTTGGTTGGTGGCGCCGAAGGCCTGTACCTCAGAGTCGTTGTTAACGACCTTGGTAGAGTAGGGAACGTCCTTGAAGGCGCGAATCAGATAGAAGTAGTTGAGCGCGCGGAGAGCGGTCATCTCAGCCTTCATCTGGTCCCACTCGGCAGAGGTGAACTGCTTGTCGCGGTCGAGCACCTCCTGACCATGCTGCAACACCTTGTTGCAGTAGTTGATGGTCGTGTAGAAACCTGTGTATTCGAAATAGGTGTTGGCTGAGTCCAACTCGATACGGCCCTCGCGGATGTTGCGATAGTGATTTACAACGTCACCGCTGATGTCGGCGTTGCTCAGCGTATAGCTGTCGCTTCTGAGGTCGCCCCACAGCACCATCTTCTCCAGTGTACTACACATCTGCTTATAAGCAGCGTAGCGCACACCTTCCAGGTCGTTTCGGTCTTCCCAGAAGTTTTCTTCCACCACCTTGTTCTGGGGGTAGACGGTGAGCCAGTCCTGGCAAGACGACGCAAGTGCCACGCCTGCCAATGCCACGGCTACCTTTATATATTTATTGAATTTCATCTTAACTAATCTTTGAAGGTTAGAAACCAAGGTTGAGACTGCAAGTGAATGACTTGGCGCGAGGCGTCTTCGAGTGGTCGGTGGCAACACCGAAACCGCCGATGCTAACCTCGGGGTCAACACCCGTGTACTTGGTCAGGCAGAAGACGTTGTTGATGGTAGCCGACAGATAGAGTGAGCGGATACCGAACTTCTTCAGCTTCTTGGCGTCGCCGACTGCGT
>JABUUA010000170.1 GCA_021443405.1 Bacteroidaceae bacterium
AAGGTCGGCATCATCAACCTGGATCCCGCCGAGTCCGGCTATCGCCAGGCCAACGTGCAGGATCTGCAGAACGTGTTCACCGCCGAGAACGGCTACGACGCGATGATTGGCGACCGCGGCGGAAGATTGTCGGGAGGTCAGCGGCAGCGCGTGAGCATCGCCCGCGCCATTCTGAAGAATCCGCCCATCCTGATTCTCGACGAGGCCACTTCGGCCCTCGACACTGAGAGCGAACGACTGGTGCAGGAAGCGCTGGAGCGACTGATGAAGAGCCGAACCACCATCGCCATCGCCCACCGCTTGTCCACCATCCGCCACGCCGACGAAATCTGCGTCTTGCACGAAGGTAGAATCGTGGAGCGCGGCACTCACGACGAACTCATCGCGCTGGACGGATATTACAAGAAACTTACGGAAATGCAGAGCGTTTAGCTCCGCCGAGAAATCTTAAACAAAATCGGTTATTAGGTCCGCCGAGAAAATTTACGCTCAGTAGCAAGTTGCTTTTCAGCCTGCAGAACGATTCGGCGGTTACTGCTGTTCTTTGTTGTAAAGCCGCAACCACTGCTCGCACTGAGCGGCGTCGGCCCCTCGAACCTCGGCATAAGCCGTGGCCACGATGCGGCGCTGGGCGGCGGTCATGGGCAGTCGTTCCGACAGATTGGCGCAACCTTGCTCCACACTCACCTTGCGGAATCGCAGTCGGTTGAGGTCGATGAGTTCCACAGCCACCGACCCGTCGGCCTGCTCACCCAAAAGAATGTTGCCGCGCGAGAAGTCGGCGTGCAGACAGTCGTGCTGATGCAACCGGGCGGCCGTCTGCGCCACCGCCACGAGATAACGCTGGGCGAGGTCGGCATCGACCTTTCCTTGAATAATATCGACATAACTGTGCGGCAACTGCGACTGCCGGCTCACGTAGTAACTGCGGGAGAAGAGCAGGCCGCTCCGCTCGGAAACCCACGCCACGGGCTCCGGACTTCCCAATCCCCACGAGCGGAGCAGCAAGGCGTAGTCGAAGGAACGCTGGGCCTTGGAAGCGCGGAAAGTGCCGTAAACGAAGCGGTTGACGATGTTGGGAATTGCGAACGACTTCACCACGACGTCGTTGCCCCGCAACGTCATGCGGCGCAGTTGATTGCGCTTGTCGTGGATGAGCTGCCCCCAACCGTAACGGAACAGTCGCGGCATCGCTTTCACGTAATCGGTCAGTTCCTCACAGCCGTCGGCCACGAAGACGCGGCGCGGATGGGTGAGACGGTAGAGACGATTGAACAAGCGCGACCACGTCCGGCGGTAGTGCAGCGGTCCGTTCAGCTCGCGCTCCATGAACTCGGGGTGAAGACGATTGAGCGTGTCGATGACCTGCCGGAAACGCTGTCGGTCGGCCGTTCGCTTCGACCCGCGGCGAATGCGGTAGCGCAGTCCCACTTCGGGGAGTTGCACCACCTCGCCGCCGTCCTTGAGCACACTGATCCAGAACGCCCAGTCCTCGCGGGCTTGCAGTTCGGTGTTGTAACCGCCCACGCGCTCCCAGTCGGCGCGGCGATAGAGGGCGGTGATGGGAATCATGTTTTTGCGGGCAATCAGTCGCCGGCTGAAGGGCGGAAGTTTCCACAGTCCGGAGCGCTCGCCGAAGAACTCTCCCTGCGGCACGACGACCTTCACCTCGGGCCGTCGCTCCAGCACAGCCACGGCCTGCTCCACAAACGCGGGCGATAAAAGGTCGTCGGCATCGACGGGCAGAAGGAACGCTCCCCTCGCCCGACGAATAGCGTTGTTGCGGGCGTGGCAGACGCCTTGGTTGTCCTGCGTCAACGCGACGATACGGGAGTCGCGGCTGGCAAATTGGTCGATGATGGCTTGCGACCCGTCGGTGCTGCCGTCGTTCATCACCACGACCTCGAAGTGAGGATAGGTGGTGGCGAGAATGGAGCGGAGCGTCTCGGCGAGATAGTCCTCCATGTTGTAAACCGCGACAATGATGCTGACCGTAATCATATCTTATCCTGGCGGCCGATGAATTTTCGCCAATAATAGAGAAGAGGGTTTTTATATTTGAGTTGCTTCCACGGACGGGAACTGTGAGGGCGGTGGACCACAGGCAGCGTGGTGAACAGATAGTTGTGGAGACCGGCCTTGAGACTCTCGTGAGAGATGGTCACGTCGAACCAATGTTTCTCAGGGTTGAGCGTCTGGAAATCGAACGTGCCGAGGAGCGCGGGGGTGAGCAGCGAGCAGCAGAAACTGCAATGCTTCTTGTTGTCGATGACCTGCTGTTCGCGTCCGCGGGCATAGTCGTAAGGGTAGTTGATGCGGCCGCTGTCGTCCACCGTGACGGCGGCGGCGATGCCGCAGTCGGGGCGTTGCGCGGCGGCGTCGGCAAGGGCCTGGAGCGTGTGGGGCTGAACCACGACGTCGCTTTCCACAATCATCAGTCCGCACCCTTGCTCGCGGCAAAGCTGTTGCTCGCGCTGGAGCACAAAGAGGTAGTTGGGCGACGGGTGGTCGGTGAGGTCGGAAAGATGGACGAGCGTGAAGCCGTATTCCTTGCTCAGGGCCTGCAGCCGCTCGGCGTTCTCGACAGTGCTGTTGTCGTCGTAGATGATGTATTCGCAGGGCTGGCGGAGCTCGGAGGCGGTGACGGCCTGTATGGTGGCCAGCGTGCTGGGAATGCTATCTTTGAGCCTGCTGACATATAAAATCCGCC
>JABUUA010000171.1 GCA_021443405.1 Bacteroidaceae bacterium
CGCCGCGCATACGTCGGTTGTCGTCGCCCACCAACGCCAGCATGTTCCAAGGCACTTCTCCGCCGTAGGTGAACAGACTGTGGTATTCCATCGCCAGCACCGCCGACTTCCACAGCCCGTGATAAGTGCAGAAGGTGACGTCCGTGCTAGTGAAGTGATACTTATTAGATAGTTTCGGATAAATCGATTGCTCGATACGAAGGTACTGCCCACGATAGGCGTTGAGACTGAAGTCGCGCGAATCGTACAGGATGGCCGCGCCCACGCCGTTGGCCGTAAGTGTGGAGGGCTGGATGGGAGTGTTATCGGTGAGGCGGAGATGATAAGCGTGTGTGAACTTCACATCGGCCATAGGTCCAACGTAAAAGTCGCGCGCGACACGGAACAGAAAATCGGGGTGGAAATGCACTTTCACCTGACGATACTGCCCTTTGTTTGCATCGTCAAGGCCATTGTCGTACCCAACTCCCCAGTAATACAAGTTTTCGTTCGCAATCTTTAGTTTATAGTTCCAGCGATAACGGTCGCGAGGCATGTAGTTCTTCCCGTTAATGTCCAGCGACACCATTCCGCGCACACTGGCCTTCACCATGGCGGAAAGCGTACTTTTCTGCAGCACGGAATCCTGCCGGTCCCAGGAGTAAATGCCCGACACGCCCCCGCCAATGGCGAAACTCGACGTGGCGTCGTAGAACGGTCCTGCTATCACACTACAGTTGAACGGCTTGTCGCTTTGCTTGTTGGAATCTTGCAACCGCTTCATCACCCAAGCAATAGGATTCTTCGACTTGCGCACGTCCCTATCCGTCGCCGCCGAATCCGGAGCAATCTCCTGCGCATAGACGCGCGCACTGCCGCTCGCCATGGATAGTACTATAAGTGCCGTCAGTCGGGCCATGTCCTTAACTTTCAAACTGCAAAATTACAAAAAAACGGTCACACTGCCAAATAATTAACTTTTGCCTACCCTTTTTAGATTATTTTACGTAACTTTGTGGGAAAGATGAACACCCAATGACTGAAACAGAACAAACCTATAATGACAAGCGTGTCCTGGAGTTGCTCTCGCAGAGTTTTCCGAGCGTCAGCAGTGCCAGCACCGAAATCATCAACCTCCAAGCTATACTCAACCTCCCCAAAGGGACGGAACATTTCATGGCCGACATCCACGGGGAATACGAGGCTTTTCTGCACATCATGAAGAATGCGAGCGGAAGCATCCGCCGCAAAGTAGTGGAACTCTTTGCCGACACGCTCTCAGAGCCCCAGATACGCGAGCTGTGCACCCTCATCTATTATCCCGCAAAAAAGCTCGAAATCCTCAAGGAAACGGACGTGCAACTCGACGACTTCTACCGCACGACGTTACAACAACTGATACAGGTGTGTCAGGAAATCAGCGCGAAATACACCCGAAGCAAGGTGAGAAAGGCCCTGCCGCATGAGTTCGCTTATATCATCGAGGAGCTGCTGCACGAATCACCTTCCGATGGAAACAAGCAGGCGTATTACGACGGAATTATCGAGAGCATCGTGCAAACGCGCCAGAGCGACGCCTTCATCATCGCGCTCTGTAACGTGATTCAACGCCTTGCCGTCGATCAGTTGCACATACTCGGCGACATATTCGACCGCGGACCCGGTGCCCACATAATCATGGACCACCTGTGCGGTATGCCCAACTTCGACATCCAATGGGGTAATCACGACGTCCTTTGGATGGGAGCCGCGGCTGGCAACGACTGCTGCATTGCCAACGTGCTGCGCCTATCTCTCCGCTTCGGCAATATGGCGACCCTGGAGGACGGATACGGCATCAACCTCCTGCCCTTGGCTACTTTCGCCATGGAGGTCTATGCCGATGACCCCTGTGATTTCTTCGGTCCGCGCCTCGACCCCGCAGACACCACCCACGACCATAAAACACGCCGTCTCATCGCACAAATGCACAAGGCCATCAGCATCATACAATTCAAGCTGGAGGCCCAAATGATTCTGCGCCATCCCGAGTGGAAGATGGACCACAGGACCTTACTTGAGGGCGTGGACACGCAGAAGGCCGTCTATCATCACGACGGGAAAGACTACGAGATGCGCGACGCTTTCCTCCCAACATTAGATGCCGCCCATCCCTACGACCTTACGGCCGAGGAGACAGACCTGATGCAAAAGATTCACCACTCCTTCCGCGTGAGCGACAAGCTGCAGAGGCACATACAGTGCATGTTGTCGCACGGCTGCATGTACGCCGTATGCAATGGCAATCTTCTTTTCCACGCCAGCATCCCGATGAACGCAGACGGCAGCCTGAAGGAAGTTGAACTGTTGGGTAAGAAATGCAAGGGCAAAGACCTGATGCACAATATAGGTATGGTAATGCGTAGCGCCTTTAACTCGGAAATTCCTAAGGCCGACCGCCAACCGGCCAAAGATTTCTTCTGGTATCTATGGTGCGGCATCGACAGTCCTCTGTTCGACAAGGACCGGATGACCACATTCGAGCGCTATTTCCTCGTGGACAAGAGCACACATGAAGAGCACAAAGGCAACTACTATCTGCTTAGGAACAACCCGGAGATATGCGACAAAATCCTCGATGAATTCGGCGTAGAAGGCCCCAATCGCCACATCATCAACGGTCACGTGCCCGTACATGTGACCCGTGG